>DUPH01000063.1 GCA_012838435.1 Lentisphaerota bacterium | reverse complement strand
TTCACCGACACCGGCCTCTCCATCGGCAAGACCTATCACTACCGCGTCTACGTCGTCAACACCAACGACACCTACGCGGGTTCCAACGAGGCGCAGGCCACCACCGTCCCGCTCCTGCCGCCGCTGGAGGACGCCTTCAACGACCTCTCGCTCTGGGACACGCTCGGCGGCTGGGGCATTGAGACCAACGGCGCCGAGGTCTGCCTGACCGATTCGCCCGGCGTGCAGTACGCTACCTCTCTCCACGGCGGCAACAACTATGCGCTCACGGCCGTCGACCTTACCGGCACCGCGTGGCCCGTGCTGCGCTTCAAGGACCGCCACGCCTTCTACGACGTTTCGTCCGGCGACTACGGCATCCTCGAGGTCTCGCCCGACGGATCGGGCTGGACGCGCGTCTACTCCGTCAGCGGCGCGCGCGCCGAGTGGGCCGAGCAGGCCATCGACCTCTCGCGCTGGCGCGGTCAGGCCAACCTGCGCATTCGTTTCTGCATCAGCAGTGACGGTAGCGGCACCGGCGACGGCTGGTACATCGACGACGTGAGCGTGGCCGAGCACGCGCCAGGCACCGCGCAGACGCTGCCCTTCGCCGAGCGCTTCGAGGACGGACTCGGCAACTGGCTCAACGGCGGCTGGGGCGCGTCGACGAACGCCTTCGAAGGTTCCGGTGCCGCCGAAGGCTACCCCTGCCGCTGGACCGCGCAGAACCGCGCGCGCTACTGGATGGTTCTCGACCGGGAGCTCGACCTCACCGGCGCCGCCGCGCCGCAGGTCACGCTCTGGGCGCGGCGCAGTCAAGGGGACGACTACGCTGGCCTCTTCTGCCTCCTCTCCAAGGACGGCGGCCTGAGCTGGCACGATCTGAGCGGGCACATCGCGCGCGGCCCGGAGTGGACGCGCCACCAGTTCGCCATCCCCGCCGATTACCGCGTCGCCAACCTGCGCTTCGCCTTCCAAGCCCATGCCTACTACAATGTCGAGGCCAAGCTGCAGGTCGACAAGCTCACCGTCGAGGATTCGCCCCCCGCCGTGACGCTCGCGTCGCCCGTCCCGTCGCTCAAGAGCGTGGCGCTCACGTGGTCGCCCTACGCGGGCGGCGATTTCCAGCGTTACGAGATCTACCGGCGCGACTCGTCCGGCGTGACATGGTCGGACACACGCGTGGCCTCCATCGCGGACTCTGCCGCGACCGCCTTCACCGACAACGGGCTCTCCATCGGCAAGACCTATCACTACCGCGTCTACATCGTCAACACCAACGACACCTACGCGGGCTCCAACGAGGCGCAGGCCACCACCGTCCCGCTCCTGCCGCCGCTGGAGGACGCCTTCAACGACCTCTCGCTCTGGGACACGCTCGGCGGCTGGGGCATTGAGACCAATGACGCCGAGGTCTGTCTCACCGACTCGCCCGGCGTGCAGTACGCCACCTATCTCAACAGCGGCAACAACTATGCGCTCACGGCCGTCGACCTTACCGGCACCGCGTGGCCCGTGCTGCGCTTCAAGGACCGCCACGCCTTCTACGACGTTTCCTCCGGCGACTACGGCATCCTCGATGTCTCGTCCGACGGCTCGAACTGGACGCGCGTCTACGCCGTTTCGGGCGCGCGCGCCGAGTGGGCCGAGCAGGCGGTCGATCTCTCGCGCTGGCGCGGCCAGGCCAACCTCCACATCCGCTTCTACATCGAGAGCAACGGCAGCGGCACCGGCGACGGCTGGCACATCGACGACGTGGGCGTGGCCGAGCACGCGCCCGGCGCCGTGCAGGCGCTGCCCTTTGTCGAGCGCTTCGAGAACGGCCTCGGCAACTGGCTCAACGGCGGCTGGATCGTATCGGCAGATGCCTACGAAGGCACCGGCGCCGCCGAGGGCTACCCCTGCCGCTGGACCGCGCGGAACCGCGCGCGCTACTGGATGGTTCTCGACCGGGAGCTCGACCTTACCGGTAGCACCGCGCCGCAGGTCACACTCTGGGCCAAGCGCAGCCAGGGCGACAGCTACACCCGTCTCCACATCTTGATCTCGAAGGACGGCGGTCTGGGCTGGCGCGATCTGAGCGGGCAGATCGCCCAGATAGCGGAGTGGACGCGCTACCAGTTCGCCATCCCTTCCGATCACCGCGTCGCCAACCTGCGCCTCGCCCTTTGCACCTACGACCATTACGGCGATACCGCGGCCAAGCTGCAGGTCGACAAGCTCACCGTCGAGGAGTCGCCCCCCGCCGTGACGCTTGAAACGCCGACTGATGTCACGGTCAGCGGTCTGTCGCTCGCCTGGTCGCCCTACGCAGGTGGCGACTTCCAGTGTTACAAGGTCTTCCGCCACACCGCGCAGAATGTCGACGAAACGCATACGCTTGTCGCGACCATCACCGATCCCGACGTGACCAACTTTACCGATACCGCGCTTTCGGCGCGCATACGCTACTTCTACAAGGTCTATGTATACAACACATCCGACACCGGTACGCCTTCCAACGAGGCCTCCGCGCAGACACTGGGCGTTCCGCTCGGATGGACGGACGACTTCGGTTCCGGCGTGGATCCTGCGTGGACCTTCTCCGGCACATGGGGCATTCAGGACGGCGCAGGTGTGAACGGCACCCCCGCGCTGACCGATTCGCCCGGCGACTACGCTAACTACAGTGACACATGGGCGCAGACCGCTGCGGACTTGAGCGCGGCGACATGGCCCGTACTCGTCTTCACGGATCGCCACGCCCTACCGCCCACGGGCGACAACGCCTATGTTCAGATCGGCGCGGCCGACAACAACAACGTCGGTTCGGTCGAATGGTTCACCGTCTACAGCACCCGCGGCACCCGCGCCGATTGGTGCGAGCAGCAGATCGACCTCTCGCGCTGGAAGGGACGCCACACCGTCTACATCCGCTTCCGCTTAGGCACGGACGGGAGTGTGACCGATGACGGCTGGGCCATCGACAACGTCGCCATACGCGAACACACGCCGCTTCCGGTTGCATCCTCCTTGCACGAACGCTTTGAAAACGGCCTGGATACTTGGATCAACGGCGGTTGGGCTGTCTCCGCCGTCACGCCCTACGAAGGCGGTGCTTGCGTCCTCGACCACGTCCATAGCACGGTCCAGGGTTACACCGACTCGTGGCTGGTCTACGGCGGCGAACTCGATCTCAGCGGCATGGATGACGCCATGGTCACGCTCTACGCCCGTGGCTGGCGCGGCTACAATAACTATGGACATCTCAACGTCAGACTCTCAAAGGACGGCGGCGTCAACTGGCACGACCTCTCCGGTGCTCTCAATGTCGCCGATACCTGGGGCCGCTTCCAGTATGCCGTGCCGGCTGACTACCGTACCGCAGGTGTCCGGATCGCTGTGTCGAGTTATGCGCATCGTTACGATCTCGACAGCCAGTTCTACATCGACGCATTCGGCATCGGCGGTGCGGCACCCGGTGCGCCCGTCCCGCTCACGCCAGCCGATGGCGCGACCGTCACGATGTTGCGCCCGGCACTCGTTGTCGAGAACGCCGTGGACAACCAGAGCGACCTGTTGACCTACCGCTTCGAGGTCTACACCAACGCCGTGATGAGTGCCGAAGCGCTTGTGGCGCAGACGCCGGCCATCGCCGGCGGTGCCGGGACGACCTCTTGGCAGATCGACGCCAACCTTCCCGACGGTGCGCAGGTCTGGTGGCGCTGCTGTGCCACTGACAACAACGAGAACATCGGCCCGTGGAGCGCGACGGCCACGTTCGTCGTGAACCTTGTCAACCATGCGCCGACAGCGCCGGAGATCATCTCGCCCTACGCTGGTGCCACGATGCCCGATGCCAACGGCTATTTCATCTGGTTCGCCAGCGAAGACAGCGACCCTGGAGACGCCATCACCGGCTATCAACTTCAGATTGCATCAGACGAGACCTTCACCAACATTTTGGTGACGGCGGTAATCGCGCCGCAACCCAGTACGCTTCTGGCGCAGATGAAAACGTTGCCCGGTTATGATGCGCTGGTGTTGAACGCGCGTTACTACTGGCGCGTATGCGCTCTGGACATTTGGAGTGAGCCGTCGCCGTGGTCGACCGCCGCGTTCGTATACGGCGAGTTGCAGACGCCGGAGCTGCCAGAGCCGCCTGCGCCGGTCACGGTCACCAGCATACAGATGGGCGCCAACAATCTGGTCACGCTCTCGTGGACGCCCAGTGAACGCCCGGTACGTGTCGAGTTCACGCGTAGCCTGACCCATCCGCAGTGGACCGCGATTGAAGGCGCGACCGGACTCACCGTGACCACGGCCGTCGTGCCGTACCCGGCGGATGCACCCTGCGGCTTCTTCCGTGTGGTCGTTGAGAATGCGGAGGGCGAATAAAGGAGAGTCCGTTAGTGCATGAGTTTGTCTGGGAGTGCGCTACCCCCAAAAACTTTAGTGCCCTTTGTGCCTTCGTGTGAGGGAACAACTTGTTTTTTATCGTGCTTGTTGAGCCGTAAGGCACTAATAAGCCCATTATTTGAGATTTGAGAGAATCTTTACAGCAGCCGGACTTCCGCGTAACTTCGCGATGTCAAGCGGCGTGTTTCCCTCTTCGTCTTTCGCATGGGCATCAGCCCCGGCCGACACAAGATATTTGACGATTTCGGCGTCATGGTTCACGAACGCCGCGTTGTGGAGCGGGGTTTGGCCTCTGTTGTCTTTCGCGTTCACATCCGCCCCCAAGGAAACGTAGTATTTGGCAAGTTCAAGGTCATGGGCGCCTCCCAGGTGGAGCGGGGTATAGCCGCTATCGTTCTTGGCCCGCACGTCTGCACCCAAGGAGACAAAGTATTGCGCGACTGAGAGGGTTCGCGCCGTATGGAGCGGCGTCGTTCCGTGCTTGGCTTTCGCGGTAACGTCGGCTCCTTTGGAAACCAGGAAAGCGGCGGTTTCAACCGTACACGCCTCATGGAGCGGCGTTCTGCCTAACGTGCTTTCCGCGTGGATGTCAGCACCTTGCTCAATAAGGAACTTCACAACGTCCAAATTGTCCCAATTCCCGGCGGCGGAAATGAGCGGGGTGACGCCCCATTTGCACTTCGCATGGATATCCGCTCCGTGTGAGACAAGGAACCGGGCGACTTCGACATCCTTGTTATACGCCGCCGCATGGAGCGGGGTCCGTCCGTCGTCGGCCTTCGCATGGATATCGGCCCCTTGGGAAACGAGGTATTGGATAACATCGACGTTCTTG
The DNA here is from genome assembly GCA_012838435.1 of Lentisphaerota bacterium. Lineage (GTDB taxonomy): Bacteria > Verrucomicrobiota > Kiritimatiellia > RFP12 > UBA1067 > DUPH01. The sequence continues at coordinate 20,545 of DUPH01000063.1, read as the reverse complement.
TTGAATGCCGCATAGAACAGCGGCGTTCCTCCTCCGTCGTTGTTCTTCGCATTGACGTCGGCTCCTTTTTCAACGAGATACTTAACCGTGTCGAGGACGAGGGCACCCGATGCGTTTTCGTCCAGTATTCCGCCCAGATGCAGGAGTGCGGCCTTACCGTGTTCTGCGATCAATTTGTCGGCCTTAGCCCGGTCTACGGTAAACAAGTTTGCGAAATACGCGACCATCTCCGCGTTCCCTGTTTTCTTGGCGATGTCAGGCGGTGTCTCGCCCTGTTTGTTTTTCGCCTTGAGATCGGCGCCCTTTCCAACGAGGCGTTTGACGATATCGGCGTTTCCGCGTTCCGCCGCCCGGTGTAGCGGGGTGTTGCCGTTGTTGTCTTGCGCGTGGACATCGGCTCCCTTGAGAATGAGGAAACGGACAACAAAGGCGTCCCTCGCATGATGGAGCGGGGTCTGTCCGTCATCGGTCTTCGCATTGACATCTGAGCCTTTGGAAACGAAATACCGGACGTAATCGAGGGTCAGCGCCTTTTCGCGCGCGTCGACGGTGCTCCCTTGCAGGTAATGCGCAAGAGCGGCTTTCCCGTGTTTTTCGATCAGCGCATCGGCTTTCGTTTGATCGATGGCAAACCGATCCGCAAGATACGCGACGACATCCGTGTTTCCCATGCGTTTTGCAACGTCGATCGGTGACTCGCCGCTCCGGTTCCTCGCATAGACATCCGCCCCCTTGGCGACAAGGAGTCGGGTGACTTCGGGGTTTTTGTCCCACCCCGCCGCATAGTAAAGCGGCGTGCAGTCGTTTCCGTCTTTCGCGTTCACATTCAGCCCGAGGGACATGATGTATGTGAAGGTGTCGATGCCCGCGTTGTAATACGCAGCCAAATGGAGCAACCCCATGTCGCCTTCGCTTCGTGCGTTGACATCGGCTCCTTTTGCAACCAGGAAGCGGACGATTGCACAGCCCTTTTTGTTCATCGCCGCCAGATGGAGCGGGGCAACCCCGCGTTTGTTTTTCGCGTTGAGTTCCAGCCCTTTGATCAAAAGGTATTCAACAATGTCCGTTTTCTCGTTTTCCCATGCCGCCGCATGGAGCAAGGAGTTTCCTTCTGCGTCTCTGATGTTGAGATCCGCCCCGCCGCGCTCGACGAAATACTTGAAGACATCCAAGCGCCTCTCCGACCTCACCGTCTCATGGAGCAGTGTCCTCCAGGCGTTGGTCACATTGACTTCCGCTCCGTGCGAGACGAGGTGTTTGACGGCTTTAAGGTTCTCCCACATCGCCACTTTCCAGAGCGGGGTCTCGCCAACCTTGTCCTTCGCGTTGACATCCGCCTCGTAGGCAACAAGGCAGCGGATGGTGTCGATGTCATCGCCACAACATCTCCCCCATGCCGCCCGATGGAGCGGCGTTGCGTCACCGTTGTCTTTCGCATCAACGTCCGCCCCTTCGCACAAAAGAAACTCGACGATCTCGCCGTTTCCCCGCCGCGCCGCGACATGGAGCGGGGTCTCGCCGTTGTTCGCTTTCTCGTTTACGGCGGCCCCTTTTGCGACGAGACGTTCGACAATCGCGAGGTTGCCGTTTCCGGCGGCCCGGTGGAGCAGGGTGTGGCCGTCTTTGTCTTTCGTGTGGACGTCTTCCCCGAAGGACGCGAGGTACTCGACCACTTTGGCGTTGTCGTTGCGCGCCACCGCAAGATCGAACGGGGTCTGGCCTTTGCCGTCCTTCGCCTGGACATCTGCCCCAAGGGAGACAAGGTACTTTGTGACTTCGAGGTTCTTATTCTGTGCGGCGAAATGAAGCGGAGTCTGCCCCGCTACAAGGACGTAACGGTCGCCTTTTTCGGTCTTCGCATGGATATCCGCCCCGATGGAGACGAGATAGGTGATCATGTCAAGGTTCGGGTTTTTCGCCGCATAATGGATCGGGCGTCTTCCGTCGTTGTTCTTTGCGTGGATATCCAGTCCGAGTGCAACAAGATGCTTCAAGACCTCGACCTTTCTGCTGTATCCTGCCGCTTGATGGAGCAGGGAGTCGCCGTCCTTGTTGACCGCACGGATGTCCGCACCCAAAGAAACGAGGTAGTCGATGAGTTCGACAGCTTTGTCGTTGCCCACGGCGTAATGGAGCGGAGTGCCGCCGCCGCTGATATCGGTCTTCGCGTGAATGTCCAATCCGAGGGAGACGAAATACTTGACGACATCAAGGTTGGGATTGCGTTGCGCTGCAAAATGCAGCGGGGTTGTGCCGCGGTCGTCCTTCGCATGAATGTCCCCGCCAAGGGACACGAGGCATTTGATGAATTCGAGATTCGTATTCTTCCATGCCGCATAGCAGAGCGGAGTAGGATCGCCATCTTCGCGCGCATTGACATCCGCGCCTTGGGACACAAGGTACTTGATGATCTCGATATTTCCGCCCTCTTCCGCCGTCTTACAGAGCGGAGTCTGGCGGTATCGGTCCTTCGCGTGGATGTTCGCCCCCTTTGAAATGAGGAGTTTGACGGTTTCGAGGTCTTTCCCTTTCTCCAGCGCCTCATGGAGCGGCGTCAATCCGTAGGTGTCCTTCGTGTTGACATCCGCTCCGTTGTCCATGAGGAACCCGGCGATTTCAGCGCTTTTTTTTGAGCCCTTGTCCCGCCATCGCATCAGATAAATGAGCGGGGTGTCGCCATATCTACTCTTCGCGTCGACATCGGCTCCTTGGGAGACGAGGAATCTGACGGTCTCACCGTCACTATCCTTCCCCGCCGCAAAATGGAGCGGCGTAAATCGATTGTTGTTTCTTGCATTGACTTTCGCTCCCAAGGAAACGAGGAGCTTGACGATTTCGACGCCTCCGTTGCTGATCGTCGCCCAATGGAGCGGGGTGTTGCCGACGTTGTTCGGGTTCGCCTCAATGTCAGCCCCTCGGGCATGAAAATAGGTCACATGGCGGCGGACAAGTTCGTTGCGCATGTCCCGCCGGTTTTCCCACAGGTACTGCCCGATGGCGTTTTTCTCATGTTTGCGAGGAACTCATCGGCTGCTGCCTGTTCCGCCGCAGACAATAAGGGGACGACTTCTACTTGGTCGGCGGCTTTTTGTGCTCCGACCGAGGAGATCCAAGCAAAGCTGCAGAGGCTCCAGCCGATGAGGTTGCGTATGATCCGTTTGTGAAGCATACATTTCGCTTGCATAACAGGATACCTCGGAGATCTGTGGGTGGATAGAGGCCAATCACAATCGAAACTACGAACAGGATATTCCATTTCGGTATCCTTGTAAAATCGAAATGGTCATTTTACGTTTCGCGGTCGCAGTCGTGGTTGTTGACTTCACGGCACGGATTGACTACGATCCCGAATATCGGGTGGCAAGTTGCAGACCCGGATCATGGGAGGGGATATGAATCGTCGGAACTTTTTGAGAGTGGGTGTTGGTGCGGCAACGTTTCTGTCCGCCGCTACGCGCCTTCGTGCGCAGGGTGCGAATGATGCTATCCGGCTGGCGATCGTCGGCATGGGATCGAAAGTCAAGATCGGCGGCATGGGGCGTAACGACATGCGCGCCTGCCGCACCGTGCCGGGGGTCCGGATCGCGGCGATCTGCGATGTCGATTCCGTCAATCTCGGTTATGCGCTCGACGAGTGCGCCAAACACAACGAGAAGCCCGAGACCTTTGCCGACTACCGGAAACTGCTGGAACGCAAGGATATCGATGCGGTCTGGGTCACCACGCCGAACCACTGGCACGCGCTGGTGTGTATCCACGCCGCTCAGGCCGGCAAGCATGTCTTTGTCCAGAAGCCGGTCAGCCACAATCTGTTCGAGGGACGCAAAATGGTCGAGGCCGCCCGCGCCTACAACCGCGTGGTCTACTCGTCCACGATGACCCGCTCAATGGCCGGTTTCCGCGAAGCCGCGCGTTTTGCCATCGACGGCAACCTCGGCAAGCCGCTCTACATCCATGCGGTGCGTTACGGTGCGCGGACGAGTATCGGCAAAGTGTCTGCCCCGACGCCGATCCCCTCGACGCTCGACTACAACCTCTGGTGCGGTCCGGCGCCGATGAAGCCGCTCATGCGCCAGAATCTGCACTACGACTGGCACTGGGATTGGGACACCGGCAATGGTGAACTCGGTAACTGGGGCATCCACCTTTTGGATGGCGCGCGCGAGGTCGCGGGGCAGGGCATGCCGAAAGGCGTGCTGAGCGTCGGCGGTCGCTTCGGCTATGACGATGACGGCGCAACGCCCAACACGCAGATCACGTTCTTCGATTACGAGCCGTTGCCGATCATCTACGAGATGCGGGCGTTGCCGCGCGAGAGCCGCCTCCAGAAAAACGGCGCGTGGGGACAGCAGGACATGGACGCGCTCCACGGCCAGTCATACACGACCTCCGTTCAGTGCGAAAACGGCTACACGGTCGGCAACAAGGCCTACGATAAAGACGGCAAGTTGGTCAAGGAGTTCAAGCCGGCATTGCGGTCGGTGCGCTCAGCTTTCTTCGATGCCGTTCGCGGCAAACCGGGCATGCCGTATTACGATATTTCCGAAGCCCACATATCGACGAGCCTGGTGCATCTGGGCAACATCGCGCACCGCCTCGGAAAAGGGGCCGCGCCGGAACAGATCCGCGAGCGTCTCGCCTTCAACGGCGACTTTCTCAAGGCATGGGAGCGGATGCACGTCCATCTCGAAGCCAACGGGATCGATCTCCGCAAGACCCCGCCCGCGCTCGGGCCGTATCTGCGCTTCGACCCGGCGGCGGAACGCTTCACCGGCGACTTCGCCGACGAGGCCAACCGCTATCTCGGACGCACATACCGCAAAGGCTTTGAAGTGCCGGAGAAGGTTTAGTTCGAGGTTAGAAGAGGTTGAAGCGGCGGCGCAGCAGCCATTCGCTCAACAGCAGGAGGAGCAGCGCCACAAAAAAGAGCGGTGTCTCGTAGATCAGGAAACGTTCGCGCTGGACCACATTCTTGCGGACGGCATCGATCAACCGCTCTTCAAGTGCGGCACCGTCCGCAGGCGTGAACAGGTGGCGTTCGCTGCTGAAGCTGAGTAGGCGTTCGCGCTCTGAGCGCAGGTGCATCTGTTCCGACAACACATCGCCGACCAACAAGAAGGCGTAACGGGTGCGGATCACCGTTTGACCATCGGCTGACGTGACACGCAACACATAGCGGCCGGGCTGCAATCCGGGCAGTTCCGCCGCGAAGTGTCCCGTGCGACGATCAAGCGTCCGGCTCGCTTCCGGCGTGTCGCGGCCCATAGCGAAGAGATCAGCCTTGACGCTCAATGCGGCTTCATTGCCGTCGGGGTGGCGGGCCTCGGCTGTGACGGTCACGCTCTCGCCTGCCGCGAGTTCGCGTTTGCTGAGCGTCACCTTCAAAAGATCGGCATCGTCCGCCGTGCGGCTGGCGAAGGCTGCAAGCTGACGCCAGAAACGCCCGTAGTTGTCTTCGCGTCGGTCGGGCTCGCCCCAAAGGTGAAAGGCGTTGCTCAAGAGCGCGATCACCTTGCCGCGTCCGTAGGTGTGCCATACGAGCAACGGCTGGCGCGCGTCGCTTTCCGCCCACAGTTCAACCCGAGCACCGGCCTTAACGTCCTTGACCAAATTAAGGCCGTTGAGCGTGAAGTTCGCCGCATCGCCGTTGTCGCTGATGATCGCGCGGACTTGATCGGCCAGCGCGCCATGCGCGGCGGGGTCGGGCACAACACGGAACGTGCCTTCTTGGAACGACTGCTCAAGCGTCACAACCGGCAAGAGGCGAAGCAGCGGGGAGCCGGTCGGCAGACGGCCGAAGGCATCACTGCCGGCGAGGCAGACCAACGAGCCGCCCTGATTCACATAGTGCTCCAAGACGAGCGCTTCGGCGGGTGTCAGGAGGTCGCCGTTGTGTGCGCCGAGGATCAGGCAGGTGACCGTTTTGAGCGCGTCGGCACTGGCCGGCAGGCCGTTTTGAAAAGCGGGGTTGGGCTTGCGGCCTTGGAGACGGAACACGCCCTCCGAGACCCGGTAGACGGCTGTGAAGGCGTCGGATTCATCTTTGGTGAACTCTCGCAGCAACGGGCGGAAGCTGTTGTTCAGCAGCGGGAAATAGGCGACGATCTCGCTTTTGGCGGTCACGACTTCGATGGCAAATTCACGTCGGTTGTTGAGGAGCGTCGCCTCGCCCGGCAGACTGTCGCATTCAATCCGCAGCGTGTGGATGCCGGTTTTGGAAAACGTGACGGAGACCGGTTCGGTGTGCAGCCGACCGCTGGCCAGCGTGAGTGTGGCGTTGTGGATCGGGACATCGTCGGCAAAGACACGGAACGCCGCACGTTGTTCGAGGGGGTATCCGCTCAGCATTACGGGAACCGCCAGCGTGAGCGTTTCCCCTTCGTAGAGTGTGTCTGGACAAGCGAACGATTCAATGCCGAGATCCTGCACGTCGGCCAAATCGGTGCCGACCTGCACGCTCATGACCGGGACTGTCAGGTCGCTGCCCTTGAAGCCGGAGTGGTCGATGCCGTCGCTCACCAAAACCAGCGCCGCCACGCGCGCGAGTCCGATGTCTTTATCAACGCGGTCAATCGCTTGGCGCAGGTCGGTGCCGCCTTCAGGAGTCAGGTCTGACAAAGCATCGGGTGACTCGATCTGTTCGGTGTCGTGATGAAACGCATATAACGCGCGGGGGTAGTCGGAGAGGCGGCGCAGCGGCGTGTCGCGTAGGAAGGCGGCGGCGCGTGACAGGCGCGTTTCGCCATGCGGCAGGTCACGTGTGCCCATCGAAGCGGAACGGTCGACCAGAAAAACGATCTGCGACTTTTCTAGATTGCGCTCTTCGATCATCTGGCCCGGACAGAGCAGCATGAACACCACCAGTACAAGGCTGGCCACGCGCAACGCCACCAGCAGGCGGTGGCGCGATGCCGTTACGGCGGGGTTGCGGTACTTGAACGCATAGAAGGTGGCAACCGCTACCAGCGGTAGCAGGAGCGCGAACGTCCAGAGCGGGATGAGTGGATAAAAGGTCATGATCGACGGTTTGAAAGATAGGCGTTGCCGAGCAGGGCTTCGGCTGTGAGCAGGAAAAGGAGCAGCACCAGCAGGATGCCGGAGAGGTCGCTGCCTCGGCGTGCAGCGCGGATTTGCGTATCGATGGCGGCGTCCGCCTTGAGGACATGTGCTTTGATCGATGCCAGCGCGCTGAGCTTGCCGGACGACCAGCACGCCAACTCGCTTTCAGAAGCGACCGTGTTGACCGCCAGCGAGCGCGGCGTGGCCCGTTCGGCGGTGATGATGCCGGGTTGCCACGTTTCACTGAGGCTGGCCGCGCCATCTTGCACAGGGCGCTCGACCTGTGCACCGTCATGATAACTACAGGCGAGGACGGTATCGTCAGCATCAAGCGCGGTGAGGCGCACGGTCTGACCGCAAGCGATGTTCGCATGTTGTTGCGACTCATGGGCGGCATGCGTCATCAGATGGATCATGGCGATCGGGAAGGATTTCAACTCCGGCCAGTTGCTGGTGTCGCGGCGCACGGAAAAAGCGCAGGCGATCAGACGGCCGGCACCCACCGGCTGCTCAACAATCATGGGCATACCGCGACACTCAGCCAGCACGGTAGCGGAGGGGGCAGGCGAGAGGGTATTCAGGCGTTGCCAAGTGACAAGGTCCATCTGGAGCAGATCGTTGAGTCCGGCCAGTGCGTCCTTGAAGGTCATGTCGGTGCGCGAGCTTGGGTCGCGCGCGCCGAACAGTTTGCGCAGCGCCTCGTTTTGAAAAGCGGCAAAGGTGTCAGGCCCTACGTCGCCGCCGGCGAACACCAGTACACTGCCGCCGCCTTCGAGGTAGCGCGTCAGCAGGACGGCGGCCTGCGCGTTGAAGGGCGGTGGGTTGGCAAACACCGCGACATGGTGCCGCTCCAATTCGCGGGGTTGCAATTCATTGAGAAAACCCTGCTCGGCGAGAATACCATTCACCGCCTGGCCGCCCGAGGGATCAAGCGCCAAAGAGAGGAAGTGGAAGGGGCGGACGCGGCTCAGGAGGTCGGCCTCGATCAGCAGGGCACGGATATTCTCGCTCACGTTGAGCGTGAACCAGTGTGTGTTGTCAAGCGCGAGCGACGAGTCGGCGATGCGCACGGCGCCATTGACCACGCCAGCGTGCGGCGGCACATATTCAAAACGTCCGGTGGCGCGATCGCTGGCGGGGATATGAAGCGCGTCACTGCGGATGGTTTCCGTGCCGATCACCAGACTGACTTCCGTATCGCGACTGTGTTCGCCATGGTTGGCGATTTCATAGGGAATGACAAGCGGCTTGTTGACCATCTGCGGGCGTGTCGAGAGCGCCAGACGCGGAATGGAAAGATTGTCGGAGGGGCCACTGAGCGGCACCAGATAAAGACGCAACCCCTTGGTCTGTTCGAGTTCAATCGGGGCGGAGGGCGCTTGGTTGCTTTGAAAATCTGAGATCACGTAGATCTCACGGTTTTGGATGCCGCCAGCCGTCAGGTCTTGTTGTGCGCGTTGCAGCGCGGCGGCGAAAGAACCGGAGGCACCGGTCACGCGGAGTTCTTCGAGAACGCGGCGCACGGCCTGTCGCTTGCGTGTCAGGGCGATGCCCGTACGTCCGGAGACCAAGGTCAGCGCCGCCGCATCGCCTTCCGATAGAGTGTTCAGGATTTCATCAGCCTTCTGCGCGGCGAGGGCGAAGGCAGTCATGCCGGCGCCTAGCTTGCGATCCATGGAGAGGGTGTCGTCGAGCACGATCGCCACTGCGGTGCGCGCGGCGAGTGCGGGCGAGAAGCGTTGCAGCGTGATGCCGGCCAGGGCCAGCGTCAGGACGAGAATGCTCAGGGTGCGAACCAGCAGGAGCAGCCACTCACGCACACGCCGACGGTGGGCCAGGTAGCGTTTTTGCTGCTGGAAGAACTGGAGCGTCGAAAATTCGATGTTGGCCCTGCGCCGCCTGAAGAAGAGGTGGAGCAGGATGGGAAGCGGGACTGCTAAAAGTCCCCATAGAAAAAGTGGATGGCCCACATGCATCAGAAAAGTCGTTCCCGTTTGTGAAAATAGGCGAGCAGCGCTCTGTCGAACGGTGTGCCGGTGCTCAGGGTTTCGAACGTCATGTTCATGCGGGCACTGTTGCGGCGCAAGCTCTGCTGAGCGCGATTAAACGCTTCCAAGTAGAGGGGGCGGCAGTCTTCGCTTTCGATCTCCATGCACTCGCCGGTTTCTAAATCGCGAAATTCGATCAAGCCGCGAAAGGGGAAGGTGGTCTCTAGCGGGTCCAACACTTGAAACAGCAACACCTCGCAGCCTTTATGCTGGAAGTGCCGCAGACTCGCGATGAAATCGGGATCTGGATCAAGAAAGTCGGAAAAGATCAGCACGATCGAACGCCGGTGGACCTCTTCGGCGATACGGTGAAAGCAGGGAGCGGCCTGTGAGCGGCCTGTGGGGACGAGGCTTTCGAGGTGCGCCAACAGACTCAGCATGTGCATCCGCGATGTTTTGGCGGGGTAATAGGACTCGATGCGGTCGGTGTAAGTGAACAAACCGACCGCATCCTTTTGGCGCTGCATGAGATAGAGAAAGGCCGCCGCGAGGTAACAGGCGTAGTTGAATTTGTGGTTCTTCGCTGCGCCCAGCGCCATGGATCCCGAGCGGTCGAGCACGATGTAGGCGCGCGTGTTGGTTTCGTCCTCGTACTGTTTGACATAGTAGCGGTCGGTCTTGGCGTAGGCCACCCAGTCCACATGTTTGACGGCATCGCCGGGGCAGTACTTACGGTATTCAGAAAACTCGGAGGAGAAACCGTGGTAGGGGGAGCGGTGCAGGCCCGTGAGGGAACCCTCCACCATGGCGCGGGCGACCAGTTCGAGGTTTTTGAGGCTGTCGAGCATGCGGGGCGAGAGCAGCCGGGACGAGTGCGCGGCACGGAGGCCCTGAGCGCCGGTCTGGCGCAGTGGGTCCTGTCGATTATTGGCGTGTCTGTCTGCGGTGGACATGTTCATCCGCATCCTTCCGTCGGCTTACACGCCGGCACTGTTGGGCTCGGGGACGTGCTGCAGCAGACGATCGATGATCTGCGTGGCGTCGATGCCCTCGCCGGTGGCGTGGAAATTACAGGCGATCCGGTGGCCCAGCACGGCGTGCGCGTTACGTCGCACGTCAGCGCAGCAGACGTTGAGACGGCCTTCGAGCGCGGCGGTCGCCTTGGCTGCAAGGACAAGGTACTGCCCCGCGCGCGGACCGGCACCGTAGGCTAGGTTGGCGCGCACAAAGTCGGGGGCCGTGGCCTCCGCCGGACGCGTGTTGCGTACCAGATCAATGCAGTATCCCAGCACATGCTCGCTGACCGGGATGTCGCGCACACAGCGTTGCAAGTCGAGCAGCGTCGCGCCGTCGACCCGGCGCGTTAGGTTGATGTCGCGGTTTATCGTTGTCTGACGGAGGATCTGCATCTCTTCGGCGCGTTCCGGATAGTCCATTCGGATCAGGAACATAAAACGGTCGAGCTGTGCTTCGGGCAACGGGTAGGTGCCTTCCTGCTCAATCGGGTTCTGAGTGGCCAGCACAAAGAAGGGCTGCGGGAGCGGGATGGAGCGGCCGCCGGTAGTGACGACGTTCTCCTGCATCGCTTCGAGCAGCGCGGCCTGTGTCTTGGGCGGCGTGCGGTTGATTTCATCGGCCAGCAATAGGTTAGTGAAGATGGGACCGGGCACAAAGCGCAACGAGCGGCGCGTGCTGCCCGATTCCTCGTCGAGGATCTCGGTGCCGGTGATATCGGAGGGCATGAGGTCGGGGGTGAACTGTACGCGGTTGAAACTGAGGTCCAACGCCTCGCCTAGACTGCGGACGATCAACGTCTTGGCCAATCCCGGCACGCCCAACAGTAGGCAGTGTCCGCGCGAGAGCAACGCCGTCAATATCTGATGAATCACGGCATCCTGTCCGACGATCACCCTGCTGATCTCACTCTTAATGGCGGCGTAAGCGACAGCAATTCGTTCCAACTTCTCGGGAGTCGGTACGTTCATCACAAGGCTCCTTTATGTGAAGGGGCCTCGGCCGGCCGGCACGCGGACATGCGTACCCTTGCCGAATGATTCCCCCTGATGGTCTAAACTATAGGCCAATCAGGCCGGGCCCGCAAGACTGAGTTAGGGTTTCAGGTCTTTCGTTATTCTTCTCTCTTGGTTTATGGGCGGGATGTTGATACGATGACGGCGTTCAATCATTGGCGACGGTAAGGAGAGTATATGCACATGATCGAGACTTCCGATCGGTTTTCGATTCGCAGGATGACCACGCAGGAGTTGCGGGACCGTTTTGTGATTGAGAACCTTTTTCAGCAAGGCAAGGCAAATCTGGTCTATACCAACGTGGATCGCGCGGTGGTCGGCGGGATTGTGCCTTTGGAGGAGCCGCTGGAACTCAAGGGCAGCCGCGAGATGGCCTGCGCGTATTTTTGTGAACGTCGGGAGGTGGGTATCATCAACCTGGGCGGTGCCGGCAGTATCGTGGTCGATGGCACGACCCATGACATGGGAAACCGCGAGTGTCTCTACATCCGTCGCGGTAGCCGCGGTATTCTCTGCGCCAGCGACAATCCGGCAGCTCCCGCGCAGTTTTATCTGGTGTCCTATCCGGCCCACACCGACTATCCCACAACCAAAGCGGCCCTCAAGGATGCCAACCATATCGAGCTGGGCTCGTTGGCGGAATCGAACCGCCGCACGATCCACCAGTTCATCCGTCCGGGCTTTATCAGGAGCTGTCAGTTGGTGATGGGGTTCACGGAGCTTCATGAGGGCAGTGTTTGGAATTCGTTTCCGCCGCACACGCATACCCGCCGCACGGAGGTCTATTGCTACTTCGATCTGCCTGAAAACGGCCTTGTGATGCACTTCTTGGGCGAGCCGGACGAGACGCGTCATGTGGCGGTGCAAGAAAAGCAGGTGGTGCTCTCGCCCGCGTGGTCGGTGCATTGCGGCGCCGGCACCGGCTCTTACGCATTCGTGTGGGCAATGGGCGGCGAGAATCAAGAGTTTGACGACATGGACAAGTGCGATGTGGCCGCGTTGCGGTGAGGTGTGTATGCGGATTGGCGTGATGGTAATACTGTTGCTCTGCACCGTAGGCGGTGTCAGTGCTGGTGAGCTTTTCGTGGCGCCGTCGGGACGGCTGACGGATGCGGTGGCCGATGGCTCGCGCAGCCGCCCGTTTGTGTCACTGACTCAGGCGCGTAACGCGATCCGCGCCGCGCGTCAGGCGGGGTGCGATGAGGCATGGACGGTGCGGGTGGCGGCGGGCGATTATCTGCTCTCCGAGCCGTTCGTGCTGCTGCCGGAAGATTCGGGGCGCGAAGGCGCGCCGGTCATCTATCAGGGCGAGGGCACCGCGACACGGGTGATGGGCGCGCTGCGCATCGAAGGCTGGCGCGTGACGGAGGAGGGACTCTGGGAGGCACCGATTCCGTACCTTCCCGATGGCACACGCGCTTATTTCGAGAGCCTGTATGTCAACGGCCAGCGTGCGGTGCGTGCGCGTCATCCGAACGAGGGCTTTTTGACCCCGCAGGCGGTCAAACAAACGATGCGCACCAACGAACAGCCGCGAGTGGAGTATGCAGTTGCGGAACTGACCGCCCGTGGTGGCGATCTGGCGTTGCTGGCCGGAGAGCCCGCCGGGGCTTGGCGCTATGCGCAGGTGGTGGTGCATCACAACTGGGACACGACACGCCGCATGATCCTCGGTTTCGATGCTGCCAGCGGCACGCTGCGCACGCAGGGCGGGCGCTGGAAGCCGTGGAATCCTTGGCGTACCAATTCGCTTTATTACGTCGAGAATGTGCGATCGGCCTTTGATGCGCCGGGCGAGTGGTTTTATGACGGTTGTGCGGGCACGATCCTCTATCGGCCGCGCAAAGGCGAACGCCTGCCCGGACGTTGGCGTGGTGCCGAGGTTTTCGCGCCTTATCCCGGCTTGCAGACGTTGGTCGCGATTCAGGGCGATCCCGCCACCACCCAGATTGTGCGGCATGTCCAGTTCCGTTCAATCGCCTTTCACTACACCGATTCGCCGCGCCGTGCGGATCAGGTCAGGGGTGCTATGATCGCGCCCGAGGTGCTCGGCGCAATTGACCGTCCGGGGCCCACACAGTTCGAACCCATGCAGGCTGCGGCGCGCACCGAGGCTGCGGTGATGGCCGACGGCGCGCACGCTGTGACCTTCGAAGCGTGCGACGTGGCGCACACCGGCGAGTACGGCATCTGGTTCCGCGCGGGGTGCATCAGTAACCGCGTGATCCGCTGTGCGCTGACGGACCTCGGCGCGGGCGGCGTCCGCATCGGCGATCCGGGCGGCAAGGGAGCGAGCATCGCCAGCAATACGGTTGTAACGACATTCGGCCCGTACAGCACAGCCTTCAACGAGATCGACAACTGCATCATCACGCACGGCGGGCGCTTTCACGCCAGTGCTACGGCGGTCTGGATCGGCCATGCGTCGGACAACCGTGTCACACACAATGAGATCGGCGACCACTACTACACTGGCGTGTCAGTCGGCTGGGTGTGGGGCTATCGGGGCAGTGTGGCGCAGCGCAATCTGATCGCCTACAACCGCATCCATACCATCGGGCAGGGTGCGCTGGGCGACATGGGCGGCGTCTACGCGCTGGGTACTTCGTTCGGCACGCGGGTTTGCAACAACGTGATCTTCAATGTTGATTCCTACACCTACGGCGGCTGGGGCTTGTATCCCGACGAAGGGTCGGAGGGGATTGTGTTTGAAAACAATCTCGTCTACGACACCAAGGACAGCTCGTTCCATCAGCATTACGGGCGCGACAACATCGTGCGCAACAACATCCTCGCGTACAGCCGCCAGTACCAGGTGGCGATCACGCGCGCCGAGCCGCACCGCTCTGCCGTGATCGAGGGGAACATCATCTATTGGGCGCAGCCCGGCCAGGCGCTGGGGACGCCGCGCTACCGCGGCACGGAGAAGGCGCGTGTTGAGTGGCGGCGCAATTTGTGGTGGTGCGCTAACGGGCCGGTCGATTTCAACGGCAAAACGTTGGCGCAGTGGCAGGCCGAGGGCCGCGATACGGACGGGCAGGTGGTTGATCCCCTGTTTGTGGATGCGGCCGCGCGTGATTTCCGCTTGCGGCCGGAGTCGCCCGCGTTGGCTGCGGGCTTCATTCCGTTCGACAGCTCCAAGGCCGGTGTTTATGGCGACCGCGCTTGGCGCCGCCGTGCGCGAAAGTAAAGTGAGGTGCCTCAATGGGTTTTCTGCGCCGGACATTTTTTTCGCCTCCGTGGCGTTTGATCCGCTTCTTTATCCCCTTCACGGCGGTGGTGCCGCTGATCGTATATCGTTTGACGCTGTTTACGCATGTCTATCCGGGAGTTTCCTCGACATTGACCACGGCGGCGGCGGGATTGTGTCCGCAGGACGACCTTGCCTATCCGTTGTTCGCAATGGCCGCGCGTTGGGTGGCGGGGTTGAGCTTTGCGGACTTGCCGACGCGGCTGAATCTGTTTTGCGCGATGTGCGGCGGCTTGGCGGTGTCGCTCTTCTATCTGCTGGTAGCGCGGCTGGTGTTCATATTCGCCTGTGAAAATCCCGGTGGCGCGATGGCGGCGATGCCGCCGCGCCTGCGCGGAACGGATGATGACGCAGACGACGCCGACATCCCGTTGCGCGGTCAGGACGGGTTCGCGACCAATGCCGACGGTACGCTCTCCATCCCGGCTTCAGTCCAGGCGCACAATCGACGTGTGGCCTACGCCGCCGTGCTGGGCGGGTTGGGAGCGGCCAGTGTGCTGGCGTTCTGTGCGCCGTTCTGGTTGGTTGCGACTCGCCTCTATCCGTATGCGTTTGACTTGTTGCTGATTTTTCTCATCATCAACCTGATCATCTCTTATGACCAGCGAGGTAACCAAGTCTCACTTTTCGTAAGTGTGCTGCTGCTGGGCGCGTGTAGCGTGGAGTCGCCGATCTTTCTGCTTTTGATGCCGATCGGCGGTGTGATTCTCCTGCGCAGCATCATTCTGAACGGACACGCCACGACCTACAGGGTGCTTTTTGTGGTGTTGACGGGATTTGTTGGGTTGTTGTTGGCGCTGTATGTGTTGTGGCAGACAGCCGAGGTGTGCGCGGCCATTCCGGTTCCGGCTCCGCGCCCGATTCTGCGGGTGTTTCTGGAGACAATGAAGCGCGAACTGATCCGCTGGATTCCCAGTTTCGGATGGAGTTACGTCTTTGTACAATTCCTGTTCCCGGCCTCAATCTCCTTCTTCATCTTTTCGCATGCCTTCAAGCGTCGGACTCCGTTTCTTCTTTTGACGCAACTCGCGCTCGTCGTGCCATTGTTGCCGACCCTGCTCAACCTGAGTGTTGCGCGCGGAGCTGACGGGGAGATGACCTGGCTGGGCCGGATGCTGAACTGGGTTCACCTTGACACTTCGATCTGGGGGGTCGCGCGCCTCACTTCGAAAATCCCCGTCTACCAGCATGTGATCATCGCATTGTTTATCGGTATGCTGGTGGCCTCCTGGTTCTTGATGCGGGAGATCTTTGAGGAGAAGATCGAAGAAGAGCTCGACTATTACGAATACCGTGACAATCCACTCGTCTGCCGGATCGGTGCGGTGCTCTGCTGGCCGTTGCTGGCGCTGGCGCTTTTGGTGCCCTTCTTTAGTTACTCCGATATCGATCCCGATGAAGGAACGTTCGCCGACCGTGTGATCGATGAGATCTACCGTGAGTTGGACGGGCGCGACTGGATCGTCAACATGAGGTTGCTGAAGCACCACCTCATGGTGCGCGCACATCGTGACGGTCGACAGTTGACTTTTCTTGCAACCGACGACGCGCAAGGCGCGAGATCTAAACAGAATCTGGAAACGGCGCTCCGTACAGATCCGTCGTTTGCAACGAGCCGTTATCGGTTGATCAACGCCGCCGACCTATCGACCGCCGCATTTTTGCGCGAGTGGTTCAGGCACGACACCAACGCCTTTAAGCGGGTCGTGCTCTTTGACTCGCCCGAACTGTGGCGTGACAATGGTTTTCTGGCGCTGCCGACCGGTTTCTTCCTAAGCGGGGCACCGCGCGATACGGGTGTGGATACGGCCGCGTTGCTCACCCAGTATTACGCGTTTGGTGAGGCGATGGCCCCGCTGGTGAACCCAAAGACCCCCGATACCATCCGGTACTACGCCTATGTGCGGAAAGGATTGAACGGTCAAATCGCCCGAATGGGGAATGAACTGGCCGTTCTGCTGGTGGCGAAAGGACGGGTGGCGGAGGCCGCCGCACTGCTGGAGCATGTGTCGAACAGGGCGCCGGACAACCTCAGTGTGGTCCTGAATCGTTATGAGCTAGCTACTAACAAAGAGGGCGGTACGGAGGCGCAAGGCGAGATCGAAACGCAACTTCGCTTGATGCAGCGGAATGAGGACACCTTCGCGCTGACTGTTACGTCGCTGCAAGAACGCGACGGCACACTGCTCAATCAGGATGTTCTGGGTTATGTCCGCAAAAACATCTGGGATAGGGGGGCGGGGCAACGGCATCAGTGGGCAACCGCTAAAGGCTTCCGGACCGACCCGATGACTGCCATGCGCGACAGGAAGCGCGAGCTGGTCCAGACTATCACACGGCAGATCGACGCGAATGAGTTTGATGACGCCGAGCGCCATCTCAATCTGCTGCTGGACTTGGATGACCGCGACTCCTTTGCGCTGATCAACAAGGCACGTATCGCGATCGAACGGCGCGACCTGCCGGAAGCGGGCCTCTGGATGGATCTGGCCAAAGAGAACAAGGTGCCGGAAGAGGAGTTGGTCTGGCACGAGGCGGCACTGCTGATCTTGGACGGCAAAAATGATGAGGCGCGCGAACTCCTTAACAAGGTGATCCCCTCCCGTCCGGGCGACATCCGCCTGTGGGGCCTGCTGGCCGAAATCCTGCTGCAAGCCGGCGAATATCCGGAGTTGGAGAGCCGCGTCTTTCCCGCGCTCCGTAGCGCGGCGAGCAAGCGCGAGCACTATCTGATGCACATGGTGCGCGGTTACATCCTGAGGAACAACGGTCCACAGGACTATCCGCTCGCGCGTAGCAGTTTCCTGCGTGCGTTGGCGCTGAACCGCCATCTGCATCAAGTGCGCGAAGACCTGCTACGCCTCGACGACGTGCTTGATGTGCCGGCCTTTTCTGAAGAGGACGCCAAAGAGGTCTTGCGCCTCAATCCGGAACACGCGTTTGCCAACTACCTGTGGGGCTCGGTCCGTCTGCGTCGCGGCGAGTTGGACTTGGCCGAGGACCTCTTCAAGCGCAGTCTTGAAAAGGAGCGCAACGCGCCGGCGTATGCGGGCCTCGGCGCGGTGCTGTTCGAACGCGGCGAGATGGAGCAGGCGGAAAAATTCCTCCGCCGGTCGCTGGACATGGACGGGCAGCGCCTCTTCACCTTGCATACTCTGGCCCGCCTACTGATCGCGACCGGTCGGCTGGACGAGGCATCACGTGCTCTGGCCCCTGTGATGGATAGCTTGCCGGATGATCTTGACGTGCGCTTGACTTGGATCAATCTGTTGATGCGCCAAAGGAAACTGGATCAGGCGGCCATGCTGGTCTCCGACCTGCTGGATGACGAAGACCTGTTGCCGTATCACATCCGGCGTCGCCTGAAACCGCTGGTCGCCGAATTGTCGGCAGAATTTTCCAAATAATCTCGACGCATGAAGGTTTTTCGTCAGCTTCTTTGGTTTCTGGAGTACCTTGCCCTATGGCTGGCCTCGCTGCTCTATCGGCTGGTGCCGGCGCGCCGCGCCTATGCCCTCGGTGCTGGCGCGGCATCGCTTGTCTATCCGCTGTTCCGTGAGCGTCGCCGCATCGCAGTGGACAATATCCTGTGCGCCAGCATCACAGATGATCCGGCGGAGGCGGACCGCATCGCGCGTCGCGCCTTCGGCCATCTGGCCGGCCACCTCATGGAGGCACTCAAGGTGGGACAGGTAGTGACGGCGGAGAATTGGCGCGAGCACATCGTCTTCGACGGTCCCGCCGAAACCTTCGAGTTGTTGCTGGAGCGGCCGGATATGCCGGTCATGATCCTCTCCGGCCACCACGGCGTATGGGAGGCGGCTGTGACGATCATCTCCTTCACCCGTCCGATGATCGCCGTGGCGCGCAAGATGAACAACCCCCTTGTCGAGCGCTTCCTGAAAAAACATCACTTCCGCGGCGCGATCACGATCATTCCCAAGAAGCAGGGGTTTGCGCCCAGCGTGCTGCGCCAGTGGAAGGAGACCGGCGCGGCGATGACGCTGGTGATGGATCAGCACGCCGGTAGAAAGCAGGGTGTGATCGTTGACTTTATGGGACGTCCCGCATCCACGCACACCTCGCCTGCGCGCTTGCACCTGAAGACCGGTGCCCCGATCTTGGCCGGCGCATTCATCCGCGATAGCGCCTTCCATTACCGCATGGTTACGGACGATCCGATCCGCTTCACGCCGACAGGCGATAAGGATCGCGACGTCGCCGATCTGCTTGCCGAGATCAACCGGCGTCTCGAAGCCGTGATCCGCCGCTATCCCGAACAGTATCTCTGGGCGCACAAGCGTTGGCGGTAAAAAAAACGGCGGATAAAAGCTTAAGCTCTTACCCGCCGCCAGGGAGGACATATATAATTTTGCGTAACCTTACAGGGGGGAAACCTGTATGCGCAATCACGGGGGAATGTGTCGCGCTGGCTACGCTGTTCATCAACCTGGGGGAGGTCGTTTGAACGGGGTGTATAATACGTGATGCACCCCTGTTTTGTCAATAGGCATAATTTAATTTTTTTACTATTTTTTTCACCTCGTTTTTCCGTCTTCTATCTTGTTGATAATCAAAGACTTACAACATGTTATGAGTTGTTATTGGGTCTTTTTTGAATAAAAAACCGACTGTGTACTAAAGTATACTGATGACAGCGGCGGTCGCCAATGCCGCAGCGGCGGCGAGCCGGCGCCACGGAACACGGAAAAAAAGCGGCAAAAGCGCGGGACAGGTCAAAAGCGCGAAGCCGACCAACAGGACGGGCAGAGAGAGACGCGGGATGGCAGCAAGTAGGGCGGTCCCGATTACGGCGGACAAAGCCTGTGCGATGCCGCCGAGAATGGCCTCCAGTTGTAGACGGCGCAGGTCGGCTTTCGCGCCTGCGGCACTGCTGTCCGTATCGGCGGGCAGCACGAGCAAACCCAAACCGCTCGCCGCGAGCCAAGCCGCGATCAGCGGCGCTGAGCGCAGGTGATGGAAGATCGCGTGCCAGCCGGGCGACGCCGTGAGCCAAGCCACTGCGATCGACACCAACACCGCAGGTGCCAGCAGCACGCACCAGCGCGTCACATGCCAGGCCCTGGGGTGCCAGACCTGCTCACCGCAGTAGGGGCAAGTGATCGCCCGGCGCTCCGCAGCCCTGTCGCAAGAGACGCAGTACCCGTTCCGCACAAAGGATGGCGTGGTCTTATTCATGCAAACTCCGGTCGCCATTATCGCACAAAGCGGGGGAATAGCGAATGGCGAAAAGCGCTTTTTTGGTAACCGGTTAGCCCGCCGCCCGTGTTTCGCACGAGAATGTAAATGAGGACAACCTTGATCGTGTAAGTTATAGGCAAGGATTTTTCCACTTCGGAGTTCAGAGTTCGACGTTCAGCGTTCTGAGTTAAAACGTTTAACGCTCTAAGGACTGAGGGATTTGACTCACGGGAGGGCTTTGCTATACTTCCCCGCGTTGCTAACAGAGGAAGTGAAGTTATGTGTGCAAAACCTGTGAGGAAACCTGTGAAGAAAACTGTGAAAAAGGCTGCCCCTGCAAAGGCTAAGGCGGCGTCGAAAACGAAGCGGGCGAAGTACGTCTATTTCTTTGGTGCGGATCAGTCTGAGGGCGATGTCACGATGCGGACGTTGCTCGGGGGCAAGGGCGCAAACCTTGCCGACATGGCCGGACTCGGCTTGCCAGTTCCCCCAGGATTTACCATCACGACGGAAGCGTGCGCCAAGTACTATGAGATCGGCGAGAAGGCGCTGCACGATTTGATCCGCGCTGAGGTGCAGGCCGCGCTCAAGTGTCTGGAAAAGGCGACGGGCAAGACGTTCGGCAAAGGCCCGAATCCGCTGTTGGTCTCGGTGCGCTCCGGTGCCGCGGCCTCGATGCCCGGTATGATGGACACCGTTTTGAACCTCGGCCTGAATCCCGATACGGTCGAGGCGATGATCGCCCGCACCAACAATCCCCGTTTCGTGTGGGACTCCTATCGCCGCTTCATCCAGATGTTCGGCAACGTGGTGCTGGGTGTTGACCACCACCAGTTCGAGCTTGAGTTGGAAGCGGTGAAGCGCGCCAAGGGATATAAGCTGGACTCTGAGTTGATGGCGGAAGACCTGCAAGAGGTGGTGTCCCGCTACCGCAAGATGGTCAAGAAGACCAAGGGGTGCGATTTCCCGGCTGACGCGATGGAGCAGCTTACGCTCAGCATAAGTGCGGTCTTCGG
>DUPH01000062.1 GCA_012838435.1 Lentisphaerota bacterium | reverse complement strand
TGTGTTCGGTGTGTTCCGTGGTTAAACAATCGATCCCGATAGCGATCCCGATCCCGATTTGGATGAAACCATGAAACCTTGAAACCAGAAACCAAAGAGAGTTGAAGGTTCAACTGCTCTTTTTAGGGTAAAACCACCAATCAGCGTTCGAGCAGACGATAGACCGCTCCCAAGCGGTGCGCAAGCGCGGTTGCGCTGAGGGCGGTCTGTCCTTCAGCCCAGACCGCTTCATCGCCCGCCGTGCCGTGTGCCCACACCGCTGTCGCGGCGGCGGCCTCCGCATGCAGTCCCTGCACCCAGAGCGCACCCACCATGCCGGCCAGTACATCGCCCATGCCGCCGCACGCCATGCCGGGGTTGCCAGTGCGGTTGAGTCGCGGCGTACCGCCCGGTGTGCACACCAACGTTCCCGCGCCCTTGAGCACGACCGTCGCCTGATACCGTTCAGCCAAACGCTGCACCGCGTCGAGGCGGTCGGCCTGCACCTCCGCCGCTGTGATTCCCAGCAGTCGCGCGGCCTCGCCCGGATGCGGCGTCAGTACACGTTCTTGTCTCTCGCGCGGCTGCCACGCCCCTTCAGCCTGTAACGCGGCCAGCAGCGTCAGCGCGTCCGCATCCAGCACCAACCGATGCGGCACCGTGTCGAGCAGGTGCGCAACCACGTCGCGCGCCTCTGCTGACGTGCCCAGCCCCGGCCCGGCCACCACGCCGTCAAACCGTGTGAAGCCACCGCCCCACTCAGCCAGCGACGTCTTTGAAATCGCACCGTTCGCTGTCGGCAGCAGATGCGCCATCGCCTCCGGCGTCCACGCCGCAGCAGCAGCGGCACCGACTGCCGGCAGCGCCAGCGTCACCAGCCCCGCCCCGCTACGCAGTGCACCGAGCGCCGCCAACACCGGCGCGTGCGCCAGCCCTTCCGAACCGCCGATCACACAGAGATGCCCGCAACTCCCCTTGTGCGCATCCCACGCGCGCGGCGCGAACGTCCGCGCCAACGTGGGCAGCGCGATCAAACGGCAAGGCTCATCCGCCGTATCGCGGTCGCACAATTCATCAGGGATACCGATGTCCGCCACCGTCAGGTGTCCAACACGCCACGCCTGAGCATCATTCAGGACGCAGCGTTTAGGCCGCGCGAAGGTCACCGTGACATCGGCGTGAACCGCCGCACCGGGCGTTTCGCCGGTGTCGCCGTTCATGCCGGAAGGCAGGTCGGCGGCGACCACTGCGGCGTAGGGCCGCATGCGGTTGATCCACAGGATGACCTGCTCCGCCGCGCCGGTCGGAGCGCCGCGGCAACCGGTGCCCAGCACACCATCGACGATCACGCTATTACGTACCACGGTGCCGGAACTGACAGCGATATCCTCTCGCCAACTCTCAGGCGAGGCTAGCACCACATACGGCACGCCGGCCGTGCGCATTTCGTCCCACGCCATACGCGCCGCACCCTTGAGTACTGCCGGCACGCAGGTCATAATCACCTGCACGCGGAAACCCTCTTCAAACAGACAGCGTGCCGCCACACTGGCGTCACCGCCATTGTTGCCATGTCCAGCGACCAGCACGATGCTGCGCGCGCCGCGTAGTGCCGCCACGCGGGCAGTCATCCGTGCCAACGCCGTGCCGGCGCGCGTCATCAGCATCATCTCTGGGATGTGCGCTTCATCGATGGCCGCGCGATCCGCCGCGCGCATCTGCTCGACAGTCAGGAAACGCATGTCTTCCCCCCGCCGCCATTGTTGTTGGCCGTCGCCCGTTTGAAGCGTGCGACAAGACGTTCAAACCGCTCGGCCGCCCGCCGCACGAACGCACGCTTCTCCATGTATCGTCCAGGGTAGAACGCCCCCTTGAAACCGGCCAGCACCAGACGCTTGAAGCCAGCGAGATCCAACGCGCAGACGTCACTCACCAAGGCCAGTTCGCGATTCAGGTCGGTGTGCGAGACCAGAGTGTTGTCGGTCGCGATGGCCACGGCCATACCGCGTTCGATCATGCGCTTGACAGGATGATTGCGGATATCGCCCGCCAATTCCGGGATCGTCTGCAAGTTGCTGGTGGGGCAGACCTCGACGGTAATACGCATGGTGGCGATGTACTCGGCCAGTTCGTCGGCATAGGCCGCTTTATCTTTGATGTCGCGCCCATACACACGACTATCATCGAAAACAAACGTGCCGTGGCCGATGCGCTCAGCGTGACAACGAACAATCGCGGCATAGATCGACTCCGGTCCGTACGCCTCGCCGGCGTGAACCGTCTTGCGCAAGAAATGGCGGTGGGCCTCTTCGTAGGCGGCATCGTGGTGGCTCGCCGGATAGCCCGCCTCCTCGCCGGCCAGATCGAAACCGGTGACCGGCACACCGTGGCAGTCGCGCGCGACCACTGCGGCATGCACCGCTTCGAGCGAGGCGGTGGCGACCAAGTTCTTGTGCGCCATGCCGGGCAGCAGATCCAGCAGACTGTCATAATACGTGCCCATGCCGCGCGTGAAGTTGCGCATCGCACAGCAGATGATCGCCCACTCGAACGGGATGTCCTCTCCCTGTTGCACAGCGGGCGACGCACCGTGCTGACGCGCGGCACGGCCCAGACCATCGCCCACCGCCTTGAGTGCGCGCACGCAGGCCTCGCCGGTCGGCACCAGCAATTGCGGAGCGAAACGGACCTCGACATAACGCACGCCCTGCTCAATCGCGTCTTCAGCCAATTCGAAAGCCGCGCGTTCCATCGCCTCGAACGAGCGCAACACAGCACAGGTGTATTGGAAACCGGCAAGGTACTCGGGTAGATCGCGATAGACCGGCTTGAACACCAGCTCGTTGAGTCCTTCAATCTCGTACGACGGCAGCTCGACCCCCTGCTCGCGCGCCAGTTCAATGAGCGTGGCAACGCGCATTGAGCCGTCGAGATGGATGTGCAGGTCGCTTTTGGGAACCGCTTGGATCAGTTCACGCGCAATCATGAAATGTCTCCTTTCTTCACGTCACGCAGAGGCCGGCACAAGATCAGACCGCCACTGGCTGAGGAAACAAACAGCGTAGCCCCTGAAAAAATAGGTGTACGGCAACAGAGCCACCGCGCCCAAATAGGGCAACATCAACGGGATGAAGCCGACGCAGCAGGTCAACAGACCGATACCCAGAAGGACAAAACCGGCGAAGAGCGAACAGAGTATGCCGCAGCAGAGATACCCCAATACGGCGAAAGGACGTTGATTGAAGAGCGAGAAAACCGCCAACCAAGCGCGTGCGGCAGAGACACCGTGCCAATACATGACCGGTACGACAAAAGCCTTGGTCAGATGTGCGATCACCCGCACCGCAATGCTGAGCAGCGCGGAGACCGTCACGCAGACGACGGCCGGTTTGACCAGCGCCGCATGCCACTGGTAGCCTGCCGCGACATACGGGTGCACCACAAAGCCGTAACCGGCCACCATTGTAAGTATGAAAAGCAGGGCCGAGATCAGGAAGAAGTAAACGCGCCAGACAAACAGTTCGTGCCCTGAAGCACGCGAGGCCCACCAGCACTGGCTGATCGACGCGTCCGGCCGGTACCAACGGTGTAGAAACATGAAATCTCCGCGCGAGCGCAGGCGACAAAAAAGCAGTGCCAGCGCCAGGACCGCCAGCATGATCGACATGCCGAATGCCATTTTTCGAGGGTCGGCCAGTACCTCAAGGCTATAACGTAACGCCTCGTCGATCTGCTGCTTGAACGGCTCAGCCGACGCTGCACCGCCAGCCTGACTGAAATCGGGCATTGAACTCTGCGAGCCGATATAGGCGATCCACGCACAGAAACCGATACTGAACCAGCGTGTGGTGTCGAACTCTCGGAAGAGCACCGTCCTCATGCGCTCAAATGCCTGCGCGGCCGCAGAGAAACCAGAAGGCCGCGCGCCAACGAGGCCCGTCAACGGAACATCGGAGAGCGGCGTATGATCCGACGGAGGCGGCGCTTCCACGAACTGCGGCACGAAGAGCCCCGGCACCTCGCCTGCCGATCGCCACGAGTCGCCGAAAGCCGGTTGCCACACCAAATCATACGGCTGCAAGGCCCCCGAAGCCGCACGCGCGCGCAGTTCGTCGAAATCGACAGGCCCCTGCTGCATGCCCGCCTCAGCGTAGTACCAGATTTTTTCCATGTTGCCCCTGTTTTTCATGAAGTTTCATGTGTTTCATGGTTCCACATTTGTGGTCGGGTTGGTCATAGCAACGAACCGGTCAATGCTGCGACCGCGTTCATGCCGTGCCGACGCAGATACGCCTCGATGCCCTCCAACACGCGCAGCGACGTGGTCGGGTCAATGAAATTCGCCGTGCCCACCGCCACAGCCGAGGCACCCGCAATCAGGAATTCGATCGCCTCTTCAGGGCCGACAATCCCGCCCATGGCCAACAGCGGCACACGGGCCACTTGAGCGGCCTCCCACACCAGCTTGACCGCGACAGGATGAATCGCAGGGCCGGAAAGCCCGCCGACCTTGTTCGCCAAAACCGGACGCCGCGTCTCGATGTCGATCACCATCGCCGGCAGCGTGTTGATCAAAGCCAGCGCATCGGCACCTGCCTCCTGCGCCGCACGCACAAACAGCTTGATGTCCGGCACGTTCGGCGCCAGCTTAGGCATCAGCGGCAAGCGCGTGGCACGGCGCACGGCCGCGACGAGCGACGCCACGGCCCGCGGATCAGTGCCGAAGGCGTTGCCGCCCTCCTTGACGTTCGGGCAGGAGATATTCAACTCCAAACCGGAAACGCCTTCCACCTCGCTCAGGCGGCGGGCGACCTCAGCATACTCCTCTTCACTGGTGCCCCAGATGTTGACGATCACCGGCACACCGGTGGTGCGCAGAAATGGCATGTAATCGCGGGCGAAGCCCTCCACGCCGGGGCCTTGTAGCCCGATGGCGTTGACCATGCCGCCCGGCACCTCGACATGCCGTGGCAGCGGGTTGCCGGGCCACGGCTGCAAGCGGATCCCCTTGACCGTGATCGCACCCAGACGCGTCACATCAACCAGTTTGGCGTACTCCGCGCCATATCCGAAAGTGCCAGAGGCGACAGTCACCGGATTCTTCATCCGAATGCCGCCCAAATCGACACGCATATCCAAGTCGCTCATGCTCTTCACCACACGATTTCACGCGCCTCGAAAACCGGGCCGTCGCGGCAGACGCGTCCGATCCACTCCGTACCATCCTCACGCCGCAGCCGTTGCACACAGGCCAAGCAGGCACCGACCCCGCACACCATGTGCTTGTCCAACGACAACCAGCCGCGGCACCCCGCTTGGATGGCGCGTTCGCCGACTGCCCGCAACAGGCCGTCCGGACCGCAAGAAAACAACTCGGGCGTCGCCCCCGCCTCATGCAACCGCGCCAATTCGCGGTCCAGCGGCACCGTGACCAGACCGGTTTCGCCCAACGAGCCGTCCTCGGTCGCCACGCGCACGGTCCAGCCCAACCGCTCAAAAGCGGTCACCGCCAACACATCATCGGCAGAGCGTCCACCAATCAGCACCACGCCCTTGGTCGGCAAGCGCCCGGCCAGAAAGGCGAGCGGCGCGACCCCGTATCCGCCGGCCACCAGCAACGGCTCGCCCCGCGGCTCAAGCGGAAAACCATTGCCGAGCGGACCGATCACCTGCACGGGATCGCCGGGGACCAACCGGTTCATCTGGGAGGTGCCGCGGCCAACCGTCTTGTAGAGCAACTTGAGAGTCGTGCCCTCAGTGCCGAAGATGCTAAACGGACGGCGCAACGCAATCGGCTCCAGTCCGGGCACGCGCACATGCACAAACTGGCCGGGCTGCGCGGCTTCGGCCAGCCCCGGCGCCTCCATATCCAACGCCCAGTAGCCCGCCGTCAGCGGTGTCTGGCCTATCACACGGCATGTCACATCCTTCATCATTGAAGCGCTCCGTCTCACTGTTGCGCGCCTGCATCCGGGGCCAGCACTTCTTGCAGAGTCGGCGGCAGGGGCGGTCCTTGGGGTGCGATTTCGTTCTGGGCGCTCATGAAGTCCGCACGCGCATTCACACGCTTGATCTCCGCGTTGACGATCGCAGCAGTCTCCATCTGCCCCTCCTGCGTCAGCTTCTTCTGCAACCCCTCCAACTTCTTGATGTGCTTCAATGTGGTATCGACCACACCCTCGGCACGGTTGCGGCGCAAATCCTCGTTCACCAACATGTATTTTTTCTGCAACTCGGCAAGGCTTGCCGGTTGCAACACCACATGGCGCGGCGTAATCGCACGGTCAGCTTCAAAACGCATGGTCTCGGTGCGTACGCTCTCCCATCCGCCGTAGTCGCCTGCACGCTGGAAGGTATCCATCAACTCGGCAAGCGCCGCGACATACTTCTCCGGCCACTCAGCCAATTTTTGCGCGGACGTCCGCTCCACCTTGAGCAGGGCGGTCTCGAAGTCCGCGCGCATGTTCGCGAGTTCCTGCACGCGGTTCTCCATCGTGGCAGCCAGCAGCACCTGCGAAGGCGTCTCGGCATCCGAGCCGCCGGCGGAGGCCGCCGCCACCACCGCTTCAGCGGAGAGGTGTTCCGGCGCGCTGCGCGCGCGCCGGATCTCCGTGTTCACGGCTGACGCGAGATCCATTTGATCCTGCTGCGTATAGGCCGTCTGCATGTCGGTCAACTCATTGACATAGCGTTTGCAGAGCGAAACCAGCTTGCGGCTGTGCAACAACTTCTGGTCCGACAGCATCTGGCGGTATTTTTCCTTGAGCAATGTCAGTTCGTAGAGCTCATTGTCGGAGCGGTCGTCTATGTAGCGTGACTCGTCGAACCGCTTGTACTCCCGTTGCGCCACCGCCCACCCTTCAAAGTCACCCGCCATGCGCCGACGCTCCATGAGCAGATCCAGTTCGCGCAGATACTCGGCCGGCCACGCGCGCTGGAACACGGTCTGCGTATTCTCGATTTCAGCAAGCTGCCGCGCATAATCCGCTTGTTTGGCTTTCAGCGCCTCCGGGATGGGCTGCTCCACGACCGGCGGGGGGGCCGGTGGCGCACTTACGACAAAGGCTGCGGCCAACGCTGGCGGTTCGACCGACCAGAGTTGCGCGTAACGCTGCAGCGACGGCGCAAGAACACTGCTTTCGTAAGCCCAGAGCCCCGGACGGAAAACGGCGCGCGCACCGCGACCGAAGACGCCCTTGGCGGCGCGCACCGCGACCGGCAGGGCCAACAGGTAGAGCATCACGATGCCAACGACGGTGAACGTAACGGTGCGGATATCAGACAAAAGATTGTGGCGGCGGATCGCGCGTCGAATGATCAACACCTCCGGATGATCGGGCGCGACTTCACGTAGCAGATCGCCACAGATCCGCGACGCGACCGACCAATCGCGATTTTTGATCGCTTTGCGGGCGCGCAACAGATCACGCTTGAGCATCAACTCGGGAAGTTGCCGCAGTTCCTCCTCAAAGGCGTGCTTGTCTTCCGAAAGCTCGCGGTATTGATCGATGAAGGCAGCGGCACGCTCGAAGTTCTCGGCGCGCAACTCCATCGGCACATGTTCCTTCAACTGCTCGCGCCTGCGGATATTCTTCTCGGCCCGGTCGCGCAGACGACCCACTTCGGCGAGAAGCTCACGTCCCGAAGGACCGGCCGGCTCAAAACCGTGTACGCGGCCCGCCATGGAAACCACCCGTTCAAAGCGCTTCTGCTCGTCCGCCTCACGCATCTTGTTGAGGTGGTGCAGAAGCGTTTCGTACGCGCGCGCATCCGCCCCGCAGTTTCCGCAGTATTGCACGCCAACAAAGGTCTCGGCGTCGCATTCTGGACAGCTTTCCGAACCGTCCCAACCGCACTCCGCGCAAAATTTGATCGTGAGCGGATTGACGGCATCGCACCATTTGCAGCGCCAGGTGGTCTTGACCGTGGGGGTCTCGACACGCGTCTTGGTCTGGATTTGGTGCAACGCTTCGTTGAAAGCGGCGGCCGACTGCCAGCGCTGCTCGCGATCCGTGGCCAATGCCTTGACCACCACTTCGCGCAGCGGCACCGGAACATCTTGCTCGCGGAAATAACGCGGATTCTGGCCGGTAATCACGAAATAGAGCAGCGCTCCCAAACCATAGACGTCGGCACGCTCATCCGAGAGGCTGGCGTCAGACTCCTGCTCCGGCGCACCGTACCCCAGCGACAGCAGCTTCTCGCCCGGCACGGTGAGCTTGACCTCCTCCTTGTGCATCAGGCGCGCCAGACCAAAATCCACAATCTTGGGTTCGCTGCTCTTGTCCAGCAATACATTGCTCGGCTTGAGATCACGGTGGATCACGCCGTTGGCGTGGGCATAGGCAACGGCGCGTCCGATCTTCAACATGATCTCGACCGCCTCGTCAGACGAAAGCTGGCCGTGCCGCGACACATACTGCTCAAGCGTCAGGGGCGGATTCGGCTGCACCAGTCCACCCGCGCCGATCTCTTTCTGAACATCGGTCTGATCCGGGCCGGCCACATACTCCATAACGATGAACGGACCGTCGTCGTCCTCGCCCAAAGCATAAATATGCACGATATGCACATGGCTGAGCGTGGCGACCGCCCGCGCCTCGTGCAGGAAACGTTGGCGCAGCGTGGGGATGGCCTGAGCCTGGCTGTTGAGGCGCTTGATCGCTACAAAGCGTCCCAGACGGCGGTCGCGGGCAAGATAAACCACACCCATGCCGCCGTTGCCGATCCTGCTGCAAATCGTGTATTGATCGAACAACTGGTCGTTGCGCGGCTCCTCGAACTTCGGCTCGGCGCCCGTCGTCCCGATCCGCACCGTCGGTGGTTCCTGAGGTGACACCGGAACAATCCGCTCGGTCGGCGGTCCCTCGGACGGAACCGACGTGAGCCGTTCGGTCGGCGGAATCTGAATTCTGGCTGTATTATCCTGCTGCACACACACTCCTAGGCCGCACGGCCATCAGCACCGAACCAGCGGGTGCTAAGGCGAACGAACCGTACCCTTAACAGTATACGCTTAGCCTCTGGCTCCGTCAAATCTGCGCACCGCCCTCACTCGATCATCACATCCGCAACCACCGGGAAGTGATCGGATGGATAAAGCTGGTTCTCTGAGTCGTCAAGCGTGGCATGGGAAAGAACGTGGATGCCGGCCGAAACGAAGATGTAGTCGATCGGCTGGCCTTCCGGACGCTCAACGTATTTGAAGCCGGAGAACGTCTTCACCGGCCCGGTATGAGGCGTCCGGGAGATGTCAAAGCTGTCGCGCAGGTTGGCGGTGGCGATTGCGTAAGGTCCGCCCGCCGCATGCGGATCTTTCGGCCCGGCGCGATTGAAGTCCGCCTGCACGGCCGCCACATCGACGGGACGCTTTTCAGGTGTCGCATTCATATCACCGGTCAAGAACACCGGCCTGCCCTGCGCATAGCGCGCCATGCGCTCTAGAATCAGCTTCATGCCGTTACGCCGCGCATCCTTGCTGACATGGTCGAGATGGGTGTTGAAGGCCACAAAGGTCTTGCCGGTTTTCAGATCCTTCATGTCGGCCCACGTGCAGACGCGCGGACAAGCCGTCTTCCACGATCTTGATCCGGGCGCCTCGGGCGTCTCGGAGAGCCAAAAGGTACCGCTCTTTCTTACTTCGAAGCGGTTCTTTTTGTAGAAGATGCACGAAAACTCTCCGCGCCGTTTGCCATCATCGCGACCGACTCCGACGTACGTCCACGATGTACCCAAACGGGCCAACATATCGTCGATCTGATTGGCCTGCGCTTCCTGCAAACCGACCAGATCAAACCCTCGCTTGGTGATCAGCGCGCACACGCGGTCCACACGGCAAGTCCAAGAGTTCGGCGGCCTGTCCGCCGGTCTCTCCACGCTGGCGCCGGCCAGCCGGATGTTGAACGTCGCAATACGGAACGGCTCTGTCTGCGCTACCGCCTTCGGCGCGAGCGGCGCATAAAGCCCCGTCGTCCCTGTGGCACGCGCGGCGTATTTCTGCCAGAGCGCCGCATCATGCAACACGGGCATGAAGACACCGCCCACCACCGAACGCGCGCGGAAATGGCAGTGCTTGGCACTGTCCGTCTGGTACCAGTCGCTGAACGGAACGCGATCCGGCGTTTCGTTCAGAAAAGCATAGAGCGGCGCGATCAGCGCATCGAAATCCTCCCGCCGACCGGTCAGCATCGCGGCCCAGACCTGCCAGTCGGCCTTGGTCCAGAGCTTGCGGCTATCGAGCGGCAAACCATACTTCTGCAGCGCCGTGCGGTAGAAAGCCGTTTCGGTCTGCGCCACTTCCGCCGGAAACAGATTGAAGCCCAGCAGTCGGTCCCAGACCAGATTGTACTTCATCGACCAGGTGTCCGGCTGATCAAAGGCCAGCCGGTACGCGCCGCCACGGCCCCCTCCAGCCGCCTTGATCCACTTCGGCACCATCGTCTTGGCCAGTTCCGTGAAACGCTCAGCCGTGGCGGTGTCCCCGTTGAGCGCCGCCATCTTGCCATAACACGCCAGCCCCATGATCGCTTTGATCGAGAGGTTGGCGTTATGCGCCAAATGCCCGGCGAAATCATCAGTGCAAAGCTGGTTGTCGGGATCAAATCCCTTGGCCGCCAGATACTCGGCCCAGCGCGTGACGGTCGGCCACCATTGCGCGGCAAAGGCGGCACTGTTCTCAAGGTGCGAGAGCACGCCAAGGCAGATCAGCATGTTGCCGCACTCTTCGACCGGCATCTGATTCTTCTCGCTCTGCTCGCCGCCACCGTAACGCTGGCCGTTGCCCAGCGGATATTGACCGATATCGTGCGGCGCGAAGTCAAACGGCCAGCGCGCGTCCGAGGCGTAGAGCAGGATCGGGGCAAGCGTGGCGCGCACCAGCGTGGGGCTCAGCAATGCAAGGTGCGGCAGTTGCGGATAGAAAACATCAACCGTCCCCATGCAGCCGTTGCTGGCGTTCTCCTTTGAAAAGTAGAGCGGCTGGCCGTTCGGATCGGCAACCAGCTTGCAGGCG
Source organism: Lentisphaerota bacterium (assembly GCA_012838435.1). Classification (GTDB taxonomy): domain Bacteria; phylum Verrucomicrobiota; class Kiritimatiellia; order RFP12; family UBA1067; genus DUPH01. Next base: position 7,997 of record DUPH01000062.1, on the reverse strand, counting down.
GCGAACGACTGGCGATAAGCCAGTGCCGCCAGGGCGGCATACTTCTCGCCGCCGATGCGCGTGAGATCGGCCATCAGTTCCGCATCGAAGGCCGCCATGCGCGTGTCAAGCGCCGCGTAGTCGCGTTCCGCCGCCGCCAGCATTTCAGTGAACGCCAGCCCGTGCCGCCGCCACCACGCTTTGAGCGGACGGTTGAAGAACATCACCGAATCGACATCGTCATACGCCAGCAGCAGATGGGTCTCGGCTGTCGCCGTCGCACCGAAGTCACGCGTGAACACCAGCGCCGGATGCGTATCGCGTGCAGCGATGCGCCCGCCCGCAGGCGCGGCGAGCCAGAAGTAACCCCAGTCGATCCGGATGCGGTCGCCCGAACGCCCCAGCACCGGCTGGGTGTCGCGCCCCATGCTCCGGGCATCGAGCCCGTCAATCTGCGCCTCGCCAAAGACGACACGCTGGGTGTCGTCGCCCACCGCGATGGCGGCGGCCACATCGACCTCGAACTGAAACGCGCGCGGCTGTCCGTCACGCGCCTTCGCCTTGAGCGTGACATACGTGACCGGACGCGAAAAGACATCCAGGTTATCCGTCAGCAGCGGCGTGGCGAACACCAGTTCCGCATCGACCGCGCCATCCGAAAAGGTAGCGACCGTACGCAGCGGCCAGACCGTGACACCGGTCTGCGGCAACGCAGGCGCGTCAGCAGGTTCGGTGCCCAAAAGACGATACGCCTTGCCGTCCACACGCAACACAGCATTGATCGGCTGTCGCGCACCCGACCAGTGCTCCGTCGGCGCGTCGGTCAGCTTATTCGCCGGCGACCAGACCGAAAAGAACGGGTCCACCGTCACCAGCGGCACGGACGGCGGTCGCAACGTCTGCGCCCCAACCACCAACACGATCCCCATCCATGCCGCAAAACAGCGCAACACCCTTCGAGTCATGACATCGATCCTTCCTGTGATTTCACCAACCGGCCGCCGCCGTCTTCTCCCGTCTATCAACGGTCAACGGACGCACGACTCCTCCGGTATTAAAGACAGAGCCTAGTTTGGCATGCAGCCGAGATATCGGCAAGGAGAAGTTCGTTAGTGCATGACCTCGTTCACCAATCGATACTCGGTGCTGCGCCCGCCGGACGGGCCGCGAACGAGAACGCCGCAGGCGATGAGCGCGTTGATGTCGCGCAAGGCGGTATCGGTGGCGCAGGCGTTCATCTTCGCGTATTTGGAGGTGGTAAAGGGACCTTCGAAGCCGTCAAGCAGGCGGCTGACGGCCTTACGCTGACGCGGATTGGCAGGCAGAGCGTTAAGGATCTCCATGAGACGCGCCTTGTGCAGCACGGTGGCGAGGGTGGTTTCGGCACGATCCAGTGCCCGCGCCAAACACCCGATGAACCACCGCAGCCACGGGGTAACGTCCAGCCCGCCGCGCTGGCTTTTTTCCAGCATGTCGTAGTAGTCGCGCCGTTCGGTTTCGATCTGCGCGGACATGCTGTAGAAGCGCTGCGGACTGCCGTCGGAACGGGCCAGCGCCATCTCTGCGACTGCGCGCGCGAGACGCCCATTGCCGTCGTCGAACGGATGGATCGTGACAAAGCGGAAGTGCGCCAGCCCCGCGTGCAGGATGGGATCGGTGACGGGGGACGCATCGAACCACGTCAAGAAGGCACGCATTTCTTGAGGGACACGCCGTGCGTCGGGGGCTTCGAAATGCACGGTCTCCCGCCCCATCGGCCCGGAAACCACCCGCATGGGCGCGGTGCCGGGTTTACGCCACGCTCCGACCGTGATGCGCCCGAATGCGTTGCGGCCTGTCGGGAACAATGCGGCATGCCAACCGAAAAGCCGTTCGGTCGTGAGCGGCTTCATGAAATTGCGCGTGGCATCCAACATCAATTCGGCGAGGCCGTCGATCCTGTCAGTGGAAGGCACGATGCTGCCGGTATCGAGTCCCAGACGACGGGCCAGCGAAGAGCGTACCTGACGATCATCCAGCCGTTCACCTTCAATGGCTGATGAACGAACCAGTTCCTCAGTCAGCACGGTCAATTCGGCCTCGCCATCCAGCGGGAAGCCCAATGTGGCCATCCGCCCCAACAGCCGGCCTTGTTCAAAACGGACAGCGGCAAGGGGCTCCGCCAAAGCGGCGGCATCCCAGCGCAACCCAGGCCAGCCTTTCAGCAGGTGGATGTACGTTTTTTTCATGGCGACAGTTTAGCAAACGGAAGCGGTAACGTCCACCATTCGCCGCACAAAATGCGGTGATTAGTGAAGTATTCACCGCATGAGCCAAAAGAGGGACAAAGTGGCGGCATGGCCGCCACCGGGCAAGTGACACTTGCCCCTCCCGGCGCTTCGCAAGGAACGCTTACCCTAAAAAGAGAGTTGAAGGTTCAACTGCTCTTTTTAGGTTCAAACATTGGGAACCACGAATGGACACGAATAAACACGAATTGTGGACGCCAAAGGGACAGGTGTTTTGGACGCTCTATTCGCTGTCCACTCTCTTTTCGTCCGGCTTGACCTTGACGAGGATGACGCGGTCGACGCGCACTTCGTCCGGCTGCTTTGAGTTCGCCACGTAGGACGGACCTTGCAGTTTGGCGGACATGTAGACGTCGTAGAGTTGTTTGTGTTCCTGTTTCTGCATGGCCTTGCGGAAGGTGAAGTTCATCGTCCAAGACCAGTGGGTCCAGAGGCGGGTCTGTTCGGAATAAACGCGGATGCGGCCGGCGTAATACCAGTGATACTTTTCGTCCTGGGGTGTGTTTTTCTTTGCCAAGGTAGCGCTCGACAGATGCTGCTTGAATTTCCAGTCGTAGACGCCGTAGGTGAAGGGTCGGGCGTGGTAGTCGGGCTTGCCGTCGCTGTCTTTGACTTTGGCCTTGCCGCCAAAGGCGTCGGGGTCTTCGGCCAAAAAGCCGCCGTCCAGTTCAGCGGCGGTGAGTTCGACGACATCGCGTCCGGTAAAGTCCAAGCCATCGAGCGGCATGGCCTCGATTCTGGCGTGCTTTTCCGGGAAGTCCATGTTGTCACTGAGGAACTCCAGCGCGAGTTCGCGGTCACGCTTCCAAGCCGAAGGGAAGTATTTGCGGCCGAAGATGTCGGCGTTTTCGCTGATGCGCTGCTGGAGGATTTTCTTGTCCAGACCGAGAGGGTTGTTGTGGGTTTTCCACAGGCACAGGTAGCTGTGATCGACGATCAGCCGCTCTTGTTTGATGTTGTTGAGCACTGCCTGATTACCGGCTTCCGCCTTCTCCGCCTGATCGAGCAGGGTGTTGAGCGTGGTGAAGAAGGCGGCGTCGAGGAACGGACGCTTGTCCGGCGCGACCGTGCCGAGCGGCTTGTCCATTTCCGCCATGCGTTTTTCGGTGTAGGTCTTGAACTCCTGCATGAAGGGCGCGGCCTTGCCGTAGAAGAGGGACATGTACTCGGCGACCAGCCGGTCGGGGTCGAGATCGGGGTTGTCCATCATTTTGGCACCGAGATAGTAGCGCAGGTCAAAGAAGGTCAGAGGAACGGTTGGGCCGAGTTCCATTTCAACGAAGAAATGCTTGGCGTTGATGTCGCGGTAACGGCGCACCAAGCCGGGGATAGCGGCCAGATTGTGGATGGGAGTCTGAAAGCTGCAACGGAACAGCTTCCAGTAGTCCCAGATCGCGATGTTGCCAGCGCAATCGTGCCAAGCGGCCATGGCATCGTCATACGGCTTGTTGTTGGGATGGGAGAGCGGGAACATGACATCGCGCTTGACCTTGCCTGATTCGGCGAACTCGTGATCCATGTAGGCCAGGCGCACGATGACGTTGCCCTTGGGCTTCAAGCCGCTGGTGGGCGGAACCGTGGAGTCGTGATAGGCGAACATCATCAGGTAGATGTCGGGATAATCGACACTGACGCGATCCCAGAGCTTGTTCATGAAGTTGATCACCAAGCCGGAAACGTCGTGTTGCTTGACCACCTCCTGACATTCCGGACAGAAGCATTCGACTTTACAGTCATTCTGATCAACGACGTAGAAGACCGGCCAAGGAGCACCGGTTTCCTTACAGCGAGCACGGTCTTGCCTAACGTAGTCCTTCACTTTGGTGGCGAAGCGGTCCAGAACTTCGGGCTGAGAGAAACAGATAGAGCCGCCGAAGGGCTCACCGACGATCTGCCGCGTCCCGTTTTTATTCATCCAAGAGATTTCCCTGGGAAAGTCGGCGGAGTAGACGTGCATGGTGTGAACCCCGCGCGGAGAACCGTAGCTTTCGCTGAACCCGAAGCGGGCCTGTCCGCCGCCGCTGTTCTGGCGGACTTTGCGGCGGTATCCGGCCGAGATCTCGGCATGTCCGGGATAGATGTCGCGATAGATGAATGCCGGTGTGTGGCGGACGTCGAGATCGGCAGGGACGGCGATGGCCTCCCGACTAGGAACGTGCTCGAAGTTGATGCTCAGAAAACGCACGCCGGCGAAGCGCTCCAGAAATTCATACGTCCCGAAGAGAACACCGCGCGGACGACCGCCGGTGATGATGATGTTCTTGCCGACGGTTTTGAGGTGATACTCCTCCTTGCCGTAATCGCCGCTACGGTTCGTAGCAGCCAAGGCGGTCTGTCCCAAATGGATAGCCGGGGTGCCGTCATGGTCAGCTTCAGAAACAACAACAAACGTCTTGCCGGTAACCTTATCCAGATAGGCTTTCAGTTCGGTAGCGGCGAATTCCTCGGCGGGAATCGGCTGGGCTGCGGTCACGATGCGATAGGTATCGTTGAGCAGCAGACTAGGGACGTTCTGAGCAACTGCCGCGAACAGCAGCGAAGTCAAGGGCACGCACAACAGGATCTTTTTCATGACTGCTCCTTTACAAATTACGGTTGTTTGCGCAACTCTTCGGGTCGGAGTACCCGCACACGCGCGAACTGCAAGCGGTAGCGTCCCGCCTCGTCGCTCGCCGGCGCGCCTAAACGCGTGGCGGCGATCCGAATGTATCGCGCGGCGGGATAACCGATCACCGAGTAGAGGTCGATCGTTAACCCGTCTTCGCCGAGGGTTGGGGTGTCGTCCACTTTTTTGATCGTTGTGTAGGCACCGGGCTCTTTTGCCAACTCGACCGTGAACGCGCGCGGGAAGCCCGCCGCCGAGCCGTCCGTACCGACTACATCGCGACGCGGCACCAACACAAGCTGCCCCAGCGTGCGCTCTTCACCCAGATCGATCTCGATCCACTCCTCGGCATCGGCCGTGGCGTGGGCCTTCGAACTGTATCCCTTAGCACCGTCCTGATCCGGCGCAAAAAGATGGGCGATCCCCCACCCGCCCATCTCATGCGAGCTGGAGGCCTTGGCGGAGTAGGCGAGCTGCCGGTCTGTCGTCGAGCGCCGAAGCGTCGGATCGTGCCACGCCTCGGCCGATACCCCTTCCGCGACCACGCGATAGCTACCGGCCGGCAAATCGGTCGGGACGCGCACACAGCCATTAACCGTCACACGCAGGCATCCCGGCAGGGCGATGTCTGCCCGTGTCCCTTTCGGCACGGTCAGCAACAGTTCGAGCGTGTCGTTCGTGAGTTCCCATTCGCAGCGTACAGCGCCGTGCGGTGTCGGCACGAGGCCCTTGGCCCAACTCACCTCGCGTGTCACCTGCGGCCGCACGCGGAAGCGGCGGAACCCCGGCTCAAGCGGCGCGACTCCCAGCAGGTAGGCGCTGAAGTGATGCGCGATCGCGGTATCGGGATGCGACTCATCCCCCCACCCTTTCCTCATCAAGCCCATGCATTCGGTCGTGGTCCAGGCGCCTTTCCACTCATCGTCCAGCAACTTGAACCAGTTGTGATCGAAGAGCATCTGCAAACCGGACTGCGCAAAGCCGTACTCGAAACGGCCGCGGCTGGCTAGACTCTGGAACTTGCCGTGACCGATTTTTTTGAACTGCGGCGCGATGCGTCGCGCCCGCTCAGGTGAAACCAACCCCAACGACAACGCAAGCGCGTTGGCCTCCGCTCCGAAGCGCGGTGTCTCAACCGCCTCTCGGTAAAATCCACCGGCCTCGTCCCACAGATGACGGTCGAGCGCATTCCTGAGCGACGCCTCGCGACGCCGTGCGATCGCCGCCTCGTCCGGCAACTCGAGTTCATCGGCGATGCGCGCGGCATCCCTGAAGACCGCGCACAGCAAGAGATTCATGTAAGCGCGCTTGCGGACATCGCCCAGATTCAAGTTGCAGGCGTGCTTGGAGGTCTCCGGTCGCTGTTGAAACAGGCCGTCACCCCCGATGTGCGCCTCCAGATAACTCAGCAACCGCTGGATCGCCGGCCAGAGTTCGCGGAGCGTTTCGCGGTCGCCGGTGTAGAGCAGGTGATCCCACGCCACCGGCACCAGCCACGCCGCGAACTCATCCGAGGGGAACGGCCCGAAATCGTCGCGTGCCGGCGGCACGCTACGCTCGGGATAAGGCGAGGCGTGCACGTATCCGTCCGCCGTCTGATTGAAAGCGAGCATGCGCAGCGAGTCGCGCATATAGACGGGCTGCGCCGAAGCGTAATACGCGCTGCGCTGCGCGAAGTAAAGGTCGCCCGACCAGACCAGCCGGTCGCGCTTCGCGCCGTCTGCCACGAACGGCAGCGTACGCGCGAAGTCCCATTGGTCGAGCCCGCGCGAAAAATCGTCCTTCAACAGCACACGCCCGCGGGCATTCGTCACCCGGATGTCGTCGAAGAGCGGCCACTTCTCTTTAGGCGTGTAGAAGCCCACGCGTCCGTTCGCGAAAGTGTCGTCCTCGACACGCGCCACTTCGACATCATCCAACCGCACCACCAACATCGGCCCGAACGCCTCGACCTCCAACTTGTAGCGCAAGCCGTCCAGCAACGGCCCAGACAAACGGCGTTCGCACAACACGCGATCGCGTCCGTCCTGCCGCGCCAGCAACTTCACCACGCCATCGAGATCGACCTCCGCCAGATAGGCGTTGCGCGCGTCCGCCGCACGGAAGGCGATTCCGGCCGCCGATACATGATCGGGATTGGTGCGCAGCTCGAAGGTCGTCTCGATCCGCACGTCGCCCCACGACGCGCCGTCGCGGCTCAGCCCGACCTCTTCGGCCTGCTCCAACTTGCGCGGCAACAGCCAGCCGTCCACGCACTTCCAGGCATCGTGATTCGGAAATGAGGCAATCTGCAACGTCCATGTGCTGATCGCCCACAGCCGGTTCAGACGCTCGTCGCTGCACAGGAAGAGCCCGTCGTGCGGCGTGCGGTCATACACCTCGCTGTTCACCATCGCCACGGCGTCGATGCTGACCTCGGTGCCGGGCGTATCGAGCTGGAGCCTGACATACCGGGTCTGGCCCTGGATCAGCGGCGCGATGAAGCGTCCGGCACGCGGTATCGTGTAAGTCTCATGCCGGTAGACATTCGCCGGCAGAATCGGCAGGTCAAGTGTCGGGCCGAGGTAGCGGGCACTGGTCGAGCGTGTGAAACAACCGGTCTCCGAAAGCCCGTCGGGATGACACGCATAGGAGAGCCGCACCACCGGCGCACCCAGATCCGCCGTCACCGTAAAGACCGCATATCCGCCGACGCTCTGCCGCCCGAAGTCGAGAATCACCACCGGTTTGGGTGCACCGTTCTCGTAAACCAGCCGACAGCTCACGCCATCCTCGGCCAGCAGATGCTCCGCCCCCTCCACCGCGCCCTCGCTGCGCAGGATCCCGACCGGATACACCCAATCGGTTGCGGGCGTCAGGGCGTATGACCGCGCCTGCTCCATCCAGGCATCCGCCTTCGGCGTATCCAGCAAGCGGCACGCCGACACCCACACCACACAGCCCGCAACCGCAACCCGCGCGATCCACCCCGTCTTCGATCCTCTTTGCATACCATTCTCCTATTGCCGTGAGAAGCGCAGACGCGGTTCAAACGGAAAGGCATTTTCAACATGCCGGATCAGCGGCTCACCCTCCTCCGGCTGGCCCAGCACCTCGACCACATCAAAGCGAAAGTAGAGGCGCGG
>DUPH01000061.1 GCA_012838435.1 Lentisphaerota bacterium | reverse complement strand
GAATTCGGGGTCTTTGAAGTGACCACCCGCAAGGCCCGCATCGGCCGCAACCCCAATAAACCCGAAGACGTGGTGGTGATTCCTGTCCGCCGCGTCGTTAAATTCAAACCCGGCAAACGCATGCGCGACATGCTGGCCGACGACAAGTAAATCCCATGAGTTCCACATCCCTCTCCTTCGATCCCCCGCGCGGCATGCGCGACTTTTATCCGGAAGACATGCGCTGGCGCAATCGCGTCTTTGATGCGTGGCGTGAAGCAGCGGTCGCCCACGGCTTCCAGCCCTACGACGCCTGTGTCGTCGAAAGCCTCGAACTGCTGCAGCGTAAAAGCGGCGAGGAGGTTTCTGAGCAGATCTACCACTTCGAAGACAAGAGCGGCCGCAAGCTCGCCCTGCGTCCCGAAATGACGCCCACGCTCGCCCGCATGATCGCGGCGCGCCAAGGCCAGCTCAGCTTCCCGGTCAAATGGTTCACGGTCGCCCAGTGCTTCCGCTATGAACGCATGACCCGCGGCCGCAAACGCGAACACTACCAGTGGAACATGGATATCATCGGCGAGGAGAGCGTCTCGGCCGAGATCGAAATCCTCGCCGCCGCCGCCGCCGCGCTGCGCGCGATGGGCATGCCCGACGACGCCTACCGCATCCGCGTCAACAACCGGGAATTGCTGGCCGAACTGCTGGCCGCCTCCGGCATCGCCCAGGACAACCACGCCGCCGTTTTCCTGGCGCTCGACAAACGCGGCAAAATCAGCGACGACGATATCGCCGTCCTGCTGCGCGCCGAAGGACTCGGCGACGACGCGATCAACAAGACCTTCGAGCTGCTGAGCATCGAGACGCTCGATCAGGCAGCTGCGCTCGCCGGGCCCGACTCGCCGGCGCTCGCCGCACTACATGAACTCTTTGCCCTCGCCGAAGTCTACGGCATCGCCGACCGCTTGGTTTTCGATATCTCGGTGATCCGCGGTCTGGCCTATTATACGGGCATCGTCTTTGAGGCCTTCGACACGCAGCGCAAATTCCGCGCGATCTTCGGCGGCGGCCGCTACGACAGCCTGCTCACCACCATCGGCGGCGCGCCCACGCCCGCCGTCGGACTCGGCTTCGGCGATGTTGTCGTGGTAGAGGTGCTGAAAGAGCTACTGGGCGAAACCGCCGCCGCTGAGAAACACGGCGTCGTCATCGGATACATGTTCCCCGAGCAGCGCGAAGCTGCCACACGCCTCGCCCGCAGTCTGCGCGAACAGGGTGAGCGCGTCGACCTCATGCTGGCGCGTCTCAAACCCAAACAGTTTTTCGCGCGTGCCGGTGCCAGCGACGCGGCCGACGCGATTTTCATCGGCCCGGACGATGTCGCCGCCGGTAGCGCCAAACGCAAAAATCTCACCACCCGCGAAGAAACGCCAATCACTCTGATATAACCGCGCATCGCAATTTTACCAATTTTCATGAAGTTTCATGTGTTTCATGGTTCACCAAACAGTGCCTCACCCGAATAGCCGTACCGCATTTTCATACGTAACTGCCGCGATGTGCTCGACGGTCGTGCCACGCACCTTCGCCAGACATTCGGCGACGTATACCACGAAAGCCGGTTCATTGCGCAGCGAGCGTTTGGGCACCGGTGCCAGAAACGGCGAATCCGTCTCGATCAGCAGCCGTTCGTCCGGCACAGACGCCGCGCTTTCACGCAGCATATCGGCGTTGCGGAAAGTCACGATGCCGCTGAAGCTGATGGCCAGCGAACGCTCAATCAGTTGCTCTGCGAAGGTCTTGTCACCCGTGAAACAATGCACGACGCCGCGCAACCCCTCGCCGCGCCACGGCGTTTCGTCTAGCACCTGCAACGTGGCTTCTTCAGCCTCGCGCGTGTGAATGATCACCGGCAATTGCCATTCATCGGCCAACAGCAACTGGGCGCGGAAAAGTGCGCGTTGCGCATCAGCCGTCTCGGGGTGATAGTGGAAGTCCAATCCGGTCTCGCCTACCGCAGATAGCGTATTCACCGCCGCCAGACTGCGCAACGTCTCGACATATACTTCCGGCGATGCGTCCGTTGCCTGATCGCGGTCGAAGCCGAGCGCCAGTCGCACACACTCCGGGAAAGCACCCGCCACCGCGATCGCCCCCACATTCAACGACGTGCTGCCGCCCACCGCCACCACGCGCTCTACACCAGCGGCAAGCGCCCGCTCCATGACCGTCAGCGTCTCCAACGGCGAACCGTCAAAATGCGCGTGCGTGTCGTATAGTTTTATTTTGGGGATCGACGTCACCACTGATTTTTTCCGATACGGGCTTCAACCCACTTCTTTTCAGCCGCCAGCCAAACACGGGCGCACACGCCGTCCGGCACCTCGACCGTCAGCTTCATTTGATCGGCATCGAGTTTCCAATCCACCCGCAGCGGCCCGTGCGGCGTGTCGTAGCTACCGCGCGCCCACGTCAGCCCCGCCACAGGTTTTGGCCGGATCATAACCTTGTTACAGCCTACGGCATCATCAGGCACCTCGATCCCCAGCACATGCTTCATCATCCACTCATCCACCGATCCGAACATCGGATGATTTTGGCTGTAAGTGTTGTCGGACGGCTTCCACGTTTCCCACAGGGTTGTCGCCCCATTGTCCAGCATGTAACCCCAGCTCGGGAATTCACGTCGTACCGCGAGTTTGCCCGCCCACTCTTCCAACCCCTCCGTGCTTAAAACATCCAGCAGGTATTTGGTACCGAAAATACCGGTCGTCAACGCGCCGTCATGCGCTTCGATGTCTTTACGTAACATCTCGAGCGCCGCCGGACGATCCGCTTCCGGGATCAACCGGTGATACAGCCCGAACGCCTGTTCGCCTTGACGTCCCTGCCCTACCTTGCCGCCTACCACGAATTTCTTTTGAAACGCCGCACGGATATCGTCTGCCAACGCATCAAACTTTTTCGCCTCTTCCGGTTTGCCGAGAATCGCTGCAAAGTCCGCGACCAGCCGCGCCCATTGGTAAAAATGCGCTGTGGCCGTCAGCGGCTCGGGTGCTTTTTCCAGCGCCTCATGATCGCCGATGCAACGCGGCACAATCAGATCCGGGCACTTGCTTTTCACCAATTCAAGGTAACGCGCACAGGCCTCATAATGACGCGCGACGACCTCACGGTCACCGTAATACCGGTAAAGGTCGCGCATCATCACCGGCACGCCGACCGTCCAGCCGATCGG
>DUPH01000060.1 GCA_012838435.1 Lentisphaerota bacterium | reverse complement strand
CGGAACGTATCGACCGTTTTCTCGAAATCGTGCTGCGCGGCGATGTTGCCGGGAACACGGTGACGCACCGGAACGAGTGGTTCTTCCACGCCTACAAGCGCCATGCGCTGGGCGATGCGCTGGTGGACGCAATTCCCGCCGACCGGCAGGGACAGTGGACCATCACACTGACGACCGATAAGCCGGCCTTCTACGTTTGGGTGAATGCGGAGGGTATCCGCGGGGAGTTTAGCGACAACAGCTTCGCGCTCTTCCCGGGGCGTCCGATCACTCTGACCTTTAAGCCCAAGGATGCGAATGTAACGTTCGACGATTTCGTCCAGTCGCTGACCGTCAAACACCTGCGCCAGACTTACTGAGCCCTTCGAGGCATACGGAGGCGGCGCCTAGCAGGGCTGCCTCGTATCCCAAGCTTGTCGGCGTGACGCGCAGCGCTTGACACTGCGGGATCGCTTCTTTGAGCAGGGTTTGCTGGATGGTCGGCAACATCAGGTCGAGCGCCTTCGATGCGCCGCCGCCGATAAACGCCTGCGCGGGATTCAACAGGTTCGCGGCGACAGCCAGCGCGCGCCCGAGGTAGACGCCGGTTTGCGCGTAGACTGCTTGCGCGGTGGCGTTCCCTTGGCGCGCCAACTCTTCGCAACGCTTGGCGTCCGTGTCGGCGGGCAGGCCCGCCTCGACGGCGCGCCGCGCGATGGCGACGCCCGATGCGTGCGCCTCCAAACAACCGCGTCCGCCGCATCCGCAGGGATAGGGCGCGTCATACTCGACTTTGACGTGCCCGAATTCACCGGCGCAGCCGCCGCTGCCGCGCACCAGACGGCCGTTCGCCACGACCGCGCCGCCGTTGCCGGTGCTGATCGTGATCCAGACAAAGTCATCGCCCGCATTGCCGAAGCGTTGCTCCGCCAGTGCACAGGCGTTGATGTCGTTTTCAAAGAAAAGACGCTCGCTCGGCAACGCCAGCATATCGGCCAGCAAGGGGCGCGCGTGAAACGTGCCCCAGCCGGCCGAGGGCGATCCCAGCACATGCCCGTCAGGCGTCACCATGCCGGGGATGTTCATGCCCACGCCGTCCAATGCCTGCACCGTCACGCCAGCCTCTTGTGCGCAGGCTTCAAGCAACTCCGCGCACCTTTTGAAATAGGCCGGAACATCGGCTGTCGGCACGGCATCCTGCCGCCGCGCCACGATGGCACCGGTCTCTGTCATCACTGCGGTGAGCACCTTGGTGCCGCCGCCGTCTATCGCCCCAATCAACATGCCCAACTCCTAAATCCTAACTCCTTCTCCTAAATTCTCTGCAAGCGCGGGGCGCATCGCGCAAACAAGGTTGTGGAAGTAGATCAGGTGCAAGTCCTCCAACAGCTCCATCGAATCGGTGGGAGCGATGAGCACGAGGTCGCAGAGCGCCTTCATCTGGCCGCCGTCGCGTCCGCCGAAACCGATGGTGGTGAGTCCCATCGCGCGCGCTGCGGTCAATCCGTTGAGGATGTTCGGCGAGTTGCCGCTGCCGCTGAACGCGATCACGATATCACCCGCCTGCGCGTAAGTTTGCAGCAGAATCGCGTAGATATCGGCATAGCAAAAATCATTCGCCAGACAGGTCACCAGCGCGTTGGAGTCGCTCAGACAAAACGCGCGGAATCCCGGCGTGTCGCCGACCCTGCACCCTTTGACCAGATCATTGGTCACATGCGAAGCCGTTGCGGCGCTGCCGCCGTTGCCGATCAGAAAGATCGTCCGGTTTTCAGCCTTCGCGCGCAACAACACGTCGCCGATCTCTGCCAGTTTTCTGAAATCGGTCAACATCAATTTGGCGGCGGCATCCGCCGCGTAAGACTCTAGAGCCTTCGTCATGGTTTTGGGTCTCCTTGTTGTTATGCGAGTTCGTGATAGAGCGCTACGAGAAATGCGCGGTTGTCCGCGCTGGTGTAAGTCATACGTCCGCCCATGCGCGAAAAGGTTTTGCAAAAGCGCAGATAGTAGGCGGGATTATCCTGCGGCGGTTCTCCGTCGTGCGCCCAGTCCCACGTTGCGGGCGCGAGGTCAACCACATGGATCGTAAAGTTTTCAATCGCTTGGCCCCGCTGCCGCGCCACATTACGCGACATCGACAACGCCTTCTCGAAAATCATCGGCGACATGACCGCGGACCCGACCGACAGGTAGACGCCCTGTTCGAGTCTGCTGACCGAGTCCACGAAGCTCAGGAAATCACGGTCGGCGGTGCGCCCGATCGGTGCGCCGCGATTCAACGGGTGCGTGTAGATGATGTCGTGTCCGAACATGGGATGTGCCGTCGACGGCGTACCGGCCAGATAAGCCGCCGCTTGCAGACTGTACGTCTTGAAGGGGTGCGGCACATGCAGGAAACCCGGATCAGCCGGAATGTAGCGCATGATCGCTTTCAGGTCGGCCGCAGCCGCCGCACGCGCCAGCGTCACTTCATCCGCATCCGCTGCGGCTCCTGCCGCGATCGCGGCATCCAGATCGCCGGGCGCGGGGATCGTCAAACCCTCATCTGTGATAAACGCACCGACCGCCTCGCCGTAGCCGCGCCCCTCGTAGGCGCCAACCGCAAGCGCTAGATTCAGATACAGGCCGGTTTCCTCCCAAAGGCCGAACTGACCTTCGGCGACATAGCGCTGCACGTCTTCTCCGGAGAACCCTTGGAAGGCGAACTCCCAATCGTGAATCACGCCGGCGCCGTTGGTCGCGAAGTGGGTGATCCAACCGTCCTGCATGAGACCGGTCAACACCGGAGCAAGTCCGTTCTTGATGGAATGCGCACCGAACGCCATCACGACCGATGCACCGCAGTCACGGGCGGCGCGTATCTCGCAGGCGAGTTGCCGAACGGTTTCGCGCGCATCGTCCGTAAGTTGCGGTTCGTAGGTTTCGGGGTTGATCTGAGTACGCGCGAAATCAATTTTATTGCGGCGCTCGGCGAGCGGACGCGGGGCGAGGGAACGCCGGTCGAAGAGTTGCTTCATGACTGCTGTTCCCTCCAGAGCGCGAGTGCGGCGGCGAGGTCGGACGGCGAAGCGGTACCTGTCGTGCCGAGTTGACGGATGGTGACCGACGCGGCCAGATTGCCCATCAAGGCCGCTTCCGGATGCGTGGCACCGGCTGCCAGAGCCGCCGCAGCACCGGCCGAAAAGGCGTCGCCCGCGCCTGTGGGGTCGATCGGCCCCGTCACGCGAACCGGCGGAACGGTGGCCGAGAGAGGCCCCGCGATGCGGACGCCGCGTGCTTCCGCCGTGACAAAGACCGGCGCGCCGACTAGGGCTGCGAACTCGTCGGCCGCACGCGCCAACGTTTCATCTGGCACACTGGTGCCGGGCAACGGCTCCGTCACACCTGCAATTTCAAACTGGTTGGCTTTAAGCGTGATGTTGCGGTAGCGGCGGATCCTGCGGCGCGAATCGGCCCAGAACAGCGTTTGCGGATGACGCTTGGCGCGTTCGGATAGGGCATCGATCACAGCTAGCGACATGACGCCGCACCCCTCTTCGGGAACTTGATCCATCACGAGCAGGGCATCAAGAGTGGGCAGAAGCCGGTCGACCGCTGCGAGCAATGCTTCGCCGACACGCTCGGGCAAGGGCGAGCGGTTTTTGATGTCGAAGCGATCCCGCTCCCCATCGAGCCCCGGAAGTGTGCGGTCGCGGATTTTGAGATAAGTCGGGGTTACGCAGGCGGCGTCGGTAAGCAGGTGCGTGAGATCACAGCCTAATGCCGTCAGGTCGCGTCGCAGCGCCCAGCCGTTGCCGTCGTCTCCCGTGATGCCCAGCACGGCGATTGGTCTTATGCCGAGCGCGGCCAGATTGTTGACCACCGTGCCCGCCGCGCCCGGCGCATGGCGAATGGCTGTAACCTGATGCGCCTGCCGACCGGTTTCCACCGAGGTCTCCACGCATGCGGGATCGATCTCAAAATATTGGTCCAAAAAGAAATCGCCCAACACCGCTACGCGCAGCCCTTCAAAGCGGGTGAGTAGCGCATGCAGCCTTGCTGCGTCGAATGTGTCGACAAGCCTCTTCATGCCTCACCGCCCCAGAGGTAATCGAGCAGCGCGGCGCTTTCCCGGTAGTCCGGGATGACGATGTCCGCGCCAGCACCGATCAGGCGCTCGCGCTTCCAGGCGTCGCAGCGTCCAGAGCGATTAGCCTCGTCGCTCGCGACCGCCACGGCAAAGCCGCCGACGGCTTTACAGTCTGCGATTTCAACATATCCGTCACCGAAAGCCACCAGATCGGTGCCTTCCACACGGTTCTCCGTAAGGATGTTTTGAATGACCTGCTCTTTGGAGAAAGAGGCGTAGTCGGCCTGTGCGCCGTAGATCCGTCCGGACATAAAAGTGTCCAGCCCCAAGAGCCGCGCCTCTTCGAGCACGTATGCTTCATCTGTACCAGAGGCGATATACAAGGCAACGCCGCGCTCGTGCAGTCCAGCGAGGATATCCAGCGAGCCGGGCACCAGCAGAGCGTCGCGGGACAACGTCCCGTCGGCCAGTCCACGGCGTCTTGCGTCAATACGAGCCATGAGCAAGTCATGATATTCGGCTTTATAGTCGAGCGGCGTGAGGGGCGTCCCGCCGCGCAGGCGGATCTCCTCGGCCAGCCGGATCATCTGATAGATGGTCTGCTTGCCCGTCAGCGTCGTGACGAAATCACGCACCAGCGCAGTGATGCTGTCTTCGGTTTCCCCCGGCTGCGCATACGGCAACAGGTGCCGGGTCAGCATCGGGATCATGATCTCCATCCACCCTTCACGGATCAGGCTCAGCGTACCGTCGAAGTCGAACAACGCATGGGCGGGGGGGCGTGCCGGCCTGTCCGTGCGCACGATCTCAATCGCCGTTCCGGGCAGGTAACTCGGAACGGCCGGAACCGCATGAGTTTGCTGGTAGTCGCGTTCAATCATGAACGGTCACTGCTTCAGGGAGGCGTTAAACCAGTCTACACAGGCACGGACATTCTTTTCGGTGAGCTCATCCCACTGTTCGTATTCGAGCGTGACGACGACCGGATCGCCCTTGGCCTTGAGGGTGTCGAGGATCTCCGCGATACCGCCGACACCGGTGCCGTACGGCACCGGCCTGCCCGCCGCATTGACGTCCACGAGGTGCAGTGCGAAAATACGCGAAGCCGCGAGTTGTCGGATACCCTCAGCGGGCTTGATCCCGGCGGGCACCCAATGTCCGGTGTCTGCTCCGGCACCGATCCACTCGCTGCAAGCTGCAACCTTTGAGGCCATAAACGCAGGGTCCCACCACGGATTGGTGCGTGCATGATTGTGGATATGTACCCGTATTTTGTATTCTTGCGCCAGCCGATCAATCAGCGGCAACTGGCCGGGTGGCGGCTCGGTGAGCAACATCCCTATGCCGAGATCGCGCACGAACTCGAACTGCTTGCGCCAACCGGCCTCATCCGGGGCGTTGACGACGCCATAACTGAGCGCCTTCACCCCGCAGTTGGCCAAGTAGGCGCGCACAGCCGCGCGCGTCTCCGGCGACATACCGGCGTGGGTACACGTCCCTGTGAAGGTCCCGCCTAGTTTCTGGACGGGCGTGAGTTCGATGGCACTGAACCCTAGACGTTTGGCCACCTCAATGGTCTCGACCATCGTGCGGTCTTTGAAGGTATAGGCCTGGAGCGCCAGCGTGAGCGGCGATTTTTCCGCTGCCATGCAGGCAACTGTCGCCAGAAATCCAACCGTTGCGATGAGTTTTTTCATCATCAATACTCCCATCCGGCCCGGATGTAGGGCTTGATCAGAGCATTCGCTTGCGCGTTGTCGGATATGCACTTGGACGCATCCCATTTGATCTTGCCAGGGATGCGCTGCGCCAAGCAACCGACCAGCATGCTCTCGACGAGCGGTATGGAGTGGTCGATATCCGACGACGCGCACGTCTTCCCGAAGCAGGCATCAACAAATTCGCGCCGTTGGTTCTGCTCCTTTGCGCGCGGCAGCGTGATCGGGATCGCCTCGCACGCCTCGTGCTTGGTGATGGACTTCATCTTGTCCTCGCCCTTGAGCGCGATGTAACTGTGCTCGCCGTAGTCATCGGTGTTGACCATCACACCCTTGTCGCCCATGATGAAGCAGCCGGTCGTCGGCACCTGGCCGAGCGTGGCGATCACTTGCGGCATGATCTCGGCCGACGGTTTGAGGTAGCCGTCATACCAGTAGAGATCGACCGGCGGTTTTTTACCGCGCGCCGCGTAGGTGAGCCGCACCTTGCTGTACAGCGGATAGGTGTCATCGAAACGCTCCGAGATTTCCACCGCTTCGCCCGCGGTCACCTCGCCCAGATCCAATCCGCGGAACGCCAGATTCATCGTGTGGCAGGCCATGTCGCCGAACGCTCCGGTGCCGAAATCATAGAACGCGCGCCACATGATGCGGTGGTACACGCCCTTCTTGAACGGACGGGCCGGCGAAGTGCCCAGCCAGAGATCCCAACTCAGCTCCGGCGGGATCGGATCCTCGCCTTCCGGCCGCTTCAACGGCTGTTTCCAGCCCCACTTGTTGCCGGGGGAGATTTCAGGGCGATTCGTCCAGACATGCACTTCGGTCACATTGCCCAGCAAACCGGAGCGCAGGATCTCGACGCCGCGGCGTGTGCCGTCGCGCGCGCTGCCGTGGTTGCCCATTTGCGTGATGACGCCATACTCTTTGGCGACCTTCTCAAAGTAACGTGCTTCCCAGATGGTGCGCACCAGCGGTTTCTCGACGTAAGCATGGCAACCGCGCTTCATTGCCTGAATGGCAGCCGGCGCGTGGGTGTGGTCGGGCGTTGCCACCAAAACCGCATCCAGTTCCCGCTCGCTTTCCAGCAGCTTGCGGTAGTCCGCGTAGGTATTGAAATCCGCCTTGAGCCCCTTTTCGCGGTACCAGCCTTTGGCGTTTTCCAGCATCGTCGCATCGGTGTCGCACATCGCCACCACACGCACGTTGCCGCACTCTAACATCTGCGTCCAGTTGGTCACACCCTGTCCGCCGGCCCCGATTACGCCCAGACGCAGCATCTCGCCCGGTTTGCGGAAACGCGCCACCTTGCGTGTGGACAGGCATCCGCCCATTGCGGCCGCCCCCGCTGTCAACGCCGTTCCCTTCAGAAATGTCCGCCGTGAAAAATCAGTCTGTGTCCTCATCATCAAACCTTTCCTTTGTGATCGTTCGCAGCGGCCATTCCGGCATCCCACCCCGGCATCCGGCAAACCGCCCGCCATACTTACGCCAACCACAATACGCTTTCGTGCCCGTTTTTTCAATAGGACAGTTGCGCAACTTTTGTAGTACTTTTGCGCAACTCAATGGTCTGCCGGATCACTGCTCGTGCCGATCCCACCGACAAAGAGCGTCCCTTGCGATTCGAAAAGGCGCAGGCGGCCTTGGCGCGCGAGCGGTTCAACGAAAGCGCGCAGGTCGCTTTCGCTGTGTCCGAAGGTCGTTGCGAGAGCGCTAAGCGCCATCGGATGGCGTTCGATCAGCGCGATCAGCGCTTCGCCACTCAACTCGCCGGCGGCGCGTGTGGGCACGGTGCCACTTTCGCGGACGGCGGTGCCGAAGAGCGCGTTGAGCGCGCGCAGGCGTTCAGGCGGGCAGGCGGTGACCGTGCTGTCGGCGGGCGGACGGACAGCCGTGTTGAGCGTGATGGTATCCGGCGCGAAGCTACGCGCCAGCGCGGCGATGCGCTGGGCCTGGTCGTCGCGGTCGTTAATGCCGGGGATGATGAAGACCTCGAGGTCAAGCCGGCCGACGAAGCTCTGGCGGAAGGCGCGGTAGCCGTCGAGGATCGCGTCAAAACGGAGCAAGGGATGCGGGCGCGAGATGCGTTCGAACGAGGCCTGATCCCAAGCATGCAGCGAGAGCTTGACGACATCCGCCAGTGCGGCATCGCGCCGGACTTCGGGCAGATAGAAGAGCGAGCCGTTGCTGAGCAGCAGCGAGCGGCCGGGCATCTCGGCGCGCGCGAAGCGAAAGAGGTCGCCGAAGCGCAGGTGCAGCGTCGGTTCGCCTGAACCCGCCGCCGTGACAAAGTCGAGCCTTTCTTTTTTTTCCGTTTCCGTTCGCGCCAGCCAGTGCCTTAACTCTGCGAGAATCGCGTCCATCGGCGGCGAGTCGGTGCGTGTGAGCGTGGTGCGCGGGGTGGCACCAAGCTGACAGAAGATGCAGTCGAGGGTACAGGTTTTCGGCGCGGCGAGGTCCACGCCGAGCGAAAGGCCGTAACGGCGTGAGGGCACCGGCCCGAACAGGTGGTTATAGGTCTTCATAGACATGTCCCAGTAAAGAGAACAGCGTAGCGCAATCTGTCGGCCGATGGCGAATGAAAAAGGAAAGATCGTCCACGGCGTAGAGCGTGTACCAGATGCCGCTTTGGGCGTTGACGATCTTGATGGCAACGCCGCGTCGTCGAAGACGAGTGCCGTGCTGTCTGTGGCGAAGTGCGACTCTTCACTTGACCAGTCCCGCGAAGCAGTAGTTGGTCATCGCCGGATGTCCGCCTTCATCCGTTATCGCATAGTCAAGCAGGGTTTCGATGTTGCCGGAGCAGGCGACGTTACGTTCTCCGTCAAGACACACCGAACACACGGAAAGGCATGGCTCTGTTTCCGTGTGTTTAGTGTGTTCCGTGGTTCCAATCAGAAATTGCGTTCTGCACCAAATAGATGCGGCGCGGATCTCAACGGAAGCCAATATTTACGGGGCTTTGCTCAAAGTCTGCATGCTCAACTCCTTGCCTATAACTTGAACTTTTTGTCGCAGTTACTCCATGGTTTTTTCGTGGCGCAGGCAGGCTAACTCCTAAATCCTCAATCCTAAATCCGCCGCGCGCGCCGCGCGATGCGCGGACGACGCTTGCCCAGTCTGCTACGGCGTGTTACCATGCGCGGCAACACGTGCTTCGGGGTGAATCATGCGCACCGCGCGGGCGCAAAACAGGAAAGCGAATGGCGACATCAACTCTAACACAGGCAAAGAAGAACAAGGCGGATGAGTTCTATACGCAAATGCCCGACATCGAGGCGGAGGTGCGCCATTATCGAGACCAGTTCGAGGGCAAGTCTGTCCTGT
>DUPH01000059.1 GCA_012838435.1 Lentisphaerota bacterium | reverse complement strand
GCGGCTGAACACCCAGTTCTACTCCCCGCTGGCGGATCTCAGGGGAACGACCTGGGTGATCCACGAAGGCCGCATCAAACTGTATAACGGCGATGTGTTCGGCGGTCACACGGCCCAATATGTGCTCACGCTTGAAGTGCATGAAGAGGGCAGAATCGAAATCTCTCAGCGGGATACCCACACGCCCCTCTGCAACGTGGTGTTGCGCGGTGGACGGATGTTCGCTTATTACGCCCAGCTCAGGAGCAATTCGCATGAGCTTGAAAGCGGAGCCAAGTGGAAGGGATTCGGTCTGAACGGTCCCATCACGGTGATACCGTCCGTGGACGGCCGTCCCGCGCGCATTGAGGCGCACCAATGCCACCTCGCGCACGGGACGCGCAGGACGGTGTTCGACGTCAAGGACGGCGCGACGCTTGAGGTGGATACGATGCTCCAGTTTGGATGGTCCGCCAACACGCTGAACCCCAACTACGCGGGGCTTGTGAAGACAGGCGGCGGCACGTTGAAGCTGCTACGTCCGGTCGGCACGCGCGGCACGTTCGATATTCAGGACGGCACGGTGGCGTTAGGTCCGAAGGGACACCTCGACGATCAGCTGAAGCTTAACGTATCGCCTCGGGCGAAGATCGTGCTGGATGACGAGGCGCAGATTGTCAATGCCACCGATCTTGCCTCTGCCCTCTGCGGTACGGCGGACGTGTGGTTCGATGCTTCGCGCCTTGGTCTTGAGGACGGCGCTGCGGTGAGCAGTGTACCGAACCTCGGCACGGCGGGCGGTACGTTTGACAACGTGAGGGGCCTGGGTAGCTACATGCCTATGCCGCCGACCTACGTGGCGGACGGCATCAACGGCCGCGGTACGCTCTTCTTCAACGGTAGCCAAGGACTCGTCACCACGGCCTACACGAACCGCGATGCGCGCGCGACCGTGTTCCTTGTTTCGAAATGGACAAGTTGGAGCGGCACCGGCGGCGCAGGCCGGTGGGGCGGCCCCTTCTCGATGACCGCTAAAGACCCGTTGGTGTACTCCGATCCCACCAGAGACGACAACCAGTGTGCTGGGGCGCTCAGTTACCAGCACGACAATACAGCGAATTTCTCTATTCTCAGCACGTACTCTCAAGATGGCAGTGTCTCCAGCTTGAACACCGGCTTGACGGTGGGCGAGCCTTACATCACGCACTCCGGACGTGATGGCGGGCGGAAGATCATCTATACGGGCGTGTGGCGCGATGGCGGATATGTGATCGCAACGAACACGCCTGCGGGCTTGGGCAACTGTGACATCGACGCTACGGCCATCGGCGCGCGCTTACGTGCGGGTGCGCCGCAGATTTTGGGAGCCGGCCACACGTCCAATCGCGCGTACATCGGTCAGATTGGCGAGGTGCTCGTGTTTTCGCGTGATCTGACGACGGAGGAGACGGCGACGATCTACGCCTACTTACAGAGCAAGTGGTTCGGTGCGGGCACGCTGTCGGATGAGCAGGCAAAGGCGCTCGCGAGCACGCTCGCCGTGGAAGTGCCGGAGAACGCCACGGCGCATCTCGCGTTCAATGCGGGGACGACGACGGAAGGCGTGGCGCTGGATGTCGCAAAAACGGGTGCGGGCACGCTCCGCCTCGGCGGGGCGATTACCGGCGCGGGCTATGTGG
>DUPH01000058.1 GCA_012838435.1 Lentisphaerota bacterium | reverse complement strand
CTTGCAAAACCCCTCGTGGCATGGGCGTCCCGCCCATGAGGCAAACACGGGCAAGATGCCCGTGCCACGCCCCTTGTGACATGGGCGTCTCGCCCATGAAAGAGCAACAAGGTTTTGCAAGAGCCTCGTTTAACGTTCTTCATCCTTCAACATTACTGTCGTGCGTGTCGTAATCAGGACCGGAGAATCCCACATGGGGATGTTCTTGAGCACCAGACTCTCTTCCTGCCGATCAATCTGCGTCTCTGGAATCGCAAAGACGCGTCCGGTAATCATATCCACCCATACGGGTTGATCCAGTCGCTCGGGAATCATCAAATCAATCTGGTCGAAATCAAGCCTGTCGCTTGGACGCGCTTCGCAGAACCAGTAGAACCGCAAGGTCTTGCCGTGGCGCGTAAAGAGTGTGCAGGCGAGATCATGCGGCTTCTGGTCGCGAGGATCGGCGCGCTTCTGAATGGCGAAGTTCTTCAACACGAGGTTCTTCTGGGGCAGTGTCTCGTCGTCGAAGAGCGAATAGATGTTGCTCATCGCATACCAGGAAGGGCGGCGGTAGACGAACTCCTTGAGCAGGTTCGAGCGAACGAGGCCGAAACTCTGAAGCATGAACGTGTACTTGAGATCAATCATCGTGAAGACGCTCGAGGGAATCGATCGCGCTGAATCGCCGATCGCACGGCGCAGATTCCATTTCGCCTGCGAATACTCCGTCCATTCGATCCCATTCATCGCATGCCCGAACTCAAGTTGGGACGGGCATCCCACCTCTCCCTGCATGATGTCGAAGTTGGCGGAATACCCCTTCACAAACTTGCGGAGCGGTTCGGCAAGATGACCGTAGGATGCCTCGGGAACAGGACTATACGGGTGGTAGAGGAAATAGGATCCGAGATCAAGCGCGTTCTCTTTCTTTAGCTTTTCCAACACCATCGCGTAATCGCTCTTCATCGGATCGCGTGCGTTCCAGGAGATCGCCGTGCAGAAGCACTTGGCCGCAGGTTGAATTTCACGGATGGCCTTCGCCGTGTGATAGAAGAGTTCGGCGTATTCCCTGGCCTGTCCAAAGGGCTCATTCCAGATTTCCCACTCGTCGACCACGTCCTTGTAGCGTTCAACCAGCGCCTTCGTGTAGCGAATCCAGGCGTCAAAAGCATCCGGATTGTCCGTCACTGGTTTCAAGCGCATACCGAGGCGGAAGTCGCTACCCCACACGGGATTGCCGTAGGAGATGCAAACCCAAGGCTTCACGCTCATCGCCGCACATTCGCGGATCTGCGGATCGAGCCATGTGAAGTCGTATTTTCCCTTCTCCTGTTCGGTCTTCGCCCAGCCGCTGAAAAACCGCGCATGCTTGACGCCCAACATCGGGATGAGGGCCTTGAAGCTGTCCCAGTCGGCATAGTCGCGGTCCATCGTCTCACATCCAACCGACCATTTAGACGATTTGACTTGGTCCGACGTGCGTGTGGCGAGGCGGCCGATTTCCTTCAAGCCTGGGTTGACGGCGTTGAGTTTCTGCCACGTCACGTTCCGCTTCTCCTTCTGCAGGATATTCGTCACCGCGGCCTTCGCCTTGTGGTCATCCCATGCATCCCAACTCTTAATCTTGTCTGCATCCTTAAATGCGACAACACCATTGCCTGCACACCATGAAGTTGCAGACAGCAAGCCAATTACGGCGATCCAGCCTGTTTTCATAACGTCTAACGCGGGCGAAGCCCGCAACCCAATTTAACTAGTTAATTAGTGCATCAGTGCATTAGTTTGTCTGGGGGAGCACTGCCGCGCTTCGCAGTGCCCCTCAAAAAAATTCTGCACCTCTGCGTTAAACAAACTCGAACGGCGCCCCTAAAAAACTTCGTGCCCTTCGTGTCTTCGCGTGAGAAACGACTTGTTTTTTATCGGCCTTGTCGACCGGTACGGCACCAACGCGCAACGTTCAACTTTCAACGCTCAACGTTCAAGTGAGGAAAAGCTGGCGGAGAGGGAGGGATTCGAACCCTCGGTACCCGTAAGAGCACACAGCATTTCCAGTGCTGCACCTTCGGCCGCTCGGTCACCTCTCCGTAATAGAGCGTGTTCTTTATAGCGGTTCGGTTCTGAGAACTCAACCCCAAAAATGGAGAATTTTACAACGGCGTGTTGACATCGGACTGATGGGATGGTTAAATAACCCAGTTTTTCGCCTGCGAAAGGCGATGTGGGGGTATAGCTCAGTTGGTAGAGCGCTTGAATGGCATTCAAGAGGTCAGGGGTTCGACTCCCCTTACCTCCACCACTTAAGAACCCCTTTCGGGGCGTAGCGCAGACTGGTAGCGCGTTTGCTTGGGGTGCAAAAGGTCTCGGGTTCAAATCCCGACGCCCCGACCATTT
>DUPH01000057.1 GCA_012838435.1 Lentisphaerota bacterium | reverse complement strand
CGCGCATGCGTTTGCCGGGTTTGAATTTAACGACGCGGCGGACAGGAATCACCACCACGTCTTCGGGTTTATTGGGGTTGCGGCCGATGCGGGCCTTGCGGGTGGTCACTTCAAAGACCCCGAATTCACGAAACTCCACATGCCTGCCCGCTCCGAGTGCATCGATGATGCCATCGAGTGTTTGCTGGACAACGTTAAAGACGTCGTTCTGTGTGAGTCCGGTCTCTGCGGCGATCTGCGCAACCAGCTCGCGCTTGGTCAAAGCGGTGCTTTTCAGAGCATCAGTCTTCATGGTGGAACCTCACGGTGGGAGGGTTTACGGGCACAAGGCCTCGGTCAGTGCGGTAGCCTGCGCGGCGATGGCGTCTGCGGCCTGTTCGACCGGCACCAACGTGACCTCTTTGGAGGTGCGCAACTTAATTTCGACACCGCCTTTGGCCAGGCCTTTGGCGCCAACGACCACGCGGATCGGGCTGCCGATCAGGTCGGCGTCCTTGAATTTTACGCCGGGGCGTTCTTCGCGGTCATCGACCAAGACATCGAGTCCGCGGGCGGCGAGCGTTTGCTCGAGGTCGTCCACAACCGCGCACACGGCTGGATCCTTGGGGTCGAGCAACAGCAGGGAAACGGCATACGGGGCGACTGAGATCGGCCAGATGATGCCATCGGCGTCATGGCTTTGCTCGACGACAGCCTGGAGCGTTCGGGTGACGCCGATTCCGTAGCACCCCATGACCATCAATTCGCTTTGACCTTTATCGTTCAGGTAGGTGGCATCAAACGATTCGGTATATTTGGTGCCGAGCTTGAAGACGTGGCCGACCTCGATGCCGCGTTTGATTTGCATCGGTTTGCCGCAGCGAGGGCAGGCGTCGCCCGAACCGACGATCACGAGATCTTCGAATGCGGTCACCGACGCATCACGTTCGAGCGAGACGTGGGTCAAGTGTGTGTCGGCTTTGTTCGCGCCGGTGGTGCGGTCGGTTGCGCCGTGCAGAGTCCGGTCAGCATAGATCGGAATGGTGAGCCCAACGGGACCGGAGAAGCCTGTGGGGGCACCGGTGACCTTCTCAATGGTCGTATCGTCCGCCATGACGAGTTGCTTGGCATTGAGGAGACGTTTGAACTTATTCTCGTTGAGATCGCGGTCACCGGGGACCAGCGCGGCGACCGGTTTGCCGTCGGCCAGATAGATCAACGTTTTGATGAAGCGGTCCGCAGGGCATCCGAACAGAGCGGTCAGATCATCAATCGTACGTGCGTCGGGGGTGTCGACTGCGAGCGGTGACGGGCACTCCGGGTCGTTGGCGGGGGTATCGGCGTGTTCGGCACGCTCTTGGTTGGCCGCGTATCCGCAGGCCGGGCAATCGATGATGCCGTCTTCACCCGAGTCGGCGAGCACCATGAATTCGTGGGACCACTTGCCACCGATGTCGCCGGTGTCGGCCTCGACCGGACGGGCGTCCAGGCCGCAGCGCTGGAAGATCCTGACATAGGCGTCGAACATGGCCTGATAGGAGGCGTCAGCGGCTTCGAGCGAGGTGTCGAAACTGTAGGCGTCCTTCATGATGAATTCCTTGGCACGCATCAGGCCGAATCGCGGGCGGATTTCATCGCGGAACTTGGTTTGTATCTGGTAGACGGTACAGGGGAGTTGGCGGTAAGAGGAGACCTCACCTGCGAGGAGATCGGTGACAACCTCCTCGTGGGTGGGGCCGAGGGTCATTAATCGTTCGGCGCGGTCCTTCAGTCGGAACATACCGGGCCCCATGGTAGCGAGGCGACCGGAACGTTCCCAGAGTTCGGCAGGCTGGAGGGCCGGCATCAGGATTTCCTGGGCACCGGCGCGGTCCATCTCCTCGCGGACGATGTTGGAGACCTTATGCAGAGCACGCAGACCGAGGGGCATAAAGGTGTAAAGTCCACCCGAAAGCTTACGGATGAGTCCGGCGCGGACCATGAGCTTGTGACTAACGATTTCCGCCTCCTGCGGGTCATCCCGCAGGGTGGCGAGGAGTAGACGCGACCAGCGCATATCAAAGAATCCTTCCTAACCTTCTATCGAACAAACAGTTGTGCAATATTTGACAGGATTCTCAGACAATGCGCAAGCGAAAAAAGACGAAGAAAAACCCTTGCCTCTCGTGATGAGATAAGCGACAATATGACTCGTAAAAGCGGACATAGGAGTGTTATGAATTTTCGGTCAAAAGCTAAGGGTTTTACTTTGGTGGAACTGTTGGTTGTGATCTCGATTTTAGGGATTCTAGCGGCGGCCTTGACGACTCAGATGACGAACGCGCGCGAGGCGGCGCGGGCCGTGAAGTGCAAGACGAATCTCAAGAATCTGACGCAGGCTGCTCTGGCGTACGCGACCGAGGATCACCCCGACACGGACTCGAATGAGTATGGGGATCGATGTATGCCGCGGGCGAAGTCGACCGAAGTGTTCCATTTTGATAGGGGTTGGATGGCGATCAAGTACAAACATCATCCAGGGTGGGTCTCGTGGACGTGGTCTAGCGGAGGCAACCCGTGGCCCAGCAGGAGTCCTCAGGCTGGTGCGATGAAGGCCGCCTGTTTTCATGGGGATCCCTCGGTGACGTATCATTCACTCTCGAACGGCGTGTTGTGGAAATATGTGGGTGCTGACGTGGATACGTATGTGTGTGAGGCCCACAGAAAGGCCTGCAGGAGCAAAGGGGTGGGCAGTCTGAGGGCGCCGATCCGCCGTTCGTATGTGATGAACAAATATTTCGATGCAGACCGGTATGTTGGCGATCTTTCCGCTAGGGGGAGCGCCGGGGCGTTGTTGCTCTTTGCAGAGTTGCCCGCTTACACTGTTAAGGGCGGTGGGTTTGTTGAGTCGGTATCTACAGACACGAAAGCTTCTGACGGGGTTTTGGATGTTAAACTCAGCGGGCAGGGCGCTGCGGCCGATGAAGAGATCATCGGCTTCAATCACAGGGTCGCTAAGCGTCGCGTGGCTCATGTCGCCTTTGCGGATGGACATGTGGAAGGTATTGTGGCTCCCGAGAAAAAGGATCTGACGATCTCGAAACTGAAGGATTTGACGTGTCTGTTGTGCAACGGTGTGGATGTGCCAGCCGATCCAGGAAAGTGGTCGGCTGCTAAGAATGATCACGTGAAGTAAGCTGGCCCGTGGTAGCGAGCGGTGTGTGTGGATGCGCGATGTGACGGATCGAGAGAGGAGCGGTGGATCTGGATGAAGAACGGCGTGAAGATATGCATTTTCTTGGTGGCTGTGCTTTGTTGCGTGTGCGGTGCGGTTGCGCAGGATTCGACGGGACTTCCCATTGAACGGCGTATGCTGTTTAATGCCTGGCTTTTTTTACCCGCTGGTTCGTATTACGCCTCCGATTGGGTGCACGAAGGGCCTGCGCCCGCCCTTTTCCCGGTCACACGCCGCATGTTGTTGCCCGGGACAAATCATTACCACTCGTCGGGATGGCGGTTGACAGCGTGTCGTACCGGTACATCGGCGGGGACGGGACAAAACGTCAATTTTATCCCTCCGCTTTCCTATAGTGCTGTGATCCAGACAAACTGGCAGGCGAGTTTGCAGAATACCTTGGATGCAAAAATAGAGAGCCCGTTCTACCCAGAAGGTATCGGGACTCTTTATTTTGACGCAATTAACGTGTCGCCATCCCATCCAACTGAGATCACTGTTGAGATCGCCACCAACATGCTGGAGTATATTTATCTGGGGGGGGGCGTCACAAATGTTATGTACCCAGTCGAGTCGGAGCAGTTCTCAAACAACTGGCAGGTTCTCGACGTGTTGTCCCTCAATGCGGCATCGTCCAACGATTTTACGCGTTATCAACGGTTGTTGCAATGTCGCACGCCGGCCAGGTTCCGTATTCGCAGAACGGGGACAGTGCACTCTGGCCTGATATCTTTGGATGATGCGTTTACTGCGATCGATAACATCTGCGCCTCATATCCTCCTGCGGACGTCGTTATGGAAAAGCCAGCTGTGATTTTTGAGCCCGCGTATCCGGCGGCTGGTCAAGCCTGTAAGGTTCGGTGTGAGGTTAGCAATATCGGAACGAACAACAACGAATTGACCGGTTATTCCAATCGCGTGATGACGGTCTGGTATCGCTGGCGCTATCTTGATCAAATGTCCAATGCTTGGCAAAGTGCGACGATGAGCTACGTCGCGGCTTCGGGCGTGGGAAATGGTGAACTATACGAGGCGGTTTTACCGGTTGAGTCGCGGGTGGGCGATCTCGAATATTACTTTGTGTGCGATTTTCAAGGTTACCGTTATCGCCATTTAGAGAGTTACGCGAATCCGCCTTACTATTACACGACCGAATGGTTGTCCCCCCGCACTTTGCGCAGTGACACGGTGGCGGAGGGGGGGCGCGAGTTTTATACGCGGCTGCGTCCCTACCCGTCGCCTTACGAGACGGTCTGGATGGTGACGGGGCCGTATTACGACGAGAATCCGATTCCGATGACGTTGATTAGCAATGACGTGTGGCGCGGTATGATCCCGATTGCAAACGT
>DUPH01000056.1 GCA_012838435.1 Lentisphaerota bacterium | reverse complement strand
GAGCCGCCACGCAATCGCATGCTCGCGTCCGCCGCCACCAACAACAAGAATTTTCATAGCCATGGCTTGGGATGATAGAAAAACCGGCGCACGATAATCAAGCAGAAGATTTTTCGTTTTTTTCCGCTTGTCGGGGGGCCGTCAATTGCGATACACTACCTCGTAGCGATTGGGAATAGTTTTTTTGACGGGGTTCCGCAAGGGATCCGGCATGGAGACGAGCTATGATGTCTACCAAAACAAGGTTGGCGAGAATCGCCGGAGCGGGGGCCGCGTGTGCGCTCGCGCTCGTTCTGCACGGGAACGCGCAGACGGCAGATTCAACGGTTCCTCAAGCATGGAACGTCAGCCCGATGCAGGCTGGCGCTTATCGGGAGGCGTTCGAGACGGCTGTTCCGGACTGGGCGGCGAGGGCGGGCTATAACGTCCTGTCCAACGACTTCCCCGCCATGACCGGGCTGCCGGCGCGATCGAACGTCTGGTTCGATACAAACTCCAAGGTGTTGCAACTTGAGACGGACGGCGAAGTGGTCTCCAACACGTTGGCTTATGCAGACGCCACTGCGGTCTCATTCAACGGCAAGCCGGTCTATGTGGATTTGCGCATGAAGTTCGATCCGCTGGTCAATGCGCCCGACCCTGACCTGCTGGCCAGTTCCAAGATGGCGCTCTTCCTGACAGCCGATGCCAAGCTGGTGGTGGTGCACGGCGACGGAGCCACAACCAACGATGTGGTGCGCGACACTAACAAGTGGTACCAAGTGACCGTCAAGCTTCAGGACAACAAATTCGATGTGCTGCTGAACGACGCTCCGGTCTTCACGGATCTGGCCGTCAGAAACGCCGGCGCGGCGAACACATTGGCGTCGGTTAACTTCTACGGCACGGGGATGATCGACAACCTGTACGTCAGCCACGGCGATCCGGCCTACGTGGTGCCGGGGCCGACACAGGCCGTGCCGACACTGCCGGCGCCCACCTCGCTGTCGGACGAGGAACTCACGCGGGTCAACGCTTGGCTGAGCGACGGCAACGTGACGGGACAGGGCGGTTTGAGCGATCTCTCACAGGCGCAGATCAATCAGGCCTACCTGCTGGACAGTATCGGCGGGAATGCGGTCACGAAGGTTGAGGGCTACGACTTCGGCATCTCGAAGATCGAAATGACCTCGCCGACGGAGCTGGCCTTGACGCTTTCCTTGAAGGTCAATAACGCGGTTAAAACCGGTAAGATCAACGGACGGGTCCAGATTTACGGGAAGGTGAATGTTACCGATGTTAATTGGACATTGCTGGATGGTGCGATCACGCCTTCGTTCGCCAACTTCACCGACGGCGCGGCGACCTACACCTACACGATTCCGAGCGGCGGATATCGGTATTTCAAACCATACATCGTTCCCTAAGCTATCTCAAGGAGACACACGATGAAAAAAGCGCTTTTAGTGTTCAGTGGGTTGCTCGTGGCAACCACGATGTTCGGGGCGGAGGTGAAGGATCAGCGGACGCTCGCGATGTCCACGCCCGGACCCGATACCTATGCCGACGGGACGTCTGTCTTGGTCGGTGAGACTTACCTGCTGGTGTATGTCAAGCAGGGTCAGGTTTTCGGCGGTGTCTATACCGATGGTTCGCTGGTCGATCCTGACAACAACGTGATCGCCACCACCGGGCAGGCGGTAGAGGGGGCCAAGTGCGGATATAAGGCCATCCAGTACTCGGCCGCGACCTATCCGGAAGGCGGCGCGTGGGTGATTGTCCTGCTCGATACGCGCAAGGCCGACGGGGCGATCGGCGGTCTGGTCGCCGCGCAGGGTGCGAGCGCCGCAAGCGGTACGGCTTCCGCGCTCAGCCTCGGCACCGTAGGCGGTACGGCCGCCGCCGGGGGAGGGCTCAGCGCTGCTGGATCGACGTCGTCTCCCGAGGGGACACCTCAGCCGGAGATCGCCTCGATGCAGGCGGGCAACGGCCGTGTGAACCTGCGCATCAAGAATGTCTCTGACAAGGCACTTTATCAGGTGCAGAGTGCGACCTCCCTGAATGACGGTTGGCAGACCGTGGCGAGCCGTGTGCAGGTCTCTGCTCAGACGCTCGTGCAGGGTGAGTCGGGTGCGGAGTTGCCGGCGGCCGTCGAGGTGCCGGCCGGTGACACAGTACGCTTTTTCAAGGTGATCGCGCAGTAAGCGAGCAGGCTAGAAAGGGAATGCCATGAAAAAAGGATGGATAACTTTTGCGGTAGTTGCGGCAGCCGGTCTCGTGCATGCGGCGATGGATCCGGTCGAAGGAACCAATGTGGTCGGGTTCGTTGAAATCCCGGCGACCGCCGCCAAGAACACGATCGTCGCGGTGCCGTTTGAGGCCTGCATGCAGGCCGGTGTGGCCAGCAAGCTGAGCGACTTGGTTGCAACCTACGGGCTGACCCACGCCAGCGATCCGGGCAGCGCCGATCAGTTGGTGGTGCTCACGACCGACGCCACGGGTCCAATCTACTACTATTACTACAACCAAACCGGCGTCGGCTGGACCCCGATCACCACGGAGCAGTTGATGCCGGACGGAACGAAGAAGGAGTTGACTCCGCCCGCCGCCAGTACCTTTGATATCGCGCGTGGTCAAGGATTCTGGATCAAGCGGACCGCTGGAGCCGGTTCTTCGGTCTACGTCAAAGGCCAGGTTTCTACGGCGAAGCAGTCCACCACCATCGGCGAGGGGTTGAACCTGATCAGCTATGCGGGATTAACAGCGTTTGACCTCAATGATCTCGACTGGGCTGGAGCGGTCGGCGCGAACGGAATTAGCGCGACAACCGACCGCATCTTGGTGAGCAAGGGTGACGGCACCTATTACACCACCTACCACTACTACACCGGTGGCTCCAAGACGCAGTTCAACGGCAAGTGGGTCACGACGACGGGAGGCATTGCGTTGCCCGCCGCCGACATTCCCGCCGGTCAGGGTTTCTGGTACTATCGCCGTTCCGGCAACGGGACGTTTACTTTCAAGCCTGATGGCGAATAAGCCTGAAAGGACACGAGGGATAAAGTTATGAATAAGACAGTTTTGACGGCATGCTTGGTGTTCTTGACCGGTGTTCTGGCCTCGCAGGCTGTGGTCATCGGTTGGGCGGCGGAGAGCGTTCCGACAGGCACGGAGTACGCCAGCTTGGTCTATGTGGCCGATGGTAATGCGCCTTCGATCAACAACAACGTCTGGTCGCCGGGTGTTGAGTCACTTGCGTGGAACGTGAATGCATTCGAGGGCACGACCCTTTTCCCGCAGGAGACGACCGACGCGACCACGCGCAACGCGGGTGCCTATTACGTCGTGCTGTTCAACTACACGGATGGTCAATATGCGGTTAGTCAGTCTTCGTTGGCGTGGAACGATACGGCGTCGATCAGCACCAGCGAGTTCGACATTATCACGGACTACTTCACGCCCAACTCCTTTACAGGTTGGGCACCGGTTCCCGAACCTAGCACAGCCATGCTTCTGGTGGTCGGCGCGGCGGTGGCGGCGCTACGGCGCAGGAAGCACATGTAAAGACGAACCATGCTGTTTCTTGAGTTTCGTCCCATCACGCGCGGCCGGCTGCGACGGTCGCGCGTTTCTTTTTGGCTCCTGACCCTGGCGGCGCTGGCGCTCTATGCGGCGACGGCGCTTGATTATGCGTTTCCAGGAGCCTCGGCCACATGGATCGCGTGGGCGGCGGGCCTGGATGTGCGCGAAGTGCCGTCGCACCCGCTCCTCATGTGGGCGGCCGGACACGTTGTGCGTCTGCCTTGGCTCTCTCTGCCACTCCGTTTGAACCTGATGGCGGCGGTGGCCGGCGCACTCGCGGTCGGATGGACGTTCAAGGTGGTCTGGTTTGTTGTTTTCGAGGCCATGCGCGAAGAGTCCGCAGTGACGCATGCCTCACGCAACGCACGCTTTGCGGGCTGGGTGGCGGCGCTGGCGGTCGGTCTCAGCCTGCCGGTCTGGCAGGCGGCTACGCGGTTTCAGCCGCAAATCTTCGACGTGGCGTTGCTGATGGCCTGTGCGCACCTGCTGACCGTCTACGCGCGTTCGAAGCGCACCGTGTGGCTACTGTTCTTTGGCCTTCTGTATGGCGCGGGTATGGCCGAGTCGCCGCTGTTTCTGGTGGCCTTGCCGGTGATGGCGGTTTTCGCCGTGGTCGTGGAGTGGAAGCTCGAGTGGTGCCGGGTCGGCCGTCTGTTTGGTACGGCTGTGCTGGCGGCTTTGGCGCTGGCCGGTGTGCATGCGTTCGCCGCACGGCAGTTTGTGCTGAGCCGGGGCTTGGAGGTGACGCTCCAAGCGATGCTGCACGTGACGGTATCGGTGTTGCGTGAGCAGGCGCAGGCGATTGGCCAGATGTTCCCTGAGCATTTGTGGTTCCCGGTCTTCGTGCTGGGACTCGGTTCAGCGGCATTGAGCTTTTTTGCGGCGCTTCGCTCGCTGGATAATCGCCGTTCGTGGAGCGCCTTCATATTAAGTCTCGTGCTTACCATTTTTGCCCTGCTGCTGCTCTTTAACGTTCCCTTCGGGCCGTGGGGGGTGGTTGCGAAGGCGGGCGTCGTTCCGGCCGCGACCTATCTGATTGCCGGTGTTGGGATCGCACTGCTCACCGCCTCGTGGCGCGCCCTAGCTCTGCTTGACGACCCGGTGGATGTCGAGATCCCATTCGACAAAGAGGATGATGACGAACCCCCGTTGCCGCATCCGCTGGCCCGATCTACGACAATCCTATTTAATGCCGGTCGTGGTGTCGGGCTGATGGCGATGCCAATACTGGTCGTGGCTATTCTGGTGGCGGGCGTGTTAAACGTCCGCTGGCTGGTGGCCGATAACGGGGCTTTCGCTGATCGCGCTGCGGATGAGGTGCTGGACGGACTGGGACAGCGCGACTGGGTGGTGGCGAACGGGATCATCGACGCTAATCTGTTGATCCGCGCACGGGAGCGCGGGCAGACCGTGCATCTGCTCTGTCCGTATCGGGCGCGCGAGACGCATTATACGGACGCGGTGCGCCGGACGTTCACGGCCGACACGCGCTTCAGCGAACGCGCACGTCTGCGCGCCGAGAGCCTGTTGGCGTACAGCTTCCATCTCTTTATCGACGACCTCTTCTCGGCAGACACGGCAATGGCAGATAAGGCAATCTGCATGGGGTTGCCGGATCTGTGGTACGGCGCGGGACTGGTGCCAGTGCCGGACCGGTTGTTTTACGGTGCCGCGTCGCGCACAGAGGACATCGCGGCGGATAAGTTGCTAGAGTCGCACCGGGCCTTTTGGACGCGCTGGCAGCCATTTGTTGAGTGGGGCGAGGGCAAGCCGCGTCAGTTAGGCTACCGCTACCGCGTGGCCCTGTTGCGCCACATGGCGTTTGTTGCAAACAATGCGGGGGTGACGCTTGATGATTTGAAGCAGCCGGAAGCGGCCTTTGAGGCGTATCTCAAGGCGCGCGAGATCTATCCCGACAACATCAGCGCTTTGCTGAATCTCTTTGACGCGGTGGCGCGCGGAATGCACCCCGAGATGAAAGAGACGATCGAGCGCCAACTTCGCGACAAGGTGGAGCACGGCCGTGATCGCTATCCGCTCTGGTCACTCAGCCGCCATTACGGTTATGTGCGCAATGTTGAGCTGTTTGTGCGCATGGGGTGGCAGTGGGCGTTGTCGAGCAGCCCCGGATCAGTGCTGGCCGGCTTGCGCGGTGCGTATGCCATGCAGCAGGACGAGCAGAAACGCGCGGCGCTCTCCGCGATGATGGCCTCGCTCTACGAAATGCGCGGTGACTTCAAACAGAGTGCCGCCGAGTATAAGAAGGCGCTTGAACGCGACCCTAAGAATACCTTTGCGATTTCTGGACTGGCACGCCTCGCACTGCAACGCAGTATTGTGGATGAGGCGCGCGCCATCTTGGAAAACGGCGAGAAGGCCGGTGCGCCGCGACGCCAGTTGCGGCAGGATTGGGCGGCGCTTTATCTGGTGTCGGGTGACCTGTCGCGCGCTCGCGTGCTGTTGCAGGAGATGGCGGAGGAGCCTGATGCCACGCCGATGACGCTGGCGATGCTGGCGATGGCGATGATCGAGCAGGATGACATCGGCGCGGTCGAGACCAAGGTGCTGCCGCGCCTGACCAAGATCAGCAAGGACCAGGATGGTTACTTTACACAAGTGATTCAGGGGCGTGTCTGGCAGAGCAAGGGCAAGCAAGGACTCAAAAATGCGCGGCTGTGCTTCCAGCGCGCGGCGCTGATCCGTCCCGATGTTCAGGCGCTGCTGGATGTGTTGTTGACGCTGGATGTGTCGCTAGAGGATCGGCGAACGGCCGAGGCGCGCGCGCTTACCATCCTGCGCCAAAGGCCGGAGCATCCCTACGCCAACTTTATCATGGGCACGATCCGGCTGGAGCAGGGGCAGTATGGCGATGCGGAGGGCTATCTGCGGCGCAGCGTCGCGGACGAGAAACCAATGCTTGCGGCGCTCAACAACTTCGCCGAGGTGCTCTGCCGCATTCGTAAGCTCGACGAAGCGGAAAAGGTCGCACGACAGGCGACCGAACTCGCGCCCGAGCGTTACGAAGGGTGGGCGACGTTGGCGCATGTCTTGGCCGAGAAAAACCTGCCGGACCCCGCTACGGAGGCACTGGCCAAAGCGCGCCAGATCAACGCTGATGACGCGCGTCTGAATGTGGTCGATGCGTTGATCGCAGTGAAGCGCGGTAATCCAGACGCGGCCGATCAGGCGTTGGCGCGTGCCGGAGAGTTGTCGGCGCTGTCGGTGGCGGAGCAACACACGGTGACCGCTGTGCGCGAGGCTATCGCGCGTCTGCGCCGGACGCGCGAGTAAGGGCTCCGGTTTGGGGCAGGGCTCGGCTTTTTGGAACCGCCAAGGCACCAAGAACGCCAAGGTTTTTTTGGGAACAGGGCTCGGGTTTTGGGAACCGCGAATGGCGCAAATGATGCGAATAGGCTCTTGGAATTTGGGAGCCGCAAGTCGCGGGTCGCGGGTCGCGAGTCAAGCGCTGCCCACTGCCCACTGCCTACTGCCTCATTCGCTCTTCCAGCGAGCCGTCGGATACGAGCTTGCCATCACGCAGGATCAGCAGACGGTCGGCCATGCCGGGCGTAAGCTGGCGGTGGCTGGTGAAGAGGGCGATACGCCCGTGGCTGAGACGGGCAAGCGCCTCAAAGGTTTCGCGTTGCGCTGTGCTGTCCAAGGCGCTGGTCGGCTCGTCGAGAATGGTCAGTAGCGCGGGGCGCAGGAAAGCGCGCGCCAGCGCGATCTTCTGCCATTGGCCGATGCTGGGCTCGATGCCGTCGTGAAGCCAGCGCCCGAGCCGCGCGTCAAGTCCCTGGGGCCAGCTCTTGAGCAGGGGCCCCAAGCCGGCGTCATGCGCCGCACGTTCGATCTCTGGGGAGTTTTCCGGTGTTGCGGGATGGCCGATGCGGATGTTGTCGCGCAAGGTGAATTGGTAATGGTTGAAGTCTTGGAAGAGCGCGCCGATGCACCGGCGCCACGCATCGGGATCAAATGCCCGGAGGTCGGTGCCGTCGATCAGGATGCGTCCGCTGTCGGGGTCGTAAAGGCGGCACAGCAGTTTGACGAGCGTGGATTTGCCGGCGCCGTTCGGTCCGGCCAGCGCGACCCGCTCGCCGGGGCGGAGGGTGAAGGTGAGGTTGCGCAGCGCCGGCTCGGCGCAGCCGGGATAGGTGAAGCTGACGTTGTCGAAGGTGATGCCGGTGCGGATCGCGTCGGGGATCGGCACCGGATTTGCGGGCGTGCTGACGCGGCGCGGCTGATGCAGGAGTTCTTCAAAACTTTGCAGGAACAGCGCGTCCTCAAAGAGCGCCGACACCGCATTGAGCAGAGCCGCGACGGCTTGCTGGCCGCGCTGAACCGACTGCACGCAGAGCACCAGCGCACCGACCGTGACGGCACCGGCCAGCAAGCGCGAGGTCATCCAGAGCAAAATCATGCCGGTGACGGCAAGACCGATAAAGAGTCCCAAGGCCTCACGCGTCAACACGAAGCGACGCCACGCCACGCGTGCCTCGCGCAACCGGGCGCGGGCGACGGCGAAGCGCTCGCGGCAGAAGTCGCCATGCCCGTACAGGCGGATCTCCTTGGCTCCTTCATTTTCGGTCATGATCGAGTGGTAGTAGGAGGCGTGGCGATCTAGCGGCGTGAGGTCTTTGCGCCACTCGTAGAAACGGCGCGTGCGGTCGAGCTTGAACAGGAGTACCGGCAGGGCGCTCAGACCGAGCAGCAACGGTAGCCAAGGTGTGAAGCTGGCCAGAATGACGAAAATGCCGCTGATGCCAATCACGCTGTGCAATAACTGGCCGAGTCCGGCCAACAGGCGCATGGGGCGGTCGAGCGCCTCTTCACGCGCCATGTAGAGACGGTTTTGGTCGTCGGGATTTTCAAAAAACGCATAGTCGGCGCGTAACAACGCGCCGTGCAACAGATCGTAGATGCGGTCGGTCACCGAGATAGCGTGGAATTCGGCGACCCATGAAATAAGCAGACGCGCGGCGGCGGACAGCACCAAGCAGAACGCACCGGCTACCACCCAGAGAACCAGTGTTTGAAAACCGGCATCGGTCGCCAGACGGTCGATGGCACTGGACCATGTGAAAGGGACACGCCCGGCACCACTGAAGAGGCGGGTGGCGTGATCGATCACCTGTTTCAACGCCACCATCGTGCCGAGCGGCAAAAGCGCCTGCAGCACGATCAACGCCGTGTGCCCCAAAGCGAGCCGCCGGTC
>DUPH01000055.1 GCA_012838435.1 Lentisphaerota bacterium | reverse complement strand
TTCTTTACGTTCTTTGCGGCCACTCTCCCTACCAGTTGATTAGCCGCAGAGAACGCAGAGAACACATTGAATTGGCTGGGAGGGCCTGCCTCTCTTCTTCCTTTGCGGTCTTTGTGTTCTTTGCGGCCACTACTTCGAGATCCGAATATCCGCTATTTCGCCGCGTCCGGAGGATCGCCCGTCGCCGTTCACATCGTCAAAAACGGTGGCATGCACAAGCTTCGCTGGAACGACGCCCGTTGCTTCGAGATTCTCCACGACAACCTTGCCCACGCGGCAGTTGACATACGGATCGAACACCTCGCGCGGTTCCGCTTTCCTACCCGTCAAGCGCACCGATTTCGGTCCGACAACCGCGAGATGCGAAAGTGGATAGCGGTCGGCATGGAACTTCACCTTGAGGTTCTTGAAGTGGATGCTGGTGAGATTCGCGCCGAACTCGAACGCACCGAAATGCCCACGCACCGGATCGGAGCCGGTGTAGGCCTCGAACAGGTCGATCGGACGATCAAGATCGATCTCGATATCCTCGAAGTGCAGATTACCACCAGAACCGATCTTGGACCACTCCGGCTCTGTGCCGACCGCATAGTTGGGGGTCTGTAAATACATCTTGAAACACTTGATCCCTTTCACGCGACGGAAGATGACGTCGCTGATCGCACAGTCCACTTCCGTCCCGTCCTTGTAGCGGTAGGTGGCCGGCAGAATACGGATCGCCGGATATCCGGGACCGACCAACTCCAGATCCTCGCAGAGGATCGTCTTCTGTGGACCGAATGTCACCGACGAATTGAGCCAGTCATAGGCGTTCAGGGCCACGAGATCATCCCCCACCTGTCCGCGCGCATTCCGGATGTGTACCCGCGAAAGGTTACCGTTTAGATGGTAGCCGTCGGCCGTGCAGCGGTCAAAAACCGTGTCCGTCAAATGGACATCGCTGCTGTTCCCGCCCTGATAGGCAAAGGCGCTTGCATGCGCGAAGGTTACGCCCTTAAGCGTGATGTGATCGCAACAGATGAAGAGCATCAGCGTTGAGACGCCATAGTAGTTGCCAAGCTTGCGTTCGGACATATCCCAGCGGCCGCTCCTGCCGTAACCAGCGCGCGCGCGCCGCCAGTCCTCCCACCGGCCACCGATAATCGCGATGTTGTCGTCACGTGGATTTTGGTGCGTCGGTGCGAGCGTGCCATCCGCAGCCTTCTCGTTGCGCAGCATAACCACATCCGTACCCGGCAACAGCGCAATCGTCGCGCCCTCTGCCTCAATGCGGCGGTTGGAGGGTATCCTTACCGTTCCGTCAATGTAGTACGTGGCTTGCCGCGCGGGAATCACAACGATCTCGTGCTCGTCGATTGCCTGTTGAAGCGCCGCCGTCCACACATTCGTGCCGTTGACCACCGTGACCTTCGGCGCGTAATCGGCAAGCGAGACGCGATCAGACAGCTTTGCCTGCAACGCCGCTGTTTCCGCAGCGGAAGCAATGATAGCGCTTTCGATTTCGGCGGCCGTCGGCTCCGCCGCATAGGTGATTGATGATGCCACAAACACGGCAAACGACGAAAACGTCGTCGCGGCACCCAAAAGAGCGCACAGGACATCTCGCCGCCGCAAGTCTCCCCTCTGTGTAGTTTTCATGCGAAACATTATAGTCAAAAATTTTTGTCGGGCAAGCCTCCGTAAACCGGAAAGAAAAAACCGACATGAGCCGTAACGTAACGGCGTTCAAAGTACAAGTGCAACTCAAGAATTTTTTGACTCGGGCTAACGATTCGTGTAAAAGGATGAGTAATGAAACGTCTTTTCATAAACAAAAAGCTGATCATACGATGCGTGCTGATTGTGACGCTGATCTTCGAGATAATGTTTCTTTTGCATAGGCATGTTTCGACGCAAAAAAAGAGGAGACTCGTGCAACATTTGGTGAAAGTTATTTCTGACATGCCGACATTTCCAAAACCCATCCGAGTTTCCTCAACCGAAACAAATTATTGCCGTCTTTTGCTGACAATAGATGAGGCGACAGACTCCGAGTCCGTATCGGCTGATGATATCATACAGGCCATTTCCGGCGACATGATGCAACGCTATGTTTCTCCACTTGTAGAGACTGGCAACTACAGAGGCCTCCCGAACGAATCAGTAGGCGCAGTTGCGCTGTGCGGCCAAGTACTTTTTTCGAATATTGTGGTTACTGCTCCAATGGAGAACGGTGAGAATACCCTTGGTTTGCTATGTGCCAGATTGCATTGGATAATCAACGGCCTAAGAAATGAAAACCAAAGTTGGGTGCGATGCATTGCAATTGGATTTGAGACTGATGTGACCCAATGGATTTTGAAAGACAACTTGAAATCCATGCACACCATTTTACCGTTGCTGCCGTTTACAGGCATGGATTATCTGCCGGGCACATGTGAGTTGCTCTCGTCGGAGATTATGGAACAGGTCGATTTTTCCTACCGCGACTATGACGGAAAAAAGGAACAGGTTAAACGTTCGCTTCAGCCCATTTTTGACAGGTTAACATCGTTACCGCTCCTGATTGGAAACGACGATAATAAGGGGCATCTGGAACAGGTCGTTGCTGACCTAAAACGGGACTTACAAGCGAGTGCGCTGACTGATCGAGACAAGAAAGCCGTTGTGTCCCTGTTTGATCGGGTCTTGTCCCCGGATTTACACCTATCGCATTTGAAGCAAAAGATAGCGAAGGCGGAACAGTGGTGATTCTCAGGTAGTGGTTCAGATAAGGTAACGATGATGAAAATGAACACGGCAAGGATACAGATGATGGCGGTGGTGTTTGCGGCTGCCGCGACGGGGGTATGTGCGCGAACGATTGCCGAATGGCCGCTCGGGTGCGATGAGAACCTGATACCGGACGGACGGTGCGCGGTCTCGTCGGCAAATGACCTTTTGATTGTCGATGCCGATCAGTATTGCGAACTGGGCACTACCGGACGCTATGCCCTCCACGCACGTGGAGGCGCCGGCGCGACGGACTTCGCCTTCAGTGACACGGCGGGACACTATCTCACGCCCACCAACGACTTCACCGTGGAGGGATGGTATAACTTCTCACGGCTTCCAGAGAAGGGTGAGACGTGGATGGTTGTAAGCGCGTTCACGCACACGACGAACCGCTGGTTCCTCACGTTCCGACGCGACAGCATCCATCCGGGTCTCACCTGGCAGATCTTTTCCGCCGCCCCCTATGCGGGCGACTCGCTGCTGACAACCGTGACGGACCCCAACACGCTCACGAACGGTTGGCACCATTTTGCACTTACGTTTGCTCACCGGATCGCGGACGGAACTGCCGAATGGTGTCTCTACCTCGACGGCCAGCCCGCGGGCCGAAAGTCCATGAAACCATTCCAGGGGTCCTTTGATGAGGGCGGCCGGTTTGGCCTCGGCGGGCGCGGCAGAGCCGGCAACGTGATTTGCGGATCGCTTTCACAATGCCGCCTCTCAGATCGCGTGTTGTCGCCCGACCAATTTTTACAACCCGATACGATCCATCGCGGACAGCCTCAATGGAAAACCTTGCCTTCGCGCACCACCCCGGAAACCCCGGACGGCGGACGAACATTATACAACGGCATCACGTTGCCGAAGGAGTGGCCGCCGCGTATCGATCCGCGTGACCCGAACCCGATCCGCGCCCCCTATCTGGAGGCGGCGAACATCCCGGTGGTGATTCCGATCGACCTTGGTCGCCAACTCTTCGTGGATGATTTCCTGGTGGAGTCGATCACCAACGTAACGCGCGCGTTCCACAAGCCGGTTCAATACGCGGGCAACCCCGTGATGTGGCCGCAAACAAAGGACGAACTGACGCGTTCACCGGGATGCTGCATGCCGGGTGGCGCAATCTGGTGGGACCCCACGCGCCAGCGTTTCCGCATCTGGTACCTTTCCGGATGGGCGGGCAAGATCAGCCTCGCGGAATCGAAGGACGGCATCCATTGGGAACGTCCGCCGGTTGGGGCGAGCGGCACCAACGTCCTCTTGCCGCATCAGATTGCCGACACATTCAGCGTGTGGCCGGACTACGCGGCCAAGAATCCCTACGAACGCTGGTGCATGTCCATTTCGCCGGGCGGCAATCCCACACGCAGCGCCCAGTACGTTTCGCGCGATGGCGTCCGCTGGACGTTTGCGCGCCTGACGGGCCAGCATGGCGACAGCACCACGATGTTCTACAACCCGTTCCTCGGCAAGTGGGTGTGGAGCCTGCGCGCCAGTTGGCGGGCACGCTCGCGTATCTACCGCGCGCACCAAGACTTCATTGCTGGCGGAAGTTGGAATTTTCCAATGGGGCACGGACCCAACCAGACCAATACCGCCGACTGCGCGTTGTGGCTGGCATGCGACAACCAAGACCTGCCGCGTACAGTGGGCAGAAAAGAGTACCGCAATGCTCAACTCTACAATGTGGACGCCACGCCTTATGAGTCGATCATGGTCGGATTCTTCAAGATCCTCTGCGGACGCGACAACGACCTAGCCGCGAAAGCGGGTATGCCCAAAACGACGACCCTGCACTTCGCCTATTCGCGTGACGGCTTCCACTTCACGCGTCCCGACCGCACCCCTGCGATCGCCGACTCGGGCTGGGGCTCGGGCCGCTGGGATTCGGGCTACGTAGGCCCCTGCTCCAGCGGCTTTGTGATTAAGGACGAACAACTGTGGCTCTACTACGTGGGCGCGCGCGGCGACGGCACTCAAAACGATCCGCCGACGTGCGTGATCCCCAACGGCATGCACTGGAATTTTTCCGTGGGCGTGGCGATATTGCGGCGTGACGGTTTTGCGAGCATGACGACGGACGCGCAGGGAGAACTCGTGACGCGCCCGGTAGTGTTTACCGGCTCCCACCTCTTCGTGAATGCCGATGCGCGTTTCGGTACGCTCGCCGTGGAGGTCCTTGACGAGAATGGAAAGCCCTTTGCGGGTTATTCCGCCGACGACTGCACGATGCTCGTGCGTGAGGATACGACCAAGCGCGCGGTTACGTGGAAAGGTGGCGATCTTGCGCGTTTCGCCGGAAAGCCCGTCCGCTTCCGGTTCAAGCTTCGCGTTGCGTCGCTCTACTCCTTCTGGGTGTCTGCCAAGCCAACCGGGGAATCAGGCGGCTATCTCGCGGCGGGAGGTCCGGCCTATTCATCGCTGCGCGATGAATGAGTGCTCGCGTGTCTTACCTTGTTTCGTCGGACGTGCCTGACACATCCGACAAAAGCGGAATCCTGCTTTTACACTAAAAAGAGCAGTTGAGCATGCAGATTTTGAGCAAAGCCCCGTAAACATTGGCTTCCGTTGAGATCCGCGCCGCACCTATTTGGTGCAGAACGCAATTTCTGATTGGAACCACGGAACACACCGAACACACGGAAACAGAGCCATGCCTTTCCGTGTGTTCGGTGTGTTCCGTGGTTAAACAATCGATCCCGAT
>DUPH01000054.1 GCA_012838435.1 Lentisphaerota bacterium | reverse complement strand
TACGCACGCGACCACCCTGAAACAACGGATTAAAGTTCACCAGCAACGT
The DNA here is from genome assembly GCA_012838435.1 of Lentisphaerota bacterium. GTDB lineage: Bacteria > Verrucomicrobiota > Kiritimatiellia > RFP12 > UBA1067 > DUPH01. Next base: position 13,031 of record DUPH01000054.1, on the reverse strand, counting down.
ATCAAGCATCTCTTGCGTCAGTGCCACGCGCTCCAGCAACCGCGTGCGCGGCGGCAGTGTCAGCGTGCCGCCTCCGCGTCCGCCGACCGCGATCTCAGGAACCAGCCGCAACCGTCCGTTGTTGAGCGCCGGCTCATACCCGACGCGCAACACACCTTTGGACAGGCGGATGAGCGCGTCCGCAGGACCGGCACGTAACCCGAATCCAACGACCGACCCCACATACACGGCGGCTTCGAGTTCGCCCTCCGACAACACCGTCGACGCACCGCCCGCCAGCGGCGAGGTAAAGCGGAACGGCCGGAACTCGCGTCCGGTCAACGTAAACTCATCGATCCCCTTGGCCGCCAGCAGTCGCGTCACCGCAGCGGCGTCCACTGCCGTGCGGCCCTGTGCCGTGAGCAAACAGCGGCCGGACAGTTCGTTCGCCGCCGCCTCAGCCTGCATCGCGAACAGGCTGCTCGCCACATCCAACTTGGAGACCTTGACGCTCGTTCCGTCTGTTGCAATGACCGCCTCTGCGATCACACGCGCCGACGGTTCTGCGAACACGGCGGTGCCGTCACGTTCCAGTATGGCGCCGCCTTGCGCCGTCAGCGCGATCTGCATCCCGCGCTTGGCACCATCGCGCACCACGCTGCCTTCAACCCGCACATCCGGCACACGCCACACACCGCCGTCTTCGACACGTGCGGTGATCGCGAGCCCGGCGGCATTCAGGCGCGCCTTTACCCCTTCCCCCACAACCTCGGCCGTTGCATTAGCCACCACCCGGCCTTGCCATGCCGACAAGCGGCGCTGCGCGGCAATCGGCAGAAAACCGCCCATCAGACGGCGCGCGCCGGCCAGTTCCATATCGCTGGAGAAGGTAAACCCGCGCACCTGCAAAGGACGCTTCTCGCCGGGAGGCACCAGCCGTTGGCACGCGCCGGACATCCGTCCGCCATCAAGCGTCAGCTCAACGGACGCATCGTGCACCTCGGCCTGCGGCTCGTTACCTTGCAACGGCACACGCCCTGAGAGCTTCAGCGTTCCCTGCGGCACCACTGTGCGCTGACCCGGCTGCACCTCCACCGCCACGTCGGCCAACTTCAGGAAAGAGGCAAGCGCAACCCCTGCCCCTTCGCGCCGGCTTGAGGCGTCCAAATAGATTGATCCCACCATTGGCGGACACGTCTTGAAGATGCGCGTGGCGTCACGGGCAAACCGCGTCAGATCGAGCTGTGCCTTGAGAGTCGCCGCGTCAAAGCGGCCACTGGCATAGACATCGGCAAACGGGGCTTTGAGATGCAAGCGTTCAATCTCAGGCCACGCGCCGTACGGGAAGCGCGCCTTCACTTGCAACGAGGGCTCCGGCTTGAACGTGATCGGCTGCTTCCCGACCTTCATCGCCAAATCGGACGTCACCGCGTCCGCCTGCACCTGCAACGCTGTGTCGCTCCCCTCGACCGCCACCTCGGCGCGCAGTTCGCCGCCGCTCATCGTGAAGGCCTTGGAGAGTCCGAGCGCCGGCCCGAAGTCCCGTGCTAGCGCCGCGAGTTGAATCGTGGTCTTGCCATTCACCGCCCCGGTCATCACGCCTTTTTTCTCTGCTGCCTGCAACCGGCCTTTGGCCTCAGCGCGTATCCACGGCGAAGCCAGATCGAACTGAGTGATTGTGAGCGTCTTGCCGTCAACCCCAAGATTCGCCATCAGCGCCACATCGCCGGGCGGCGACGGCTTCTCGCCCTGCGCTCCGACCGAAAGTTGGCTGACAGCCAAGCCGCCCTCGATCATCCCCAGCTTGGAACTGCGGATTGCGGCGGTCAGCGCGCCCTCCAACTTGCCGCTACGGATCCATGCGTCGCCGGTCATGTGCTGAATCAACGGCGCGAACGCTGTGATATCTACATCAACCGCTTTCAGCGTGATGCGTTCCGGCTGCTCCGTCTCGGTGCCCTTGCTTAAATCACGGATGCTCTGGATGCGTCCCTCCAACGCCACCAAACCACCGCCTATCTGCGCGCGCGTCTTCACCTCAATCGGCTTGCGGTACGAGGTTAACGCTACACGCCCCTCCACCTGCTCCGCCACGCAACGCCCCGCGCTGCCGCCGTGGATCGCGACACGACCACCCGTCACATTCAGGGTGGCTGCGATATCGACGATCGGCAGGAAGAAGGTGCCTTTCTTCTCTTTCTCCTTCCGGGCCTTTGGCTCAGCCGGCGGCGGGGGCGGCGCAAGGTCGAGGTCAAGCTCAGGCGCACTGAGCGTCACCTCGCCCAGATCAAGCACCCCGATTGGCAACAGACGTAGCAACCCGCGGTCGAACGCAACACGCTTAGCCGACATCGCGATTCCGTGCTGCGGATCGCTGAACGAGAACGCCTCCAGAACCGGCGCACGGAACCAACCCAGCGACCAACGCTCAAACGACACGCGCGCCGGTTCGGCCGCCTTGTTGATCGAAGCCAGTACCCATCGGCGGCCGCCATCCATTGAAAGCAACGTCGGGATCAGCGCCACGAGAACGACCAACGGAACCAGCAGAAACAGAATCAACTGAAGACCTCCCCGCAGACAGCCTTTCCGCTCCTCTGCCGCCTCATCCACCTCATCATCACGAATTGCATCAAATTGCATGACGATCAGCATACCACGCCCGTCTTATGGCGACAAGCGCGACCGGTACGGGTTTCAGGTTTCGGGGTTTCAGGGTTTCACTTGAGCGTTGAGCGTTGAAAGTTGGGCGTTGAACGTTATTGAAGCGCCCTCTTGCAGTGCCCAAAAAAATCTTAGTGCCCTTCGTGCCTTCGTGTGAGAAAAACAACTAACGCACTAATGAACTGCTCCCGCTTCCTGCCACACGGCTTGCAGCCTGCGGATGGCGGTCGCAGGATCGGACACTTGATTGACCGCGCGCACCACCGCGAAGGCGGTGGCGCCGTGACGGCGCACCTCCGCGAGATTCTCTGAGTCGATGCCGCCGATCGCCACAGTCGGCACGGGTGAGGCATGGATAATCACCCCCATCTCCTCAAGACCGAGTACCGGATCGGGGATCGCCTTGGTCGGCGTGGCGAAGACCGGCCCCACGCCGATATAATCCGGCGCGTATGCAACCGCATGTGCGGCCTGCTCACGGCTGTGCGTGGAAAGGCCAAAGACTTTGCCCGTCACCGGCCAGAGCCGCCGCGCTTCATCCAGCGGCATGTCGTCCTGACCCAGATGCACGCCGTCGGCGTCGACCTCGCGCGCGATCTCGACATCATCGTTGATCACCAGGCGCGTCGCCGTACCGCGCGTGATGGCGCGTAGCGTGTGCCCGACCGCAATGATCTCATCACGCGGCGCGCGCTTCATCCGCAACTGCAACCACCTCACGCCGCACGCCACCGCCGCTTCGGCGCAACGTTCGTATCCCGTCACCGGATTCGTCAAAATCAGATACAGTCCTTGCATCTTGCATCACCCTCTCGTACGACACATTTTACATGAACACCCATTCCGACGCATTACGCGCACCGTCCGCGCGGTCAAGTGCCAAGCGTCGAACACAAATAGACGATTTACCAGCAATGTCTCGGGCGGTGCCTCAAGCAACAGCTTGATCGCTTCGGTCGCCTGCACCGTACCGATCACGCCCGGCAACGTACTCAGCGGCCCGCGCGGTGTGTCCTCTTCCGCCGTCGGAGGTTGCTCGAATACACAGCGGTAACAGGCGCTGCGCCCCGGAATCACCGTCATCGCCGATCCCTCGAACGCACGGATGCCGCCATGCACCACCGGCCGTCCGGCCGCATGACAGAGGTCCGCAATCAGGAATTTCGCCGCAAAGCTGTCGGTCGCGTCGATGACCACATCGTACCCCTCAATCATTTCGCGACCGTTCGCCGCCGTCAGGTGTTGCGGGATCGGCACGATCGTGACCTCGGGATTCAGCGCGTTCAGAGTATCCGCCGCCGATACCGTTTTGGGGCGTCCAAGATCAGCCGTGCGGTGCAGGATCTGGCGTTGCAGATTGCTCAATTCCAGCGTGTCGCCATCCATCACGCCAATCCGTCCCACCCCCGCCGCCGCTAGATAAAACGCCGCAGGCGAGCCGAGTCCGCCCACACCGACAACCAACACGCTGCCAGCGGCCAGACGCGCTTGTCCGGTCGCGCCGATCTCCGGCAACTCCAGATGCCGCGCGTAACGCGCTTTTTGATAAGAAGAGAGATTCATGTTTGTTTAACGCAGAGGCACAGAGACGCAGAGTTTTTTATGGTGTAACGGCGTGACCGCCGCTGGGGAGGGACGAGCGTTTGCTCGTCCGCGGGCAAGCAGACGCTTGCCCCTCCCGGTGCTCCGCAATGAAACCTGAAACCGTCCTTCCGCGCAGCGGAAGGCGGCTCGTGGGGACACTCGCCCTCCAAAAAACGCTGAACGTCGAACTCTGAACTCTGAAGTAAAAAAACTCCTAAATCCTAAATCCTAAATCCCGCCTTCCGCGCGCAGCGCAGAAGGCGGCGACAGTACCGACCGGTACGCGCTATCCCAGTTTTTGAAAACGGGGTCTAGTCCGTGCGCGCGCAACATCGTGCAGAAGGCTGTCACGTCACGACCATCCGACACCGCGAACTGTCCCGTGTCCTCAGCACGACCATCATAGCCGCCCACCGTTGTGCGGCTGCCGGCACTCATGCGATTGATACCCACCCCGGCCAGACCATCGCGAAACGCCGGTGCCTCGCGTGTCGAAAGTACCAACGTGGTCTCCGGCAGACAAATGCGGAAAGCAAAAATGAGCTGCGCCAGCCAACGGTCGCCGACCGGATGCGGCGCTTGAAAGCCCCCCGCCTCAGGCCGCAACCTGGGAAACGAAACAGAGAACGCTGCGCGCCAGAAACGCTGTTGCAACACGCGGACATGCCGGAAGAGCGCGAGTGCGTCGGCCAATGGATCGGCCAGTCCCAGCAACGCGCCAAGCCCCACGCTCGCGACACCGCCGGACAGCGCACGCGACGGCGCGTCCAACCGCGCCGCATAGTCGCGCTTCGGACCCCACCGGTGGAAACGTTCATAGGCATCGGGATCATAGGTCTCCTGATAGATCGTCACGCCGGTGCAACCGGCCTCCGCCAGCGCGCGATACTCGTCAACCGTCATCGGGAATGCTTCCACCGTGACCTCGTGAAAGAGACGCGCCGCCATGCGCACGCCCGCAAGCAGATAGTCGAAACCGGCGTGCGGCGTACGTTCGCCCGTCAGCAGTAGCACCTGCTCGAAGCCCAACCGCTTCAGCGCGGTCAACTCGCGTTCGATTTCGTCGGGTTCCAACCGATGACGCACTTGGTCGCGATCGGCGGCAAACCCGCAGTAAGCGCAACCGCCGGAGCAGTAATTCGAAAGATACAACGGCGCGTAGAGCTGGATCGTGCGACCGAACTGGCGGCGCGTCAAAGCCTGTGCCCGTTGCGCCATGGCCTCCAGCCAGCGCGTCGGCTCCGCGCGCACCAGCGTGACAAACGCCGCTTCGTCGGGCTCTTCTGTAGTCAGCGCGGCGGCGACCGCCCGCGCATCTGGCGGTGGCAACTCCAACCAAGGACGCGGATCCAGTTCGCGGGGCATGTCGCCGCGCGGCGATGATGAGACCGCATTCACACGCGCTCCCCTCCTTGCAGAAAGGTGGTCAATGGACTGCTAGCCTGTGCCTCCTGTCCCACGGGCATGAGGCCGGCTCGCCGGGCGCTACGACCGGCCGCCACCGCCTGCGCAAAGGCCGCAGCCATGGCCGGCGGATCGCCGGCATCGGCCACCGCCGTGTTAACGAGCACTGCGTCACAGCCCATCTCCAACGCGGCGGCGGCCTGCGACGGCGCACGCAGTCCCGCATCCACGATCACGGGGATGCACGCCTCGCGCACAATGATCTTCAGCAACTCGGCCGAGGCCAGCCCCTGGCCGCTGCCGATCGCTGCGCCCAGCGGCATGACCGAGGCACAGCCGACCTCTTCGAGGCGTTTGGCCAAAACCGGGTCGGGGGGGATGTACGGCATCACCAGCCAGCCATCGGCCGCCAGCACGCGTGCGGCCTCATAGGTCTCGATCGGGTCGGGCATCAGGTGGCGCGGATTGGGGTGGATTTCGACTTTGACCAAACGGCTGCCGCACAACTCGCGTGCGATGCGCGCGGCCTGAATCGCCTCCTCAGCGTTACGCGCGCCCGACGTGTTGGGCATCAACGTGACACCCTCCATCGCCAACAACGGCGTCAGTAGCGCATCGTCCGGGCGATCGCGGTCAAAGCGCCGCAGTGCCACAGTCACGATCTGTACACCTGACGCGGCCACGGCGCGCGCCATGACGTCGGCACTGGCGAATTTACCTGTCCCTAACAGTAGGCGTGAAGTGTAGGCGTGATCGCCCAACACCAAAGCATCATCTTCTTGATTCATGTTTCGTTGTCCTTTTCATCACATCAGCCGCCGCCCGCGAAGGTCAACAGTTCCACACGGTCGCCCTCGGCGAGTGCCGTGGTGGCCTGTTCGGCGGCGGGCACCACGCGGTCATTCACCACGGCGGCCACGCGCACAGCGGGTGCTTGTTCAGCAATCAATTCCGATACAAATCGCGCCACGGTCTCGTAAGGTTCGCCATTCAGCAAAATTTTCATCGTTGCACTCCTCCCGACGGCGCCGGAAAACAAAAAAGGAATGCACGCCGGTCGGGTGCATTCCCTGTCTGAGTCTCCCTTCGCCGGCATGATCCGGATCAGGTTCTGCGGGTGTGATCTCAGCTCTTCCGCGCGGAAGAACACCCCGGCCGTTTGGTGTCACAGCGTACGCCAGCGGGTCCGGATTGTCAATCCGGTTTGAAACGCCTATAATGCGGCATGAAAAAAATTCTGCTGACACTCGTCTTTTTGGCGGCGGTCTCAACGGCCATAGCTGATTCAATACAGCTTTTCAATGGACGCGACCTCACAGGCTGGAAGGTCGCCGACCTGTTTGAAAGCGGCAAGGTTGAGGTGCTGCCGGACGGCTCTGTCGAGTGCGGTTTCGGCAATCCTATGACCGGCATCGCCTATACCAACACGCCGCCGCGCATGAACTACGAACTCTCCCTGCAAGCCGTTCGCGTCCAAGGCGCAGATTTCTTCATCGCGCTCACCCTGCCGATCGAAACCAACTATTGCACCATCATCATCGGCGGTTGGGGCGGCAGTCTGTGTGGCATCTCGTCCGTCGATTACATGGACGCCTCGGAAAACCAGTGGAGCGAAAGCATCAACCTCGAGAACGAGCGCTGGTATACCCTGCGTGTGCGCGTCACGCCCGGCGTCTTGCAGGTCTTTCTCGACGAGACGCTTTTCACCGCCCGCGTGGAAGGACCGCCGTCACGCTTCAGCCTGCGATCGGGCAGCGACATCGACAAGACGGGGCCGCTGGGCCTCGCTACCTACCGCACCAAAGCCCGTTGGCGTAATTTCACTCTCACGCCGATCACGGAATTGGGGCCCAAGGACAAGCCGATGCTGGACGAGTGAGCCGCCGCCCGCTCAGTACGTGACCCAGCGCACGCCGCCCACCACCAGCCGCACACGGCTGTTGCGCTCGGCGTTGATGCCGATCATCACGGCCTTGATTTCGGTCGGCGACAGCTTCCCGTCGGCATCAGGGCGCGAATGCGTGCCCCATATCGCCTTGTCAAAAAAGGCCGTGAGCGTCTGCCGTCCTCGCCGGGAAAAGTCGTACGGCAACTCGCACAGGTAGCACGAGCCCCCCGCCTCGACAAACTGCACACGCAACGTACCCGTGCCTTCCAGCACCTCGACCTCGGTCTGCATACCGTCAGCCCCTTCCGGCGGACGCTCCGTCGCGGCAAGTGTGAGTCGAGGGTAACCCCACGGGTCTTGGTTGCCGAACCGCATGTCGAAGGCCATGCCGCTGTCTTGCAGTGCATGCGTCATCGTCGCGCCGCCCACAATGTTGTCGGCCCAAGCCGCAGGATCGGTCACCGAGGCGATCTCTCGTACATGCGACGGCGTCACGGCGGTCGCCGGACAGGCCAACCGGAATGCGAGCCGGGGCTGTCCTGCCGCGCCGAAATCGCCGTGCAGACGTACCGGCACACCGAAGACCGCCTGACGGCCGGCCTGCGCCGGGATCACGACCTTGAGCGCCATAACCTGACGCTCCATCGGACGCAGTTCAATCTTCTCCGTCGGCAGCGTCACGCGCCATCCCTCCGGCACGACATCGACCTTCAAACTGCCGCGCACGGTCGCTTCGCTGAAATTGTAGAGCGCGACTGGCACCTGTTTTTCTGCATCCAGTCCCACCTCATACGCCTGAATGTCGAGCCGTGATTGCGCTTGCGGCATCACAACCTGAAACACCACCGGCGAAGGCGCAAGCGAATCCGATGAAGGCGCTGGTGACACACGCAACGGCTTCTCCACCGCAAACTGTTCGCCCGCGCCCGACGGCAGCACCGCAAAAAACGGTGCTTCTGTCAGCGTCGCCGGTACGCCATCACGCAGCGGCCGCCCGTATCCATCGTAGACCGCCTCGACTGTCACGCCGCGCAGCATGTCAGCCGACGTCTGGCCCTTGTCGGCCCAAGCGACCAGAACATCGCGCGCCGCGCCGTCCGGTCGTGCACGGAAAGCGTAGACGCGTGCTGCGCCGTTGGTCATGCGCCCCAACGGCTGCGCGCCAGCCAACAGTCGCCCTGTAGCGGCCAGCGCGAGATAACCGCGACGCGGTGTGAGATCGCGACGCAACAGGCCAAACTGTATCTGTCCTTCACAGTAGTTGCCGAGGATGAAAAAGTAGTGCTGCGACACGCCCGCAAAAAGACTTGTCGCGAACGACTTCGGCACAAAGCGCGCCTGACGCACTTCTTCCGCTTCCGGCAGATCGCCGTGCTCACCGTTCCACCGCACATGAATCCCGCACTCGCTGAGCCAGATCGGACGCCCGCACGCGCCCTGACGGGCGGTCTCGAATTCGCCCGTGTACTTTTCGACGCCGCTGTAGGTGTGGTTGTTGTAGGTGTCGTAATACGGCCAGGCCCCCCCCTCGATCACGCCCTCTACGTGCAGCGCTGACCCCGACCCGGCGTAGACGTTCCAGCACACGGTCAGCGACGGATCACCCGCCTTAAAACCGAGATACGATGCTTTCTGCAACGCAACCATCTCGTCGATGAGATGCCCGCCAAAACCGGGGATGTTGGCCTCGTTCCAAGGTTCCCACGCCTGAATGACGCCTTTGAAGCGTTCAGCCATCGCGCGACAGAAACGGAACGAATCACGCAGGTCACGCGGAAAGCGCTTGTAGGGCTTGCCCTCCTCCAGCCGTGGCATTTGCGCCCACGACGGCGTGCTGTGATAGACCTGCAACACCTCAAGCCCCGCGCCGCGCAGAATACGCGCCGAATCGTCATAACGCGTCGCCGCATGGAACTCGCCGGGCGCGTGCTCAAGATCGCCCCACGTCAACCGGTCCCGCACACCGCTCACGCCCGCCAGCGCCGCGAGACTGGCGAATGCCGCCATTTTACGGCGGTCCCGCTCCGGCTCACCCGTGCGTGTGAACCAAGCGTTCGCGGTATCAATCCGAATCGGCGAGTCAGACGGGACGGGCACTGCCAGCCGCTTCAACACCGCTGCGGTCGTCCAGGCGACCGGCTTGCCAGCGCCATCAAGCCCTTCGATCCGGTACCAGCCCACCGGTTGCCGCCCCAGTTCGACGTGCGTCATTCCCGCTTTGTACGCGCCCCGCACAACGTTCTTACCATCGAGATCACGCGCCTCCCAACTCACCGCCTTGTCAAAGCCGGCTGGCAACACGACGCGCACCTCATCCTTTTCAGTGCAGACATTACCTGGCCGCTCCGGCAGGGGCAACGGTACCGTCGTCGCCATACACGCGCCTCCGTACACACACAACAACACCTGTGCAAACGTCTTCATCATCTTTGGTTTCCTGATAGAGTGGTTTTAGTGATCATCGGCATTAACGAAGATCCGAGCCGTCACTGCAGAGACGCCGTCAAACGTTTTACTAGTTCGTCCGGTGACAGAGAACTCGCTGCATAGCGCATTGTACCGGGGAGGGTGGCCGGATCAGTCAGCGCGTTGCCGAAGAGATCGGTCCAGCGGATGGCAGGATCTTGGACAAACGGCAACTTGGCGTCGCGTCCACCGCAGAGCACCGCGCAGCTTCCGCCGCGACCCGCGAAGAGATAGACGAAGCGGTTCGCGCCCAGATCGACTTTGCGCACGAACGGCTTGCCTTCCAGCGAACGCGTGAGGTGGGAATAGGCAGCCAGTCCCGGATGCGGATAGCCGTCCGCTCCCAACAACACCATGAAGCTCGGCGCGGTGGCGAGGGATGAGTAACCGTGCGCCGTGTAAAGGAAGACCTTGGCTATCTTCTGCGCCAGCAGACTGACGGTGTAGCGGCAGTTCCTCTCAGCCAAGTTGACCGTATCCTCTTCCGGCTGCCAAGTGATGGTGTGTTTGTACAGGCCCGTCATGCGCTGCTCGCCTCTGCCGGAGCCTGTGCTACCACCCTGTCCCTCGCTCATGTAGATCGGCTTGCCGCCCGCGTTCGGGAACTTGTCGAAGATTTCACCGACCGCATAGTGATAGGCCTGCGCCACGCTGTCATCCGCGAGGCATGTCGCGTTCTTGGTGTAGAGGTGGAAGTCGATGGTATCGCACACCTCCATGCCTCCGGCGGCAAGCACACCCGCCGTCCACAACTGACCGCTCCCGCCGCCTGTGGAATTGAATCCGGCGACCTTGATGGTGGGGTCCACGGCCTTGACGGTCCGGTAGGCTCCGCGACAAAGCTCCGTGAAATCGCGCTCGGCGTCATCCTTCCCGAAGAACTTCGCGTCCTTTCCCGACTTCCACCATCCGCCCCAAGGCTCGTTCCAGACGAAATATTCGTCGATCACCCCTTTGTAGCGCGTGACGAACGTCTTCACATAGGCGTTGAACTCTTCATTATTTTTCGGGCGCATGAATTTTTCAAAGTACCCCATGTGCTTGCAGCCCAAGTCGTCGTAGTGCGAGGCCCAGGCCGGCGCAGTTCCCAACTGCGCGAAAATCTTGATCCCGTTTTTACGGTAACGCTGGAGGTCCGCGTCCATGAAGGTCCACTCACCTTTTTTCTTCTCAAGATTCCACCAGCCGCAGTACTCGGTACCGGCGTCGTGCAGACGCGCCCAGTTGATACCGCACGCTTTCATCATGCGGATGGTCGACTCCAAAGCGATAAAGTGACAACCGAAGGGTGAGTCCGGTGCGTCCTGCCCCCAGAAAACCGGACGTTCCAACCGCGTCATCACGATCTCGTTGTAGGGCGAGATGCGCGTGCCGTCGCGTTCCACCCACGCCTCGATCCGGAATTGACCGAGGGGCCGGGCGGGAAAAACGTCGAACCGCAACGTGCCGTCAAACTGCTTCGATCCTGCCGGCACGCGCAGATCTGCCAGCGGTACGCTTGTTCCGTAAAGGTCTGTCACGCAACTTTTCAGTACCGCGCCGCCTGCCTCGCCTGTCACGCAGAAACGCACTTCGGCGCGCTCGTCTGCGAACTGAATACGCGTCTCGGCAATCTCGGAGGTTCCCGGAGCGAGCGCCACCTCGCAGGCGCGGTCCTTCAGGTCGGCGGCCGCCGAATCAGCGAACGCACGCAAGGCGTCCAAGCGGAAGGTTCCGCTCCCGGTGAAACGCAGACAGAAACAGAGTGCCTCGCCGGGCAGCACGAAAGCCAGCTTGGCCGTCTGCCAACCGTTTGAAGGCGTCAGCGTCTTGCCGCCCATGGCACGACCGTCACGCATCAGTTCCACGCGACACGCATTGTCGGCTTGGTATGCGAACGTGATCGTGTGGGGCTTGTCCGGCTGATTGGTTTGGAAGGGCTCGGAGTACAGCGCGAACCCCTCGCCGGATGTGACGACAAGCGAAGGGACGCCCCCTTCACCGGGATGCGCGGTGTCGGCTCCGTAGGTGGCGGTACGGCTGTCGCGGTCGATGTTCCAACCACAGGGCAGCCCCAACGGGAAGCGGCTGTTGCGGAAGAAGTTCTTCACCGAGGCGTCCGGACGCGGCACCGTGGCAGCAAGCTCCTCTTTGCTGAGACGCGCCAGTTCCACCGAGGCAATGTCCGTAATGCCGCCGCCCAAGTAGAAAAAGATCGCCACACGTGATTCGCTGCGCTCCCGTGTCTGGATGACGAAGCGCCGTTCCTTCCATCCGTCGGCAGGCAGGAACTCCGCCGTGCCGAAACTCCGATAGGGCGCGCCCACCTGACGCAGACCGAACTGAAGGGGGGCGGCGTGCGGGCGGGCCGTCACAACCAGCTCGAACACGCCCGGCAGCGCGATCTCGCCGCCACTGATCGAGAACTGCACAGCCGAATCGATCTTTTCCGTGTGGAACCGCAAAAATGTGCGCCCGTCTTCCGTGAGCCGTTCCGTACGCGCCACAGAGGCGTTCCACGCGGCGAAGTTCTCGCTCACCCTCGGTGGCAGCGTGCCTTGAAAGCGGCCGATCTTTTCGTACGAGCAGGCTCTTCCTTCCTGTCCAAAATCTACGCGGAACACCGTTTCTCTGGCTTCCGCCAACTGCATCCATCCCGCGCAGAAAGCCGCGCCGATCAGTATTGTGAGCCACCGTTTTGAGTGAGTCGTCATCGTTTCTCCCTGAGTTCTGTTTACGCCGCCATCCCGCGCCCTTGCGCCTTTTTGCATACCTCAGAACTGTAACCCCGAAATCACTTTGGAACAAGCGCTTTCTGCGGCAGCGCGGTAATCGGTTAGTGACAGGGGTGTGGTGCTCGGTTTTTTTATCACACGAAGGCACAAAGGACACGAAGGTTTTTTTGGGGGGGGCATTGCTCGGGTTTATTTAACAACGGAATACACTGAACACACGGAAAGGCACAGCTCTGCTGTTTCACGCGAAGACGCGAAGATTGGAGGGCGAGTGTCCCCACGAGCCGCCTGGACGCGGCAATGGAGGGCGAGTGTCCCCACGAGCCGCCTGG
>DUPH01000005.1 GCA_012838435.1 Lentisphaerota bacterium | reverse complement strand
GAAGTGTCAGCACCTGCTTGATCTCGCCGGGATTGGGCGCGGCGCCGACCGAGCCCAACGCAGCCTGGCGATTCTGGTTTTGGATAGCCGCGATCACCGCCTCGCCCCCCAGTCCCAACGCGGACAAACGCTCAGCATCGAGCCACACACGCATACTGCGCTTGGGACCGTAGACATCCACCGAACCCACCCCCGGCACGCGCGCGAGCACGTTCTTGATGTGGTTGTAGATATAGTCCGAGAGCGCCAGCCGGTCATACGTCCCGTTCGGCGACCGCAGCACCAGAAAACCCAGCATGTCCGAAGAGCGCGTATACACCGAAACACCCTGTTTGGTCACCTCTTCAGGCAGTCGCGGTACGGCTTGCTGTACACGGTTCTGAACCTTAACCATGTCAAGGTCCAGATTGGTGCCAATCTCAAACGTCACCGTCAAATTGTAGTTGCCGGAGTCATCGCAGTCCGAGGCCATGTAAAGCATGTCGTCCACGCCGTTGACCTCTTCCTCCAACGGGATTGCAACTGTGTTGGCCAGATCGCTCGCGCTGGCACCCGGATAGCGGGCCCGAACCGATACTTGAGGCGGCGTCACCTGCGGGTATTGCGTGATCGGCAGCGTCTTGACGGCCAAAGCCCCGGCGAGGGTCAGCACAATCGAGATGACCAGCGCGAATCTGGGGCGTTCAATAAAGACATCGGAGATCATTTGCCGTCAGCCTCCTTGGCGGATGCAGTCGTCACCGGCTTGCCGGGGGCCACCTTCTGGACACCCCGTACCACCACACGCTCACCTGCCTTAACACCGGAACGCAATGCCACCCGCCCATCCGGTATCATGCCAGAGGTCACCGAACGCCGCTGTACGATTCCGGCCTCGTCGACCACATAGACAAAGTGTCCCTCGCTGTCAGTCAACAACGCTTCCTGCGGCACGACAGGCGCTTTTGGCGGCTTCGCGAAATCCACCAGCACGGTGACATAACCGTCCGGCACGAGCAAACCGTTCGGGTTGGAGAATCGCGCCCGCACCGACATCGTCGCAGTATCGGCCGACATCGTGTTGTCTTCAAAATCATACGTTCCGATCAGGTCGGACACGGTTCCCGTGGGCAACCGATAACGAATACGCAGCACATCCTCCACACGGTTCGTGCCAATTTTTTCAAGTGCCTTGAGATAATCTTTATCCGTAACCGAAAACGCGATGCGGATGGGATCCGTCTGTACGATCCGCACCAGCGCTCCCAATGACGGCATCACATAGTCACCCACATTCGCAACAGTCCGCCCGATACGTCCGTCAATCGGCGCAAAGATGCGTGTGTGTTTCAGATCGAACTCCGCGAGAGCCAAGTTGGCGACCGCCTGCTTGACCGCCGCGCGTCCCTGCGCGACATCGCTGCGCGCGGTATCGAGATCCGCCTGCGTGATGGCGCGTGCATCCGAACGCTCCAGCCGGTTCAGGTATCGTTCGGCGCGATCGAGCAGCGCCTCCGCTTGCCCAATCTCCGCCTTGCGCACCGCGACCCGCGCCTCATACTGCTCGGGGTCGATGGTGAAGAGCAGGTCCCCCGCCTTGACATCCGCGCCTTCTTTGAAGTGTATGCTCTTGATATAACCACCGACTTGCGCGCGCAACTCGACATCCTGAATCGGCTCGACCCGGCCGATGTAGGTGTTGGGCAGATTCACCTCCTCCTCCGTAACCGCTTGAACCTCGACCGGCGGCGCCCCCCCCGCTCCGCCCATCATGGCTGCCGACGGCATAGATGCCTCAGCCGCCTTTTGTGGCGCCAAGGCACGCGCCATCCATCCCAACCACAGCAGACAGGCAGCCGTCAGTAACCAACCCATAACTTTGGCTATCGGGTGTTCACGTTTAGTAACCTTTTGTTGTTCTAGATTTTCACTCATGATACGGGTACCTTTCTTTCAAAATCAATGCGTAACGCCATTCAAAATCGCTTGGAAACCAAACCGAAGCGCACCATCGAGGTCGGTTCCCAAGCCATTCGAAATCTCCTGTTCCAATAACCCCAGCCAAATCATCATCAGCACCGACGACACCGCCGCAAGATCCGCGTCCGCACGGATGGCGCCCGTGCGCTGCATGTCTTTCAACGCCGAACAGATAACAACATGGGGCGTGTCCGCCAGCCGACGTATCCGCTGGCGCACTGGGGTAAGTTTAGGCGATGCCCAGTCCAGCCGACGCGTCATGAGGAAAAAACGTCGGCTGGCTGGCGAACTGACAATCAGGCGGGCGCGTAGAACGAAATTTTCGGTCAACGCCTCCGGTGTATCCAAAGACGCTGGATGCGGTATCGTGTGCGTCAACTGGGTCGTGTGCCGTTCCGTCATGAGCACAACAAGCTCGGCGAGCAAGTCAGGCTTGCTCTTAAAATGCCAATAGACCGCACCCTTTGTCAGACCGATATGCCGCGCCACATCCTCAAAGGTTGTGCGGTCATAGCCTTTTTCGACAAACAGCCTGAGCGCGGCCTTAAGAATACACTGCCGCGTTTTTTCTGCTTCCGCTTTTGTTTTTCGCGCCATAACCTCAATCACCCCCCATGAATCGGTTGCGTACTATACATACCTCCGGGTAGGTATGCAAGCTCAGGGTTTACGGATATACCCAACTGGCAGACAGAAGCCCCGTCGCACCCGGCGTGCGGGGTTTCGTCCAGAAGCGCGTGTCCCATGCCGCACCCGGCGCATCCACCGCGCCGCACATCGCCACGCGCGGCGTCCACACGGTGATTTCAAGCTGCCCGGCAGCACCGGATGGGACGTCCCACTCATACGGTGCCCAGGCGCGGACACCAAGATCCTTCCCCGCGAAAACGACACGCGCGAAGAGACCGCCCGTGTCCAGACGCAGCCGCGTTCCCGCGCGTGCGGGCACCTTGGCCTCGGCCTTGTAGGTGACGGCTCCGGCGTATGTTTCAAGTCCACACGCCGCCAACGCTTGGACACCGGATTTTTCTGGGCGCGGACAGAGTATGCGGTTGAACACGGCGAAGTCGCCCACCACAAAAAGCGCCGGCAGGAAAAAGTTCTGGTCCGGTTCGCCCGTCACGATGCGGAAGGTGTGGACGCCGGGCGCCAATTCAAACGGTTCCGTTTCGCAGTAGAGCGGGTTGAAATCTACCCCCAGCGCCGTACACGGACGCGGCGCAGTGAGAGGGCGTCCGTCCATTTCGAATGTGTACGGCTCGGCGTCATGGCGGAAGATTTTCTCGCCGGGCGGCGCACTTTCAAAGGAATCCACGGGCCGTCCCGATCCTGTGACGGCGTAGCTCAGCGCACATGTGCGCAACGCAAGTCGCACGTTCCGAAGCGGTGCGGCCACGGTGATTGTCCCCACCTTGTTCGTGTCGAAATTCACGCGCCATGTGTTCGCGGCGTCCAAAGCCAACGTGAAAGAGTCCACATCGAGCGGGACGTGATTCTCAACGGTGGACGACTGCGGCCGTTCGCCCGGTGCGAGCGTCAACACGCCTCGGCCGGGGAGGACGAACGGGACGCGCGCGCCATCCACATCCGCGATGAGTGCCCGGTCCGTTGCGGAGAGATTGAGCACCGCCACCGCGCCGTCCGCATAGTTCCGCACCACAAGTTCGCCCGCGACGGTGCGGCTGTCCGTCTCATAGACCCTGAACCGCGCCTTCGTTTCGGCAAGCACGGCATCTGTCGCCGCCTGTGCCGTCGCAAAAATGCGTCCGCTGCGCTCTTCGCGCACCGTCCCCTCGGGGGTAAACGCGAACACGAACGGCAAATCGGTCTGTTCGGCTTCCTCCACGAGATCGAGGGAAACCTGTCGCGTGGCGAGCGTACGCAGAAGGCCCAGCAGATCCGGCCGTTTTGTGCGCGTATGCGCGTGCAACGCCGCAAGACGCTGCGGGTAGCGCACGGCTGCGACGCGCACATCGTCCTGACGCCGCGCGAAACTCGCCGCCCGCCGCGCATCGTCGAGAAGCGGACGCATTTGGCCGTGCCAGGCCTGGCGCCGTCGCACGGGGACGTTCTGGCGTTCCTGTTCCAGAAGGGCGAGGCGGCGATGCACGAGATCGCCGAGTTCGCCCACCGGACGCGCCCGACGATGACGGTCCTGGTCGACAAGCTGTCGGCCCAGGGCTTGGTCGTCCGCGAGAGGTCGGCGGCCGACACCCGCCGCGTGATCGTGCGGCTGACGGAGTCCGGCGAGGCCCTCCGTGCCGCGTTCAAGGCGATTTCGCGGCGCTATCTCGCGACGTTCTACGACGGACTCGCGCCCGACGAGGCGGAGACGCTTGAAAAATTGTTGGAGAAGGTGCTTGCAAACCAGGAAAAACAGAAAGGAAAAACAAGATGAAGGGAATCAAGACAACGGCGGAAATCGCCAACGCGACGGCCATCGATCTCGGCCCGCTCGCAGAGCTCAAGGACTATGTGCTGGAACTTGGTCCGGGGGTGAAGATTCCGGGCAAGGTCTTCGGCGGTTCGGCGGTCAAGGCCGGCGGCGCGGACTTTTCGTACCAGGTCTTCGCGCCCGGAACCGAGGGCGGCTTCTACCATGTCCACAAGGACCACGAGGAGCTGTACTTCTTCCTTTCGGGCAAGGGCGAATACCAGGTCGATGGCGTGAACATCCCGGTGAAGGAGGGTTCGGTCGTCCGTGTCGCCCCCGCAGGCAAGCGGGCCGTTCGCAATACGGGAGACCTGCCGCTCGTGATGCTCTGCGTCCAGTACAAGGCCGCAGAACCTGGCAGCGTCAATCCGTCCGACGGCTCGATTCTCAACGAGCCCGTGAAGTGGTGAAGAAAGGACTCGTAGGAACGGCTTCGGGTTGCCAGTCCATCCCGACGGCAACTCGAAGCCGTACGTCATCCGGCACATGTCCCCGGCGCATGGCATCTTGCCGCATCACCATCACAAGAGCCGGAATCGGGCTTGGAATAGTTTCCTGCAATGGGGTCAGCCGAATCCAGCGGAAAGCTGCATGAGTTTGTCCACCGGCATGTCCAGCGTATCGGCGAAGGCTCGCACGACCGCCTGGCAGCAGTTCATCTCGCGCTTCAGCTACGCGGCGTATTCCTGTCTTTC
>DUPH01000053.1 GCA_012838435.1 Lentisphaerota bacterium | reverse complement strand
GATTTCTACCGCTTTCAACTCAAGGCCAATCCGACCTTTCGCCGTAAGGAAGATCGGCGTCGGCTAGCGATCTACGACGAGGCCCGGCTGATGGCGTGGATGGAGCGCAAGGCGAAGGCATCCGGATTTGTCATCAAGCCCGGCACACTCACGGTCAGCGCGCCAATAGACGAGACGTGCAAAAAAGACGGCCATATCGTCAAGCATGTCGCTGTAGACTTCACCGGTGTGTTGCGCGTCACTGACCGCTCACGCTTCACAACGAGTTTCAACACCGGCATCGGTTCGGCCAAGGGCTTCGGCTTCGGCCTGCTGATGCTCCAACCGTTACACTGAACAAACAAAGAAAGGTATCAACCATGAACATGATCGAACTCCACATGCTGCACTCCTTCCCTGTGACCTGTCTCAACCGCGATGATCTCGGCGCACCCAAGTCTGCCGTGTTCGGCGGAGTGACACGCGCTCGTGTCTCTAGCCAATGCTGGAGCCGTGCGATACGGGAGACGGCTAAAACAATCATGCCCGAGACTTTTCAAGGTAGCCGGACACGGAAGGCCGCCGTTGACCTTACGTCCGCCCTCGTCAATAAGCATGCTTGGGCTGAGACAGACGCACGGAAAACCGCCGAGGAGGTGCTTCACTTATTTTTGTCCAATAAGCCGCTTAAGCCCCAAAAAGGCAAAAAGGCAGAAACCGATGCGAAAGAATCCGACAATACCGATACGAGCACATTGCTCTATTTCTCACCAGGGGAAATAACGCGTATTGCGAAAGGTATCGACGACTTGAAGAAGACAGATAAAAAAGCGGATGCTGAGGCTCTGAAAAAAAAGGCAATAGAAGAACTTGGAAAACTCCTTCCTTGTGATGCGGCCGATATTGCGATCTTTGGTCGGATGGTTTCGAACGCAAGTGATGTCACGCTCGAAGGTGCGGGAATGTTCAGCCACGCGCTTTCGACTCACCGGTGCAGCAATGAATTAGATTTTTGGACTGCGGTGGAAGATGAAAAGCAGGTGGGCGATGATGCCGGTGCCGCTAACATGGGGATAAGTGAATTTAATTCACCGTGTTACTATAGATATGTTGCGGTTAACGTCGATATGTTGTTCGATGATGCCCATCTAGGCTGTATTACGGAAAGTAAGCAAAAAAAGGCGATACTTTCGGCTTTCCTTCGCGCCGCGATTATGGCTGTGCCGAAGGCGCGAAAAAACAGCATGTTCGGGTTTAATCCTCCGGCCTATGTGCTCGGTGTGAGGCGTGCCGGACAGCCGATCTCGCTCGTGAATGCCTTCGAGAAGCCGGTGGTGGCCGACAAGGATGGCTACGTGAAACCCTCTGAGGAGGAGCTTAAAAAACACTGGGTCGAACTGAAGGAGCTTTATTGTCTCAAGACGGAGGCGGAGAGTGAATTGCCGCCCGACAATCTTGATGCGCTGATCGGTAAGCTACTGGAGAATCTGGCATGAGCGACCGCCTTTATCTTGCGCTCTACTTCGACGCACCGCTGCAAAGCTGGGGGTACGCGAGCAAGTTCGACCGCCGGACCACGCTCGCGCATCCCACCCGCAGCGGTGTGATCGGGCTGCTCTGCGCCGCCAGCGGCGTGGATCGCACCGATACCGAAAAGCTCCAATACTTGGATGAAGCATTGGAGATTGAGGCGTATACCTTTAAGCAGGGTACCCGTTTGATTGACTATCACACCGTCGGCGGGGGCTACGATCCTGAGACTCAGAAAGCATCGGTATGCAAGACAGGTAAAGGGGAAGTCCGAAAAAAAAACAAGGTAAGTTTGGCTGTGCTCACCTACCGCGAGTATCTGGAGGATACGCGGTGCGGCGCGGTGGTGTCCGGAGAGGCAGGGCTGATCCGCGAGCTTGCGAGGCATGTCGAGAATCCGGTCTGGGGCATCTGGCTCGGGCGTAAGGCGTGTGTGCCCGCCGCGCGCGTGTTCGAGGGTGTGCATGCGGACTGCGCGTCCGCTGTGGCCGCGCTCAGTCAGGCAGCGGGAGGGGGCTCGCCGATACGTGTCGTGCGCACTGCCGAGATCTTTGAGGAGGGTACCGACACGCTCATGGATCGTCCGCGATGTTTTGACACCAACGCGCGTCAATTCGCCCCGCGACGCATTTGCGTAGACACGGAGTGAGCCCTCATGCCGATCTTTGAGAAACCGCCGCTGGAGACCCTGACACCCGCGCGCGAGCGCTGGACGCCGCTCTATCTCGAGCACGGGCGTATCGAGGTGGACGACTCCAGCGTCAAGTGGATCGGCGCGGACCGGACGGTCATGCGCTTGCCGGTGGCGTCGCTGAGCGTGCTGATGCTCGGGCCGGGCACGATGGTCACGCATGCCGCCATGAAAGCCTGCGCCGACTCCAACACGCCGGTCTGTTGGGTCGGCGCGGAGGGCATGCGGTTTTATGCGTTCGGCGTTACGCCTACTCACGACAACGAGCGGGCCAGGAAGCAGGCCGAGATCGCATCGTCGCCCAAAAGACGCGATGTGGTGGCGCGCCGCATGTTTGCGCGCCGCTTCCCGGACGTGGACGTGGGGGACGTGGCGCTGAAAGAACTGCGCGGCATGGAAGGCCGACGCGTCAAGGCGCTCTATGCCGAGATGGGGCTGAAATACGGGGTCTCGTGGAAAGGCCGCAACTACGATGCAAACAACTGGGAGCTTGCTGACACGATCAACCGTGCCGTCTCTGCGGCTAACGCCGCGTTGTACGCGCTGACGACCGCCGTGGTCTGCTCGATGGGCTATCTGCCGCAGTTGGGCTTTATCCACAGGGCATCCACATTGCCCTTTGTGTTCGACATCGCGGACATGTACAAACCCGAGACGACGCTGCCTGCCGCCTTCGAGACTGTGAGCCTAAACCCAGAAGCTGCCGAAGAGGAGACGATCGCCCGCCTCAAATTTTTCATCGAGAATACCAAGCTGCTCAAGAGGATGCCTGTCGATATCGGCAAGCTATTGGAGGGGGCATGACGGTCATTATCGCCAACGATACGCCGCCTGCAATCAGGGGCTTGTTGAAGCGTTGGTTTGTCGAGCCGCGCCCCAATGTGTTCGTCGGATCCGTCAATGCCAGAACCCGCAACAACACACTGGCCTATATCCGCCGGAACGCATCCGGCTTAGGGTTGCTGGTCATCTATGAGGACGACAGCTCGCAAGGGTTCGCTATCGAGGTGTCGGGGGACACCAAGCGCAGACCGGAGCGGCGTTGCGGGCTGGAGTTGATCGCGGAGACTTGGGACGAGGAGGATGCGGACGAGTGCTGACGCGATCCTTCTGCTGTTTTCGAGGATTATCAGTCGAAGCCGAGGCCATGCTTTGGCGCAGGGGGTGTTTGAGTTGGCGGCATCTTGGTATCGAAGCGCGGCGTGTGTTGTCGCCGGCCAAGAGCGCTTCCGTCATTGAGCAGCTTCCTCTTTTCAAAACAGCTTTGGAGGCGCGATCCGCCGATTTTTTTGTCGGCAGACTGCCTGCGGGGCATCGGCTACGGATTTTTCCCGCGTTCGTGCAGGATGCGGCTTTTTTGGACATTGAAACAACGGGGCTGTCGCGTCAGGCGGTCGTCACGGTCATCAGCGTCCTGCAAAACGGGAAGATGCAGACGTTCGTTCGCGGGCGCAATTTGCATGATTTCATCCAAGTGTGGCAAGGGATGCGCGTCGTGCTGACTTTCAACGGGGCGTGTTTCGACCTGCCTTTTTTGATGCGCGAATTCGGGTTTTCCTGCAAGCCCGCGCATATCGATTTGAAGCACGAAGCCAAGTGTTGGGGTTTGCGGGGCGGGCTCAAAGAGATCGAGAGCCGGCTTGGATATCGGAGAACCGATATCGAATCCGGAGACGGTGAAAAGGCTGTCGAGCTTTGGGAGACATACGAGATGACAGGCGATGCGATTCATTTGCAAAAACTGATCGCGTACAACACCTGTGATGTACGCTCGCTTGAGTTGCTCGCCAGACGCATCTGGAAACTCTCCTGCCAGAACTATCCAGCGCCGCATCCTGCATCCTGATTTTTGATCTTTGACAATTGACACCCACTATTACTTGGGGTATCTTCCGTCCGTGACCACAAAATGTTGGCCTTTTCCCCACGCACGTGGGGATGATCCGATGACAATCTACACAGAGTGTACCATTACGCCCTTTTCCCCACGCACGTGGGGATGATCCGAAAAAGTACGCTATCGTAATCAATGGGAAAACCTTTTCCCCACGCACGTGGGGATGATCCGG
>DUPH01000052.1 GCA_012838435.1 Lentisphaerota bacterium | reverse complement strand
TGCTGCCGCCAGGTTATACGCTTGAGTTCTCGGGAATCAGCGAGGACATGGGCGAGGCCATCGCTGACTTTTCGGAAGCGATCCTGCTCGCCACCTTCTTGACCCTGCTGACTCTGGCCGCCATGTTGGAATCCTTCCGCCGCATGTTCCTTGTGCTCACCACGTTACCGATGGGACTCATCGGTGTCATGTGGGCCTTGGACCTGACCGGTTCGTCGGCCTCCATCTTTGTGCAGTTGGGTGTCGTGATGCTGATCGGTGTGGTGGTCAACCCCGCGATTCTGATCGCCGACAAACTAGGGCAGAATCTGGCTGCGGGCATGGTGCCGCACCGCGCCTTGCGCAACGCCATGTCCGAAGAGTTCCGCGCCGTGCTCATGGTGATTCTGGCCTCCGGCATCGGCATGATCCCGCTGGCGACCGGCACGGGCATCGGCTCCGAAAACCGCGTGGGGATCGGTGTCGCCTCGGTCGGCGGCATCTTCATGGCGGGTATTCTAACCCTGACCCTCCTCCCCGTGACTTACGCGCTGTTCACCGGCTGGCGGCGCAAGTGGAGGGCTAAATGAGCCACGGAGGTTCGATATGCACAACGAAATGAAGGACGAAACAGTCATTCAGTTGGCTGGTGAGATGAAGGAGGTTTTTCATAAACTTGCCCGTCAAGTGAACCTCTTTCTCCTCAAATGGGGGGTACCCCTCAACACGTATATGCTGCTGGATTATCTCGACTGCCACCGCGAACATGCCGAGGCAGCCGAAGCGGCTGACGAACTGGCGATTCCCCGCCAAACCGTGACCGCCCTGCTCGACGGCCTTGAAAAACAGGGGCTGATTGCCCGCCTGCCGCATCCGCAGGACCGCCGCCGCAAGATCATCCGCCTCACACGCAGAGGGCTCGACAAGGTGAAACGCTTGAAAGCCGAGGTCCATGCCGTAGAAACCAGCGCTCTCCGAACCGTCGGTGAAACCGACCTGCGGCACCTCATCCGTATCATGCACCAGCATACGGAGGCGCTCCAGCAGGCTTGCGACACCTACACCGGACCGATCACGCCGCTTTAGTGCCTTACGGCTCGACAAGCGCAATGAAAAACAAATTGTTTCCTCACACGAAGGCACAGCCGCGCTATGCGCGGGGTTGTCATTTAGGATTTAGGAGTTTTTCTAACGCAGAGGCGCAGAGACGCAGAGGTTTTTTGGAGCACTACTCGGTTTTTTTTATCCACAGATGGGCACAGATTACGCAGATTATTTTTGGGGCAGGGCTGGCCGCGAGTCGCGAGTAAAAGCACTGCTCGGTTGTTTCACGCGAAGGCGCGAAGACACGAAGGTTGGAGGGCGAGTGTCCCCACGAGCCGCCTTCCGCTACGCGGAAGGATGGGAGGGACGAGCGTCGCTCGTCCGCGGGCAAGCAGACGCTTGCCCCTCCCTGTGCTTAGCAAGCCCGATGGCAAGTGTTGGAGGGCAGCGTCTGGGTGGCGCGCAAAGACGGGAAACTTTGTGGCCTTCGTGGCCTTTGTGTGAGATCGAATTGGGTTTGCGGGCTTCGCCCGCGTTAGACAATCGAGCGATAAATATCGGTTCTTTCTTGACCACTCTCCCGCTCCTTCTTTATTGTTATCTGCATGCAATGGGGCATGCTCTTTGCACAACCCACGCTCGGACAGTTTTAAGGTGATGTTATGACACAAGACTTGCAACAACTTCTCGAAAAAATCCAGCGCGACGGCGTCGGCAAAGCTCAGGCCGAGGCCGATGCCCTGCTCGCCGACGCAAAGGCCAAGGCTGAGTCGGTCCTAAACGCCGCCCAGACTGAGGCCATGAAGATCACGGCCGATGCGCGTCAAGAGGCTGAAAACTTCGGGCACCGCGCCGAAGAGACCATACAGCAGGCCGCGCGCGATACCGTGATGAAGGTCGAAAAGGCCATCACGAGTCTTTTGCACCGGCTCTTGATTAAAAACATCAACGCCAGCTTTGACGCGGATCCCGGACTGGTCGCCGAACTGGCCGCCGAAGCCGTACGCGCCCACTTGAACGGCAAGGACGGGATCGAGGTGGCCGCCGCCGCCAAATTGACCGACGCGCTACGCGCGAAGCTCGCCGCAGAGGCTGCGGACAGCGGCGTCACGATCGTGACCGATGACGCGACCGGCAGCGGCTTCCGCCTGCGTCTCGACAATGGGCATGTGGAACACACCTTCACCGGCGATGCGATCGCCGAGGCTCTCGCCAAACAGCTCCGCCCGCGTCTGGCCGCCCTGATGAAACCATGAGTGTCATCTACCTACTTTCCAGCCTGCCCACGTTGCAGCTTGATGCGCCGGCACCGATCACGACCGAGGCGTTCGTGGCGGCTTGCCGTGATCAGCTCAGTGCCGCCGACGCGGCTGCGGCCGAGGCCCTGCTCACCGATGCCGCATGTGACCATCCCTTTGTCACCACTTGGCGCGACCGCGACACGATCCTGCGCAATGCCGCCGCCTACCAGCGCGCGCGTCTGGCCGGTACCGACGCTTCCCGCTGGTTGCGTCCCGAGCAGGGATGTGATACACGCATTGGCAACTTGGTTGAAGATGCTTTTGACGAGAAGGACCCGCTGCAGCGCGAAAAGGCGCTTGACAGAATCCGCTGGCTGGTCGCCGAAGAGTTGCAAGGTCCGGACCCGCTCAATGTGAAGAACGTCTTTGCCTATGCCATCAAACTCGCGATTGTCGCCCGCTGGACAGCTCGGACACCCGAACAAGGCCAGGCCGCCTTTGACTGCCTCACTGAAACTCCCCTCACGCTTAACACGGACGAATGACCCCCGCCCAATTACGGAAACACACTTATGGAAACCACAGGAAAAATCGTCGGCGTCAACGGTAACATGATCACCGTCGCATTCGACGGCGCAGTCGCGCAGAACGAAGTCGGGTTCGCGCAGGTGCGCCAAGAAGACGGCACGGAACAACGCCTGATGAGCGAAATCGTCCGCATCCGCGGTCACATGGCGGACATGCAGGTCTTCGAGGATACGCGCGACCTGCAGGTCGATGACACTGTAACGTTCACCGGCCACCTGCTCTCCGCCGAACTGGCTCCGGGACTGCTCACGCAGATCTACGACGGCCTGCAGAACCCCCTGCCCCGGCTCGCTGAGCAATGCGGCTTTTTCTTGCAGCGCGGCACCTACCTCAAGGCCATCGACCGCGAGGCGAAATGGGAGTTCACGCCGGTCGCCAAACCCGGTGCCCGCGTGACGGCGGGCGAGACGTTGGGCACCGTGCCCGAAGGTATTTTCAAACACCGCATCATGGTGCCCTTCGCCATGCAGGGCGCCTTCACGGTCAAAAGTGTCGCAAACACCGGCAAGTATCAGGTCGAGGATGAGATCGCCGTCATTACGGATGAAAACGGACACGACCACGGCGTCACCATGTTGCAACGCTGGCCGGTCAAGTTACCGATCACCTGCTTCGCGGAACGGCTAATGCCCAAGGACACCATGACCACCCGCGTGCGTACGATCGACACCTTTTTCCCGGTCGCGCTCGGCGGCACCTACTGCATCCCCGGCCCCTTCGGCGCTGGCAAGACCGTTTTACAGCAGACCACTTCGCGTTATGCCGACGTAGACATCGTGGTCTTCGCCGCCTGCGGCGAACGCGCCGGCGAGGTGGTGGAAACCCTGCGCGAGTTCCCCGAACTGGAAGACCCGCGCACCGGCAAAAGCTTGATGGATCGTACCGTCATCATCTGCAACACCTCATCCATGCCGGTAGCGGCACGTGAAGCCTCGGTCTACACCGCCGTCACCATCGCGAGTTATTACCGCCAGATGGGGCTGAATGTGCTGCTGCTGGCCGACTCCACCTCACGCTGGGCGCAGGCGCTGCGCGAACTTTCGGGCCGTCTGGAAGAGATCCCCGGCGAAGAAGCCTTCCCCGCCTATCTTGAATCGCTCATCTCCAACTTCTACGAGCGCGCCGGCTTGGTGAGGCTCAAGGACGGTTCGATCGGCTCGGTCACCATCGGCGGCACGGTCTCGCCCGCAGGCGGCAACTTCGACGAGCCGGTCACGCAGGCCACGCTCAAGGTTGTCGGCGCTTTCCACGGTCTCTCCCGCGCACGTTCCGACGCGCGCCGCTTTCCCGCCATCGACCCGTTGGAAAGCTGGAGCAAATACACCAGCGTCATCGATAAAAACCGCGTCGAGCGGGCGCGTGCGATCTTGCGCCAAGGCAACGACGTGGCCCAGATGATGAAGGTGGTCGG
>DUPH01000051.1 GCA_012838435.1 Lentisphaerota bacterium | reverse complement strand
ACCGCAAATCATGTCGGACTTGTGTGACCAGACGTATTATCCGCCAAGCATTCTCGGGTTCACATATAGCTCCGATGGGCCAGCGGCCACCAATTTGTGGATGCAGGTTCCCGAATCAAGCCCATCGGCGGGGGGGGGGGACAAAGATTGGGGCAATGTCACGGTTCTCTGGCATGAAAACAAGTGGCGGTTCTGTGTCTGGCTTGATTGGGTGCCGTGATGATGAAGGCGTTCTGCGTTGCCTTGTGCTTGCCGTTGCGCCGGATAGAGCAATATCGTTTACTACGGAGTGAACTCATTTTTCAATTTCCGACTTTTGAATTTGGGGATGATTTGGTATCATTTCCCTTCTATGCGTGTGTTGTGGGTTGACCTAGTTTCTGAACTGGGGGGTGCGCAGTACAGTCTGCTCGAAGTGTGTGCCCGATTGCCGTCGCACGGAGTTGAGGTTGTAGCTGCCGTTCCGCAGGGACCCTTGTTTGACCGCTTGTCGGCAAGCGGTGTCGCGGTTTTTCCTGTATCGCCATTGCGTGCGTCGCGGCGCGGGCGGGGCCTTTTCTCAACGGCGGCTAAGCTGATGCGCGCACCCAGTACGATTTACCGGATTGCCCACACCGTCAAGCCGGATATCGTTCACGCCAACAGCCTTCCCGCTTTTCTCGCGTCCCGCACAATCTCATCAAACATCCCGTTGGTGTGGCATGTGCGCGACGTACGGCTGCCGACCGTGGTCGCTCGCGATGCGGCAAAGAGGGCCTCGCGCATCATTGCTGTCTCGGGCGCGGTGGATGAATACCTGGTGGAAATCCTTTCGCCACGCATCCTCGGCCGGATCCGCGTGGTCCACAATGGGATCGATCCGGAACGCTTCACCGCTGTGTCCCGTGCCGCCGCGCGTCAGCGTTTCGGGCTGCCCGCTGAGGGGCCGATCGTCGGCATGGTGGCGCACCTTATCCCTTGGAAGCGGCACGACGCCTTTATTACGGCCGCGGCAGAGATCCACCGTCAAAGGCCAGACGTGCATTTCGTGGTGGTCGGGCGTGACCTTTTCAATGAGCATGCGCGGTGGATCGCGCAGCTTGAAGAGATGGTGGCGGCCGCCGGGATCGGCGATCAGTTCCATTGGGTCCGTGACTGCGACGATGCCGCGCAGATCTTGAGTGCCTTTGATCTGATGCTCCACCCCGCGAAGGACGAACCCTTCGGACGCGCCGTCTGCGAGGCGATGGTCGCCTCGGTTCCTGTCATCGCCGCTGAGTCAGCCGGTCCCGCCTTGATCATTGAGTCCGGCGTTTCCGGCATTCTGGTGCGTGGCGGCGATCCGTTGCGCATGGCCGACGAAGCGCTGGCGCTCCTGGACGACCCCGCCCGCGCCGCCACCCTTGCCGCTGCGGGGCGCGCGCGCGTGTTGAGCCGGTTCACCGTGGATCATGTGTGCGAGCAACTCGCCAAGGGCTACCGCGCATTGATCGCCGCCACGACGACGGCCGGTTACGACGACGATTGATCGGGCGCTGAAGATTCGGAAGTGGCGGAGGGGGAGGGATTCGAACCCCCGGTACCTTGCGGCACGCCGGTTTTCAAGACCGGTTCTTTAAACCACTCAGACACCCCTCCGAAAAAGAAGCCGATTAGTATAGGCTAAAAGAGGGAGCGGTTCAACTCCGTTGAACACGTTGAGTGCGTGCCGTTTTTTGCCGTTTTTTGTTTCTCACACGAAGGCGCGAAGGGCACGAAGATTTTTTGGGGGCGCTGCTCGGGTTTATTTAACCACAGAACACACTGAACACACGGAAAGGCATGGCATGATTTTTCATGAAGTTTCATGTGTTTCATGGTTCGGGTTCGTTTAACGCAGAGGCGCAGAGACGCAGAGGTGTGGCACGGGCATCTTTCCTGTGTTTCATGGGCGGGACGCCCATGAAACAAGTTTTTTTATTTTGACCGCAGGGGGGGGCGAGTGTCTCCATGAGCCGTCTCCTGTTCAACGGTCAATCTTGACACACAAGTGGAGAGGGCCATACACTCAAGCTGTCTGTGGTGGATCGTTTACCGTCAAGCACAGACAGCAAACACTGTACGACAGGAGGACAACATGCAGCAGTGGAAGGGGAGAATCAGAGGGTTTGACTGGCGGGGTATGATTGTTGCCGCCCTGTTCATTGCCCTTATGTGCGCCGACTGTTTTCTCTGCCACGGCTGGCTGTCCGGGGTCGTGGTAGGGGGCGTATTCGTTCTCCTTGGCGTCACTCTGGGAGTCAAGAATGTACGGATGGTCCGCATCGGGCGGTTGGTTCCGGCCACGGTGGTCGACCACAAAATGGAATACAGCGACGATAAGGTCTACTACACTCCTGTCGTGGAATTCACCGATCAATCTGGGCGAAAAATTCGAAAGCAGACAGATGCCGGTTACGGAATCGAGCGCTCCGCCGTCGGTACTCATGTCCTAGTCTGGTACGATCCATCGGGGAGACTCGAATGCCAGATCGTGAGTGCCGCCCGATGGTTCGTTCCAATCGGATTATTTGTGGCAGGCGTGATCGTGCTGGTTTTGGTGGCCGCGAAATAAGCGGCAGAGTAGACGACCCGCGCACGGCGTGTTACACTCATTGTCATCAGGTGGTTATGCAATCAGTGGGTTCTCATATCGATGCCGTTGAAACGGTGCTGCGTACGCGGTTTGAACGCCAAATCCGCGCGCATCAGGTGATGCCGGCGGAAGAGGCGGACGGGGTGCCTTTCCCCGACGGACTCGATCCGCGCCTCGCCGCAGTGCTGCGCGAGCGCGGGATTGAGCAGCTTTATTCGCATCAGGCCGACGCGTTCGAGGCGGTCGCGGCCGGTAAGGATACGGTGCTGGTCTCGCGTACGGCCTCGGGCAAGACGTTGGCCTTCCTGTTGCCGATCTTGAGCGATTATTGCAAAAGCGAAGCGCCCTTCGGCGTGTTGCTGCTCTATCCGACCAAGGCGCTTTCACGCGATCAGGAAGGTACGCTCGGCGCACTGCTTAAAGCTGCGCTCGGCACCCGCAAACTCGGCACCTTTGATGGCGACACCCCGCGCGAGGAGCGCAGCAAGATCATGAAGGGGGCGGACTTTGTGATCACCAATCCCGACATGCTGCATGCGGGAATCCTGCCCAATCACCATCGCGGCTGGAGTGATCTGCTGGGACGCCTCAAGTATATTGTCGTAGATGAGGTGCATGCCTATCGTGGCGCGTTTGGGTCGCACGTCTCCAATGTTTTCCGCCGTCTGTTGCGCGTTTGCGCCATGCACGGCTCGTCGCCGCGCTTTGTCTGCTGCTCCGCGACGGTGGGCAATCCGGGCGAGCATGTCCAGGCGCTCTTCCACCGTCCGTTTACAGTGATCGACCGCGACGGTTCGCCGCGGCCGCGCCGCGATCTTTACCTGATTAATCCGCCGCTGGTGGAGAGTGCCGGTTCCGCGCGTTTCCGCAAGGGGCCGGCTTCGGTTTCGATCCCGCTGATCCGCGCCGCTGCGGCCGCCGGCGTCCGCACCATCTGCTTCTGCCGCTCGCGGCAGCGGGTGGAGCGTCTCTGGCGCGCAGTTACCGACGGTCACCCCGAGTTGAAAGAGCGGGTCAAACCGTATCGCGGGGGATTGTTGCCGGCCGAGCGGCGTCAGCTTGAGAAGGATCTTTTCGAGGGGCGCATCACCGTTATCATCTCGACCAACGCGCTTGAGTTGGGCATCGACATCGGCGATCTCGACGTCTGTATCCTCTCTGGTCATCCGGGCACGCTGGCCAGTTTCTGGCAACAGGCCGGGCGCGTCGGGCGCAAAGGCAACCGCGCGTTGATTCTCTACGTGGCGCAGGACGCGCCGGTGGATCAATACTTGGTGAACCACCCCGAATTTATTACCGGAACGCCGATCGAACAGGCGTGGCTGCATGCCGACAACCCGTACATCATGTTGCAGCACCTGCCATGCGCCGCGCACGAACATCCGTTGCGCGATGAGGAACCGCTCTTTGATACGCGCGCCTACGGCTTCGCGCTCGACATTCTTAAAGAGGACGGCACGCTCAAGCCGTACAAAGGTTGCTGGCGCTACGCGCTGCCCGACTATCCAGCCCGCGGCGTCAACCTGCGCGGCATGACCGACTATAACGTGGAGATCGTCTGCCACGGCGAGGTGATCGGCGAGATCGACCCAATCGGTGCGCGCGCCGAACTCTACAAAGACGCGATCTATCAGCATCTCGGCCGTCGTTACATGTCCATGGAACTGGACCTTGAGAAGAAGCTGTGTACCGTCGAGCCGGTGGAGGTGGATTACTACACCGAATCGGAGTGGGAGAGTCGGCTGGACCTGACAACGGATGAAGGACGCAAGACATTGCACGACTCGGAACTGCGTTTCGGCGCGTTGCATGTGAATAGGCAGCCCAAGCTCTTTAAGAAAGTGCGCGAGCGTACCTTAGAGAATGTGGGCTACGGACCGATTACATTGCCGCCCTTTGAGTACGACACCGTGGGCTTCGCCCTGCGCGCGCCCGAGCCGTGGAGCCGTGCGCTGGATGAACGCGACAAGCGGCTCGCACCGGCCGCGCTTTTTGGCCTGCGCTATATCCTGCGTCACGCCGCGTCAAGCGTGAGCATGTCTGACCCGGCCGACCTCGAGACCGATCTCGCGCCGCTTGACCGCGAGGAGGAAGGCGGGGAAGAGCGCTCAGCGCTCAACGCTCAACATCCAACGCCCAACGAGGTTACGGATACCGAGGGATTCATGCCGTTGCCGCCGCCTGCTTGGGAGGATATGGCGTTCGAGAGCGCGCTCTTTTTGTACGACCGGCTGGAGGGCGGAGCTGGTTATGCGGAGAAGGTGTTCGAAAAGATCGAGGAGACGCTGGAGCTTTGCCGCCGGATGATCCGCGAGTGCTCCTGTGAAAACGGCTGTCCGGCCTGCGTGCCGCCGTTGCCGCCGGGGGTGCATGACGAGAATCTGGAACTCTTTCTGGTAGAATCCAACGCGGTGCGCGTCTGCACCCTGAGCCTGTTGGACGCATTGCTGGACGGCGTGATTGCGGTGCCTGAAGTCACGACCGTGACACGCGACTGGCAGCAGGCTGTCGCCGCGCCGGAGCCCGATCAAGAGGCGATCCAGTTGAATCGCAAGTTGAACCGCGCGGCGGATGCGCTGCGCGCCAAACGCAAAAGGGAATACTGAAAAAAAGGGAGGAAGTATGTTGAGGCGTTTTCTGATTGTGTTCGCGGGTGTCTGCGTGGTATGCGCGCCGCTCGCTGAGGCTGCGGAGCAGGTGCCGTTCCGCGCGGGGGCTGCCAAGAGCAATATCACGCCATCGCTGGGGGAGCCGATCATCGGCGGCTTCCATCCTTTCCCGGCGAAGCATGTACATGATGAACTGTGGGCGAAGTGTCTGGTGCTGGAGAGCGGGACGACGCGCGTGGCGCTGGTGGTGTGTGACCTGCTGGGGCTTTCGCACACGCTGTGCGACGAGGCGCGCAGGCTGGTTCAAGAGACGACGGAAATACCGATGTCGCATGTGCTGGTCTCTGCGACGCACACGCACTCGGCGTGTAGCGCGCTGGGCGAACGCTACGATCTCGCCGCCAAACTGAGTCCCTACCAGCAGTTTGTGGCGCGCCGCGTTGCCGATGCCGTGCGCTGCGCGGTCAACAATCTCGAGCCGGCAAAGATCGGCTGGACGACCGCCGATGTGCCGCAGCATGTCTTCTGTCGGCGCTGGTTCCTCAAGCCCGGCACGATGCCGGTCAACCCGTTCGGCAACACCAACGATCTGGTCAAGATGAATCCGGCGCGCGGCAGCAAGGATCTGGTTCGCCCGGCCGGGCCGACCGATCCCCAGGTGGCCATTCTCGGTGTGCAGTCGCGCGAAGGGCGGCCGCTCGCTCTGTTCGCGAACTATTCGCTGCACTATGTGGGCGGTGTGCGTGGCGCGGATATCTCGGCCGATTACTATGGCATCTTTGACGCCCGCATGCGGGAGTTGCTGGACGCCGAACGCCAGTCGCCTGAGTTTCTGGCGATCATGAGCAACGGTACCAGCGGCAACATCAACAACATCGACTTCACCCGTCAGGGCGAGCGGTATGCGCCGTACACCCGCATGCGTGAGGTGGCGTACGATGTAGCCGCAGCCGTGCATGCTGCCTATCAAACGATCGAATGGCGCGATCAGGTGCCGTTGGGCGCTGCTTTCGAGGAGATCGATCTGGCCTTCCGTCGGCCCACGCCGGAACAACTTCAGTGGGCCAAAGACACGCTGGCCAAACTCGAGCCGGACGCCAAGCCCAAAACGCTCGGAGAGATCTACGCTGCCCGTACTATGGGCGTGCAGAGTCAGCCTGAGCGTGCCCGCTTCGCGTTGCAGGCGTTTCGGATCGGCGATGTCGGGATCACGACATTTCCCAACGAGGTGTTCAGCGAGATCGGGCTGGAACTGAAGAAGCGCAATCCGTTCAAGCCCTCTTTTACGGTCTCGCTGGCGCACGGCTATTTCGGCTATCTGCCGACGCCGGAACAGCACGCACTTGGCGGGTATGAAACCTGGCTGGGTACCAGCCGACTGGAGATCGAGGCATCGGTCAAGATGATCGATCAGTTGCTCCGTATGCTGGAAAGCCTCAAGTGATGTTCGGCGCAGCGCGTTCGCGCTGTTCCAGCCAGTCAACGATGGCGCGGCCGATGTCGAGCTTGCTTTGCAGCGGCAGGGCGCGGGGCGGCTCGGATGGGGTGAGGAAGGTGACAAGGTTGGTATCCACCTCGAAGCCGGCGTCGGGGCGCGTCACGTCGTTCGCGACGATCAGGTCGAGTCCCTTGCTGGTCAGTTTGCGTTGCGCCTCGGCCAGCGGGTCGCCGGTTTCGGCGGCGAAGCCCACGAAGATCCGGTCCTCCTTGAGCGGAAGCATCGTTTTGAGGATGTCGGGATTGGGCTCCAGCGCGACCTCTATCGGCACCTCGGTTTTCTTGAGTTTGGTATCGCTCTGGCTTTTCGGTCGCCAGTCGGCGACGGCCGCGCACATGACCAGTGCGTGCTGGTAGGGGAGCAGACGGCGTACGGCCGCCAGCATGTCGAGCGCGCTCACGACGTCGACGCGGAAGACCTGCTCGGGGGTCGGCAGTGTGACTGGTCCGGCGACGAGCGTGACGGTGTGGCCGCGCTCGACCGCCGCCTGGGCGACTGCAAAGCCCATTTTGCCGGACGACCGGTTGCTGAGAAAACGGACGGGGTCGAGATGCTCGCGCGTCGGACCTGCGGTAATTAGCAGTTTCATGTAGGAAAGAATACACGGTTTTCGTTGACATTTCAATGCGGGCGTGTTGATAATAGACGCACGCTAATGTGGTTGAAGAACGGACGACGTGCGGGAGGCTCCGAGGGGAGCCTGTGCCGAGTGTCCGCCATCCTGCGGACGGGGTGAGCCCGTGCCGTAAAAAGGGAGTAAGTATGTCGAATTCGATGCCGATGGGAACGCGCGTTAAACTCAGCGCGATGATGTTCTTGCAGTACATGATTCTTCCGGTCTGGTTCATCCCGATGTTTCCGTACATCACTAAGATGGCGCCGGAAGGTAGCATCCTGCCGCTTTTGTGCGGCATGATTATGGGGTTCGGTGCGTTGGCGTCGCCGATTTTCGGTATGTTCGTCGACCGGTTGATGAACAGCGAAAAGGTGCTGGCGATCTGTAACTTCGCGACGGCCATATTGTTGGCTTACGCTTACACGGTCAAGACGCCGGGGGCACTGTTCGTGACGTTGCTGCTGGTGATGGTGTTTTACATGCCGACTTGGTCGCTGACCGCCACGATCGCGATGGGGAGCAGCACGACCGAGGCGTTCCCGCAGATTCGCGTGTTCGGCACGCTGGGCTGGGTTGCGTCGGCGATCTTCAGTGTCATCGGAACGAAGGTTTTCGGTATCGCGCAGTTTGACACCACCCCGCACATCTTTGCGGCCGGCGCGATCGCTGCGGTGCTGGCCGGTGTGTTGGCGCTCTTCCTGCCGCCGACCCCGCCGCCGGCCAAGGGCGAGAAGATGTCAGTGGTCGATACGCTGGGGCTGCGCGCGTTGGTGTTGCTCAAGCGCCCGGACTTTTTGGTGTTCTCGGTGCTCATCCTGTTGGCGATGGTGCCGTTCCAGTGGTACAACGTCTACAATAGCACCTATCTGCAGGAGCGCGGTTACGAGTATCTGACGGGGGTCATGAACCTTGGGCAGGTGCTGGAACTGGTCTTCATGCTCATGATCCCGGTTGTCCTGAAGAAAGCGGGCTACAAATGGGGCATGGTGCTGGGCTTGCTGGCATTGGCCTTCCGCTACGTCATGTTCTATCTGGGTGCGGCGAACGGGCTGCAGATCTGCGACTATGCCGGTATCCTGATCCATGGGCTGATCTTCGGGATGCTGATCGTCGGTAGCCAGATGTATGTGGATGCGGCGGCACCCGCCGATCTGCGCGGCCAAGCGCAGGGCTTCATCGGCTTGATTATGTTCAGTCTGGGCACCTTCCTCTCGAACTTTGTGTTTGACGGGATTCTCAAGAAGAACGTGATCACGGAAGGTCCCAACATCGGTAAGCATGTGTGGACGACCCCGTATCTAATCGCACTGGTCTTCGCGGTGGTGCTGGCCGTGCTGATGGCGGTTGCCTTCAAGCCCGCCGTCCGGGAAAAGACGAATGGATAACCGCTCGCCTTGTCCGGTTTGCCGCGCCCCGAACGCACAGCGTTCGGGCGCCGGCGCCAATACTTTCGAGATCACCTGTCAGCGTTGCGGACGCTATCAGATTCAGGCTCTGGCCGAGACTCAGCTCATGAACAGCCCGCCGGCTTTTCCGCCGACGCACCTGCTCTCGGGGCTCTGCCGTAACACCTGGGACACTCTGGGCGAGCGGTTGCTGGTGACGGTCGATCTCTTCAAGTCGTGGGCGGAACTGGACAAGGCGGCCAAACTGCCTGTGCCGCGCGATACCGACGTGGCGGCCAAGGGCGATAGTCTGTTGCGCTATCTGCGGCGACGCTCTAGGACGCTCGCGGATAGCGTGACGCTCTCACAAAATGATCTGTCGGTTGGCTTTTGCGCCAACCGACAGGAGTTGCTCTTCTGCCTGCGCTACCTCGTTGAGCGCGGCCTGATCGAAGAGGTGGCGTCCGCGCCGCGTGGCGATGGCAGGGGGCCGCGTCCTCAGCGCGGCGGTGGCGGTGGCGGCATGGTCTACCGCCTGACGCCGGCCGGCTGGGCGGCGCTCGACACGGCGCACTTGCAGCCGGAGCAGCCGCTGGCTGCGGTCTCGTTGACGCTCGACAAAGATGCGGACGCGCTCTGGACGCAGGGCCTTTCGGCGGGTCTCCAAGCCGCGGGCTATGCAGCAGTGCGCATCGACAGCCGCGAATACGCCAACAAGATCACGGATGAGCGGATTGTGGAACTGCGCCGTGCGTCGATCGTGGTGGCGGATCTTACCGGTCAGTCGCCACCGGCCTTTTTCGATGCGGGGCTGGCGATCGGTCTCGGCAAACCGATCTTCTGGACGTGTGAAGAGAACGAGGCGCGCGACAAGCGGCTGCTTGTCGATACGCGGCAAATCGTGGTGACGCCGTGGACGCGCGATAAGTTGGATGATTTCGCGCGGCGGCTGGCGCAACGCATCGAGGCGACTCTAGGACGGCCACCGTGCTGACGCGCGGCTCCGCCGCGCCTGCGCACGGATTTAGGATTTAGGAGTTTTTCCCTTTGTGCCGCGAGCCGGTTCTGTGGGCAGCGTTAACGCCGCCGGTCAAGCAGACGCTTGACCTCTTCCGGTACAACAAGCATAGAGGTCACAAAATCATGTCTAAAAAAAGAACAAGTCCCCGTACATCTCTATCGTCAATCACGCGTATGCTGAAAAAGGCTGGCCTGTGTCTGTCCGTCGCGTTGCTGATGCCGTTCGGCCTTGTAGCGCAGTCGGTGACGCTGGCGCGGCGCGGAGAACCGGCTGCGGTCACGTTGGTGCGGCCGGCGCAGTCATCGCCGTCGCAGGTGTATGCGGCGGAGGAGTTGCAGCGGTTCACGGCGCAACTGACTGGCGTGACGTTACCGATCGTAACCGACGAGGGGCCGCTGCCGGAGCGCGCGGTACTGATCGGCGACACGCGCCACACGGCTGCGGCGCTCGGCGCCCCAGCGGAAGTGGCGGCGTTGGGTGAGGACGGATTCCGGCTGGTGTGTCGGCCGCCGCATCTGCTGATTCTCGGCGGGCCGGTACGCGGCACGCTAAACGGCGTGTACGAGGTGCTCGAACGCTTCGGCGGCTGCCGCTGGCTCAGTTCGTGGCACAGCGTCATTCCGTCGCGCGAGACATTGGAAGTGCCGACGCTCGATGAGACTCAGCGGCCTGCCTTTGCGATGCGCGAGCCATTCTGGTTTGATCTGTTCAACGGTGATTTCGCGGCGCGCAACAAGGCCAACGGCAATAGCATGCGCTTGCAGGAACGGCACGGCGGCAACAGCTTCCGCTTCGGTGGCGGGCTCTTTTGCCATACCTTCAACGTGTTGTGTCCACCGGATGAGTTTTTCGCAGAGCATCCAGAGTACTTCAGCGAGGTCAATGGGCGCCGCATCAAGGATCACACGCAGCTCTGCCTGACCCATCCGGATGTTTTGCGGATTGTCACCGAGCGTCTGCTGGCGCGCATCCGCAAGGATCCGAAAGCCAAGCTCTTCAGCGTCAGCCAGAACGATTGGCGCAACCCTTGCACCTGCCCGGCTTGCCGCGCGATCGACGAGCGCGAAGGCTCACATGCCGGCACGTTGATTACCTTCGTGAATCAGGTGGCCGAGGCCGTGGAAAAAGAGTTTCCCGATGTCTGGATTGAGACGCTTGCCTACCAGTATACGCGCAAGCCGCCCAAGACGGTGCGGCCGCGCCGCAATGTGGTGCCGCGTCTCTGCACCATCGAGTGCGATTTCTCACGACCGCTCACCGTCAGCGATTTCAAAGAAAACCGCAGTTTCGTTGAGGATATCCGCGGTTGGAGCGCGATCTCTAAAACGCTGTTCATCTGGGACTACACCACCAATTTCCGCCTCTATATCGCGCCGTTTCCCAACGTGCGCGCGCTACAGGAAAACGTGCGCTTTTTCCGCGACAACCATGTGATCGGACTCTTCGAACAGGGCGCGTATCAGGGGCGGCATGCAGACTTTGCCGAGTTGAAAGGCTGGTTGCTCGCCAAGTGGTTGTGGAATCCTGAGTTGCCGGCTGAGCCGCTGCTCAAGACCTTCTTCGAGGGTTACTATGGCGCGGCTGCGCCGCAGGTGCGGCAGTACTTCGATGAGGTACACGGCTTTTATGGGGTGACGACCAATGCGCCGCTGCGGATTTTTGACGACGTGAAAGCCCCAATCATTCCGGATGAGTTTTACGTGCGCGCCGAGAAACTGTGGCAGCAGGCTGAAGCAGCGGTTCAGGACTCGCCTGCGCATCTTTACAACGTGCGCATGGGTGCAGTGCCGGTGTTGGCCGCGCGTCTGGCACGTCTGCCGACGCATGAGCCCAAGAAGGTCTGGGTCACGTCAGACCCGATGCAGCATGCTGTGCCGGCTGAACACCGTCGGTTGGCGAAGGAACTGCTGACGCGGTTTGGCGAGGCGAAGAACAAACGCCTCTCCGAGGGCGCGGAGTCGCACGAGCGTATACTTGAAACGTGGCGGTTTCTGTCAGGGCCGGGCGTGCCGCCTGCTGCGGAGGTGAAGACGTCGGCGACGGTGGAAGACACCGCGCTTTCGTTGGGCAATCGCGGTACGTGGGGCGATACGGTAGCTGATCCGCTGGCCGAGGACGGCTCGGCGATGAAGCTCAACAACACGCACTATGAGTGGTGCACCACGCTGCGCTTCAGCCAAGTGGCGTTCGATCCCGGCGCGCGTTACCGCATCCGTATGCGTGTACGGGTTGAGAAGAAACCCGGCCAGACGGGCGAGGCGTTCTGGAGCGGTGTGTACGACGCCAAGAACCGGCGCAGTTGCGGCGACTGTGCACGCGCGGTGGAGGCGGTCGGCGAGGGGTATCACTGGTACAACGTGACGGAGTGGGTGCCGGAGGCGGACCACTACTTCTGGATCGGCCCCGGACGCTTTGACAAGAAGGTACACGCCGAAAGTCCGGCGTACGCGGCGGTTTACATCGACAAACTGGAGATCGCCCGGATTGAGTAATGCCCCTGGATAATCGGTCAGCGACAGGGGATGTGCGAAGAGCGTGCGTTTCTGGCGAAAGTGAGAGCAGAGAGTCGGGAGTCGGGTGTCCTCGCCCGCAACAACGTGTCTTGCAAAAGGGTGTGGCACGGGCATCTTGCCCGTGTTCCATGGTTTCATTTTTTGACCTGACTGACCTGGCTGACCTGATTTCTCGCTGCGCGGGCGCATAAACGACATGATTTGGAGGGCGAGTGTCCCCACGAGCCGTATTCCGCTGTGCGGAAGGATGATTTCAGGTTCATTGCGGAGCACCGGGAGGGACGAGCGTCTGCTCGTCCGCGGGCAAGCAGACGCTTGCCCCTCCCTGCGGCGGTCACGCCGCCGCCCCGTAAAAGCTCTCTGCGTTAAAAAACTTTCAACGCTCAACTTTCCGCGGGCGGGGACGCCCGCGATCTCAGCTGCGCACACACAAAACACGCACTAAACTCGCATATCCCCTGTCGCTAACCGATTGCTGCGCCCAGCGCGAGTAGGCCATAGAATGTGTGCTCAGCGTCGCCGTGTGCGGCGGCGGGTGACGCGCCGAACAGGCCGTCGTCCAGCCAGCACGCCTCGATAAAGGTCAGGTCCTGCGCCTGTGTTGCTCTAAGGCAGGGTGCCTTGTCTGCATTGGCGGAGAGTCCTAGTGCGAATCGCGCCACCGCTGTGGCGAGCAGGTCGGCCGGTGCGTTGGGGGCGGAGACGAATCCGCCGTTCGCGCACTGTCGGCCTGCCAGCGCACTGACGAGGTCGAGTGCTTCCGCTCCGGCTAGCGCGGCCAGAACAAGGCCAGCGGCCAGTTGTGGTGTGGGGAGGCGTGAGGCGCGGTCTGCCTGAAAGAGACGCCGTTGATGCCACCATGCCGCGCGCGCGGCCCAACGTGGTATGCGCCGCACCGCGAGACATCGTAAAAAGAGAGCGTAAGCCCCGCCGTGCGCATCGCCGCGCAACAACGACTGGATAAGCGACCACTGTGTTGCATGCGGGCTCCGGCCCTCGCAGGCCATAAGCAACGCGGCGCATTGTGCGTCAATGGCGTGCGCCGCATGCCGGTGCGTTGCCATGTACGCACACAGGCGGTCGCGATCATAAGATGCGCCGAGTGCGCGTAACCCGAACCAGGCGAAAAGCGTGTAGTAAGGATCGGAACGGCCGTCCAATCCCGCGAAACCGCCGTCGTCGCGCCGTAACGCATACAACGCGCGGCTTAACTCCTCACGCGCCGTGCCGACGAGCCCATCCGCGCCGCGCGCGGCGGTCGCCTCGATCATCTGGAGCAAGTTAGTCATCAGACGTTTCGGGGCGACCGCGCCACGCATACGGATGCGGATGGCGGGATGATCACTTGAAGAGTTTCTTTAGACTCTTGGCGGCATCTTTGGCGGCGTCGGTTGCGTCTTTGGCTGTACCCTCAGCACTTTTTGTCGCATCCGCTGCGGTCTCTTTCGCACCGTCCGCCGCGCTACCGCCGGTCAGGCTTTTGAGCGCATCGGTCACGCCTTTGGCCGCGCCTGATGCGGCGTCCGTCGCACCGCCGGCCACGTCTTTGAGCGCTTTGGCCGCGCCTGATGCGGCGTCCGTCGCACCGCCGGCCACGTCTTTGAGCGCTTTGGCCGCGCCTGAAGCGGCATCCGATGCGCCGTCGGTCACGCCTTTGAGCGCATCGGTTGCGCCTTTGGTCGCGTCTCCGGCACCTTTGAGCAGGCCGTCCGCCGCGCCGCTGACACCTTTAAGCAAGTCGCTCGCTGCGCCGCTTATACCTGTCACAGCCTGAGAGAGTCCCCCTAGGATACCGTTGATGACCTCGGTCAGTGCATCGGCGGCCGTCGCGCCGCCCGATTTCTTGCCGATGTCGCGTATAACCAGCGAGGGCAGGGGAACAGTGATCGACTTGCCCAGCGTTATGCCCGACGCATACGAGACTTTTGCATTGTTCAGCGAGAACTCCTCGATCACGACTTTCTTGCCGGGCTTCTTCTCTTTTTCGGTTTTCTGTTTCTCTTCTTCGGAAGCTTTCTTGGTATTTGCCATCATGGCGTCGAAATTCGACTTGCCGTCCTTACTCTCAAACGAGATGGCCGGCGCATCGATCTGGATCTTGCGCACTACGATGGTATCACTCATCAGCGAGCGCATGTTCAGGCCTACTTCAACCTTGTCCACTGCAAAGGCGTCCTTATCGGAATAGCCCTGAGGGTTGCCAACCTTGACCTGCGACACCGTGAGGTTGCCGGCCAGCGCGTTGAGTTTGACGTCACCGACCGAAACCGGCACGCCCAGTGCTTTAGGTCCGCCTACCGAAGCAGCGGTCTTGACGATCGGCCCGATGGTCATCGGCAACGTCAGCACCGCCACCAGCAGCACCACCACGACCACGATCACAAGCCACATCAGAATCTTGCCAAGTTTTTTCATAACGGTTTTTCCTCGTTGTACTACGCAGTGTAAGTCGAAGCGGCGGTGCTGCCACCACTCTCAGTCCAGATGTGATGGTAAAACTCGCCACGCGGCTTGTCAACGCGCTCAAAGGTGTGCGCGCCGAAGTAGTCACGCTGCGCCTGCAGCAGGTTTGCCGGCAGGCGGGCGCTGCGGTAGCTATCGAAGTAGTTGAGCGCGGTGCCCATCGCCGGCACCGGAATGCCGAGGTCGATAGCCGTCTTGATGACGGCGCGCCATGCGCTCTGGGCTTTGGCGACGGTCTTCTTGAAGTAGGGGTCGAGCAACAGGTTAGCGAGTTTCGGATCGGCGTCGAAAGCCTCCTTGATCTTGCCGAGGAAGCGGGCGCGGATAATGCAGCCCTGACGCCAGACCAGCGCGATCTCGCCGTAGTTGAGATCCCACTTGTACTCTTCGGCAGCGGCGCGCAACAGTTGGTAGCCCTGTGCGTACGAGCAGATTTTCGAGGCGTAGACTGCTTGTTCGAGTTGCTTGATGAAGAGCTTCTTGTCGACGTCAATCTTTTTGGCCGGTCCCTTCAGCAACTTGGACGCTGCGACGCGTTCATCCTTAACAGCCGATAGATAACGCGCGAAGACCGCTTCGGCAATCTGCGGGATGGCGACACCCAGGTCGAGGCCGGCCTGAGAGGTCCATTTGCCAGTGCCCTTCTGACCAGCCGTGTCGAGGATGATATCAACGATCGGCTTGCCGGTCTCGGCATCGGTCTGCGAAAGGATGTCAGCCGTGATCTCGATCAGATAGCTATCGAGGTCGCCTGCATTCCATTTGGCGAAGACCTTTTGCATCTCTGCGGCGGACATGCCGAGGCCGCGCGCCATCAGGTCGTACGCCTCGCAGATGAGCTGCATGTCACCGTATTCAATGCCATTGTGTACCATCTTGACGAAGTGGCCGGCGCCATCGCTGCCGATCCAAGCGCAGCAGGGCGTGCCGTCTTCGACCTTCGCCGCGACGTCCTGGAAGATCGACTTCACATGGGGCCACGCTTTGACGTCGCCGCCGGGCATGATCGCCGGGCCCAACAGGGCGCCCTCTTCACCGCCGGAGACGCCAGCGCCAATGAAGCGCAGGCCCTTTTCCGCCAAATAGCGCGTACGGCGGATCGTGTCAGGGAAGTGGCTGTTGCCGCCATCGATGATGATGTCGCCCTTTTCCAGCACTGGCAGCAGCGCTTCGATCGTCTGATCCACGGGCGCTCCGGCCTTGACCATGATCATTACGCGGCGCGGCTTCTTGAGGCTGTCCGCCAGTTCTTGCATCGAGCGGCAGCCGATCAGGCGCTTACCCGCACCGCGGCCGTTGATGAAGGCATCAACCTTCTCGACCGTGCGGTTGTAGCAGGCTACGGTGTAGCCTTTGCTCTCCATGTTGAGAATGAGGTTCTCGCCCATCACCGCGAGGCCGATGAGCCCGATGTCCGCTTTGGTTACTTTCTTTGCCATGATTGTTTTCCTTTTTTTCGAGGGATTCGAAAGAGTTTCGAGTTAAGTGAGGGGCTGATCTGTCTGATTTGTCGGATCAGTCGAATCAGCCTGATCGTCCAAAGACTACACGCCGCTGTAGGCCGCGAAACCGCCGTCCACCGGTACTACCACACCGGTCACGAAGCCTGCCGCCGGATCCGAGACCAGCCACAGCAGCGCACCGATCAGGTCGGACGGATCGCCGAAACGCTCCATTGGCGTGTGCGCCATGATTTTCTCGGAGCGCGGGGTCATACTGCCGTCCGGGTTGGTCAGTAGCGAACGGTTCTGGTCGGTCAAGAAGAAGCCCGGCGCAATCGCGTTGACGCGGATGCCGGCCTTGGCCATGTGTACCGCCATCCACTGCGTGAAGTTGCTGACCGCTGCCTTGGCCGCACTGTAGGCGGGGATCTTGGTGAGCGGGCGGAAGGCATTCATTGACGAGATGTTGATGACCACGCCTGAGCGGTCCAGCGCCATCTTCTTGGTGAAAGCCTGGGTCGGCAACAACGTGCCGAGGAAATTGAGATTGAAGACAAACTCGATACCTTTAGGATCCAGATCGTAGAAGGTCACGAAATCGCGGTTCTCC
This sequence comes from Lentisphaerota bacterium, assembly GCA_012838435.1. Classification (GTDB taxonomy): domain Bacteria; phylum Verrucomicrobiota; class Kiritimatiellia; order RFP12; family UBA1067; genus DUPH01. Next base: position 5,075 of record DUPH01000051.1, on the reverse strand, counting down.
TTCAGCAGGTCGTCAGGGTTCAGGTATTCCATCGCCGTGGTGCCCTTGGGGTGGTTGCCGCCCGCGCCGTTGATCAAGATCGAAACCGGGCCGAGATTCTTTTCGATCTCAGCGTTGGCCGCTTCGAGGCTCTCTTTCTCCAGCGCATTGCAGGCTACGGCTATCGCCTTGCCGCCCGCCGCCGTGATCTCGTCGGCTACGCGCTGCGCGGCCTCAAGCTTAAGGTCCGCCACGGCCACCGCCGCGCCGCACTCGGCCAGTGCCTTGGCCATCGCGCTGCACAGCACACCGCCGCCGCCGGTCACCACCGCCACCTTGTTTTTCAAATCAACCTTGAATGGAACTGACATTGCTTTGTCTCCTTGTTTCGTGACTCTCAATAATCTCGCTGTTAGTTTCGCATATCGCCTGTCCTAAATCAAGGCGGGGGAAAAGGTTAGGTTTTCAGGCGAGGAGTTGTGCGCGCCAGCCTTGTCCGAGTAGGTGTTCTGCGCCCCGACCTTTCTGCTGTGCCCTGAGATAGCTCTCGACGTCAGCACGCGATGCCACCAATGCCGGATCAATCCCGTGCGCATCGCAGGCGGTGCGGATACGGGTCAGCAGGTGATCGGACGGCGCTTTGAGTGCGCGTTTCTCGTCCAGCCGGAACCCTGTAGGCTGCGGGCACGCCTCCTCAGGCAGTGCTAACCCGCATGCTACGGCCGCAAGCAGCGCATCCATCACGCGGTTTGGCATGCGACGTGGAAAACCCGGCAACGCGGCCAGCGCCGCGCGGCCATTCGGCTGGGCTTCGGCGATCGCCACCAGCAGCGTATCGGACAGGATATACTCGCGCGGCCGGTCGCGTTGCCGCGCTTCCTCTTCACGCCATGCCGCCATTTCGCGTAGCACCGCGAGTGACCGTGCATCAAGACGCGCTCCGCCCTTGACGCGCTGATACATCAAGCGTGGATCGCGGTCGCTATATAGCGCCGCGTCATCCAGATGCGCCATTTCCTCGTTCATCCATGCGCGGGGCATGTCGCCGGCGCAACGCGCCAGCAGCGCCGTGCGCAGCGGGATCAAGTGGATCACATCTTCGGCCGCATACCGGAGTTGACTTTCACTCAACGGACGGCGCAACCAGTCGGAACGGGTCTCGGCTTTGGCCAGTTCGATGCCTAACGCATCGCGCAACAGCGCCTGCAAAGAACTGGTGGAACTGAACCCGGCGAAGCCCGCCGCCGCACGCGTGTCGAACACGGTTCGCGGTGCGGTGCCGGTCGCGCGGGCCAGAATCGTGAGATCCTGATGAGCATCATGTAGCAGCTTGGTGACGTTCGGCGCAGCCAGTACCGGTCCCAGTGCGCGGAGGTCGCGCACGGCCACGGTATCGACCAGCCAGCAACCGTCGGTCGTCGCGAGTTGCACCAAGCCGAGTATCGGGTAATAGGTTCGCTCCCAGAAAAACTCCGTATCAACCGCCACTGCCTCAGCGTTCAGCAACCGTGTCGCTAAGGCCGTAAGGTCAGCTTCCGTAGTGATCAAGTTTTTCATCCGGTGATTTTCGCCAGCGTTTCGGTGGTGGAACGGCCCGGGACCAGCGGGATGAAGCGGATGGTGCCGCCATATGCGGCCACGACCTTGGCCTCGGGAATCGGTTTCCCGTGCGGCGGCGCGTAGTCTGCTCCTTTGCAGTGAATTTCGGGCTTCAGCCGCGCCAGCGAGACCTCGGGTGTGGTCTCGTCGAACACCACCACAGCATCGACGCAAGCCAGACCGGCCAACAACTCCGCACGGTCCGCTTCGCAGGTGACGGGGCGCGACGGCCCTTTGATGGCACGCACGGAGGCATCGCTGTTCAGGCCGACCACCAGCACATCGCCGCAGGCTTTACAGGCTTGCAGGTTGCGCAGGTGGCCGACATGCAAGAGATCGAAGCAGCCATTGGTCCATACCACACACCGCCCCTCACGCCGCCACTGGACGCGCAAGGCGTCTAGCTTTTCCCACGTCACTACGGATCCCATGAACAATCCTCACCGCGCGCCGACCGACACGCATCTGTCATCAAGGCGCAGGCGTGTCGATCCAGATGCGATGCGACGATTTGATCCGCCTCTTGTTGATCGTACGCTGCTCGACGTAGGCGCCGTCTCCGATGTAGAAGTCACCATCACGGGTCAACACACCGGCGTATCTAAGCGTTACGGTCCGCCCCGCCTCGTTCAGCGTACGGAATGAGCCTGAGAAGAGACCACTCCGACGCGTTACCCTGAACTTGACGGCCTGTGGATTGTCGATCGCAGGATCAATCACCAACGAACCCGCTGTTCTTCCCGCAACCAGAGGCATCGCTATCTCCTCGGTTTGTAGGAACATGCCTGCATAAGCGGCCTGCAAGTCAGTCAGCGAGTCGTAATAGGCTCCGATCGCCGACAACTGCGCATCGAAACGGTCGGCGAGTTCCAGCATAGTCGAGCCTGGATAAATCCACTCGAGCAATACCGTGGGCTCTGCATTGATCTTCAGGTCCGTAGGCTGCGTTCCGCCGTCAAGCTGCAGAAGACCTGCGAAAACGCCGCGCCGCGCGTATAGCCTCACGAAAAGCGGTACATACGCGCCGTAATCGTCCACAAACAACGTTGTCGACTGCGAGACTCGCGTGCCGTCCGCCATCTTGCCGGCGACTCTGACGACTCCGCGGTTGCGCACCGTGAGCGTGACATAGCCCGATCCACTCTGCTGGTTGTCGATCGCCGGATCGGTCTCGCATACCTCCGTCGGTAGCGCCACGGTGTAGTATCCTTTATAGGTTGCCAGCACCTCTTGTGCTGCAACGTCGTTGCGATCTTGGAAGGCGTTACGCTGTGCGACGATAGACAGGAGCGCGTCACCCAGACTTCCGCCGGTCAGCTTCCCTTCCACAAGACCTGTCGCGCTGTCCGCCGTCAGATCAAAACGTTCGCCCTGACGGCGTTCCATCGTCACCGTGCACTCCGTTTCGCTCGTCATTCCACTCCACGATTTAGCCGAGAAACTGAGATTCAGCCTCTGCAGCGAGACTTTGGCAGTCAATCGTCCGGCTTTGGTGGCCCTGAGCGTCACCAAGCCGCGCGCATGGCGTTGCCCGGCGGAGTCCTCTGCGTAGCAATAGCCGGTAAAGGAGCCTTGCAACTCGGGGCTGAGCGGCTCGACCGTAAAGGCCACATCGTATGTAACGGTGGTTCCATCCGCGTACTGTGCCGTGATGGTTACTACGTAGTCACCCGGCCTTGACGGCACGCCCGATATGGTGCCGGTCGTATTATCGATGCGCAGGCCGCGCGGCAGGCCGCTGGCACTAAACTTGGCCGCGTCTATGCCTGCGCCGGCATCCAGCGTAAAGGCCACGCCCGCCGTTGGCGTCGCCACTATGGGATCCGGCACATTCAGCACATACGTGGGAATGACCGTTACGTCCACTGCCGGCATCACCACCGTGGTCGATGCGTCGGTCGACACGAAGCCGGCTCCGAGATAGGCGGCTGGCGTTACCGTCCAGGTGCTGAAGCGATATCCGGGCGTCGCCGCCGGCGCGGTGATCGTAAACGTCTCGCCGTTGGCCCGCCAGCTCTCGACTGACGCCCCGGGATTGTTTTGCACAAAGCGGAAGAGTCCAGAGGAGTCTTCGGGGATGTAGATCGCCGTGATTGTCAAATTGGCGGCCGGCATCGTCAGCAACGGCTGCTGGTTGGTGGGCGAGAACCCTGCACCTAGGTCCATCCCAACCGGATTCACCTGCCAGGCGCCGAACTTCATGCCGGCGGGGGCCGGTGCCGGTGAGAGGCCGATCTTGGTGCCCACCGTGAACACGCCGCTGGTGTTGACCTCGCCGCCGACAACCGTCAACTCAAACGAAGTGGTGGACTGCGGTAGCGCGACACGGAAACCGTACGTGCCGTATGGCAGTGCCAAGTTCGTGGCGCTGCCGCCGCCAGCCAACTGGTTCGTCGCGATCATGTTCTGGCGTATGGCGGAACGAAGTCCTTCCGCAGGTTCATTGTAGGCGCCGCCACGCATCACCCGAAGCGGCGGCAGTCTGGGGCCCACGCCGTCCGGTCCGGCCGGATCGGTCTGCGCCGCAGCCCCCAAGTCCATTTTATACCAATCTAGACAGACCTCCCACACGTTGCCGTGCATGTCATAGAGTCCCCAGGGATTGGGCTGCTTGCTTCCCACCACTTGGGTGCGGGCAGGCGCGGTGTTCCCCGCATGCCAGCCCAGAGCATCCACCGGACCGGCATAGTCGCCGGTCGTGCCGGCGCGGCAGGCGTACTCCCACTGCGCCTCAGTCGGCAGGTCGGCCGCGCTGACCACGGGGCTCTTCGGGCGCAGACGCCCCATGAAGGAATCGTAGTCGACCTTGTTGTCCGCCGGCCAGTTTTTACCGTCATTATTGCCACGGATGTCTGAGTAATAGACGCGCTCCACCGGCAGGGTATCGCCGGTGAAGAAACTGGGCTTCGTTCCCCGGATCTCTTCCCACTGTTTTTGCGTCACCTCAAAGATCCCGAGGTAGAAGTCCCTGGTGAGCGTCACAGCGTGTTGCGTTTCACCGGGTTGACCGGAGGCGCTCCCCATTGTGAAGCTGCCGGCAGAGATCTTGCGGAAGACCATTTGCGTGGTCTTGTGCTGATCGGTCCAGCCGCCCACGGGCGGTGCGTCGCTGTACGATGCAGTGTTGTCAGTGAGGTTGAACGCCAAATAGGTGTTTTGCGGTACGACTTTCGGCCGGAAGATGGCGGTTAACGTCATGTTGGTCGCGCCCATCCTGAATGTGGTTGGGGCACTGTTCACGTCGGCCACCGTGGCGGTGTCGCCCTCCCAGTGATCGAACTCATGACCTGCGGTCGGGGGCGTGGTGCTCGAACCGATCGTCACCTCTTGCCCGTTCGTGTAGTTTCCGCCTCCGGAAGCGAAATTGACCGTCAGGGCGTAGCGTTTGTCGCCATAATTGGCTGTGACGGTAACCGGGTAACCGGGCATGGTCACTGTCGTGGTGGCGTTGGTTGTCTCTGCCAACACATGCGTGTCTCCAGTCCATTGGGTAAATT
>DUPH01000050.1 GCA_012838435.1 Lentisphaerota bacterium | reverse complement strand
GCCGGTTGGGGCGCCAAGGCTGTGGCACCTGCCCGGTTGAACACCGTGACGGACGGCGTGGACGCCGAGTATGTGTGGCAGGGGAACACGCTGACGGTGCAGCAGCGTGAGGCGGATGACGGTGTAGAAATCAAGGCCGCGTGGCCGGATGGCGCACCGGTCGATGCGGCGTTGGTGATCACGCTCGACGAGGCGCGCGCCTGGTATGCAGATACGGCAGAGGGACGTTTCGAGAGTCCGTTCCGTGTGCGGCATCCGGACATGACGATGCTGGGGATCGTCGGCTCGATCTACCGCTTGCCGCAGGGCGGTGCTGTGCTGTGGGATTCGCGTCGCCACCCCTTCGGCTTGGATGGCGCGCATGCCCGCGTAGGGGTTCGGTTGCCTGATGGGCGCGATCTTGCGCTGACCTTTGATCCTGCGCGGTTGCCGGCTTCGGTACGGTTGTTGGAGCGCGTGGGCGAGCGGCACGGCTTGAACGTGGCCGTGGTGTGGCGCGGTGACGAGCACGGCGTGACGTCAGGCGTGGATGAGGTGCGTTTCCATATCCGCTCCGCGCGCGAGCGTGAGGCGGTGTCGCCGGGCAGCGGCGATCCGCGCTTGATCGCGGTTGGCGGCGGTTGGCAGTTCGAAAACGCGCACTACCGCGCGCGACTCAGTCGTGCCGGCACGCTGGTTGGGCTTTGGCGGCGTAACGGCGATGCGTGGCAGACGATCGTGCAGAAAGACGGCCTGTACACCGACAAAGGCTTCGCAGAAGACCGCAAGTACATCGCGCAAGAAAATGACGTGGAGGCTAGCGTGCGCATTGAGCCAGCGGGGGCGGACGGGATACGCCTGCGGGTCACAGGCGAAATGCGGGGGTTCGGCCGGTTTGAGAAATTGGGACATCCGGTGCGCTTCAACAGCGTCTTCGCGTTGGGGGAGGGGCCCGCGTTCCGCCGGTTCACGGCGTTTCAAAGTTCTGCGGCTACAGGTCGTGCCTTTCTTTCGCAGCGCACCGCCTTTGAAGGTGCGGCGCGCGCGGTCTTCAGCGATGCGGCGGGCGTTATCCTGTCACGCGATGCATACACCGCCAAAGCACGCACCTGCGAAACGGCGAAGGCGAAAGATCCGTCGCGGTTGCCCACCGATATCCGCATCGCGTGCGCGGACGGCGTGACAGTGCGTCTGGCGGACCTGAGATGGACCGGCGCGCGACCGGGCAACGTGTTCCTGCACGGTCAGGATCTGCATCTGGCGTGGCTGGATGGGGACACGGGCACGGCGGGGCCGGACATTTGGCACGGGGTTTCGATGAGCGTCTCGTGTGAAGAGGACGCGGTCGCCATGCCGGATGATGCGGCGCAAAGCATTGCGGCGGTTGCCGCTCCGGTCGGTTGGGTGCGGGATGGCAGTTTCGATGGGTACGGGGCTAGTGGCGGGGCGTTGCGGCTGGTGCGGTCGGGGCTCGACTGGCCGTCGGAGCGGGCTGCGGCGCAGGTGAGTTGGCGTCTGCCGGAGGGCGCTGAGATTGTGCGTGAAGGGGGCAATCCATGTGCACGCGTCGATGGCGATGGGGCCTCCTATCGGTTGATTCATCAGACGCTGGCGACGCGGGCGCTTACGCCGGGAACCGCTTTACGGCTCACCGCCCGCATGCGCGGCGAGGAGGTTCAGAAGGGTGACGTCGAGTGGAAGACCGCCTGCCTGCGCTGGTGTGTGCAGACCGAGGGGCGTACGAATTATCAGACGGTCAGTTTGCCGGTGGGGGACAGCGCGTGGCGCGAGTACAGTGTGACGGTCACATTGCCGCAACAGTTCAGTAGTGTGGCGATAGAGGCCGGTCTCAATGGTAACCGAGGCCGGGTCTGGATCGACGACGTACGGGTTACGGAAGAGAAATAAAACAGCGAGGCTGATCCCGGATAGGATCGGCCTCGCTGTCAGATCAAATCATGCGGGTGAGATTACCAGCGGGTCTCACGGGATTCGCGACGCTCGCCACCACGCTCGCCGCCACGACCGCCGCCACCGCGACCGCCACGGAAGCCACCGCCACCGCCGCCACCGAAACCGCCACCGCCGCGGCGTTCTTCGCGCGGCTTCGGCTGCGACTCATTCACGCGCAACGGGCGACCGTCCAACTCCTGACCGTTCAGGGCGTCGATCGCCGCCTGGGCTTGGGCGCGGTCAGGCATCTCGACGAAGCCGAAACCCTTGGAGCGGCCCGTCATGCGGTCGGAAACGACGCGCGCGGAAGCAACCTCGCCGTATGCGGCAAACGCGTTCCGCAGGGACTCATCATTCGTCGAATAGGCAAGATTGCCAACATAGATGTCCATGTCTCTGTCCTTCTCTCTCTACTTCACTCATGCCATGTTTGTTCATTGTCCGGCAGAACCGATTCCCATGGCCAAAACCGATCCCGTAGGCAACCTGCCTATCCTGCGCGGTTCACAGATGTAAACCTACGACAGTCCCAAATGTGGTTTCCGTTGGAATGCTGGAAGAGTCAGAAGGACGCGAGAACGCTGAACCGCACGAGAGAGGCTGGCGTCATGACGAACCCAGGCTTTCTAGCCTCCACACTTCAAAAAGTCACCTGCCGCCCTGTTTCAGGCGTTTCCTCCATCACGACGAACTGAGCCCCGGAACCCTGCGCTCCGGGATAATGAAAAAATCAGCCGTTCTGCAATCAACACCGCTAGTATTGTCTTTTTTGTGACGCGATGTCAATACTCCGAAAAAATTATTTTTGTCCCCTTACCACGTACGTTCATGAAAACATGAGAAGAGAGAGTCACCGTGAACGTGAATCGCTAAGCCGAGCTAAAAAAACGGAAGCGGTTGTCAATGCGTGGCGAGTGTGGGATACTGAGCAGAAATTCTTTAAAAAAGAAAGGGGTGCTCAATGACGATGACACGGCGTTTGGTGGCAGGTTTCATGATGGCGGGGTTGATTGTGGCGTGTACCGTGTACGGCGCGGGAACGCCGCTGCCGGACGAGGCCGGTAAAAAGGCCCCACTGGGATGCGAGCCGTTCCCTAGCCGGTTGTATCAGTTTGTGTGGCGCAACTGGACCGTGGTGCCGCAGACGAAGCTGGCCGAGGTCGTGGGCACGACGCCTGAAAATGTGGCGCAGGTTGCGACCTCGATGGGGCTGCCGCCGCAGGACGCGATCTTGCCGGCGTGGCAGGACAAGGGCTACATCACCGTGGTGCGGCGTAACTGGCATCTGCTGCCCTATGACCAGCTTCTGACGCTTACCGGTTTCACGCGCGCGCAGTTGCGCTATGCGCTGATGGAGGATGACTTCCTCTTCATCAAACTGGGTAGCGTCAAACCCGCCTGTCCGCCGCTGCGCTACACGCCGCCTTCCGAGGCTGAGCGCGCGGCTGCCGAACAACTCGCCGCCTGGCTGCGCGAGGAGGGCGTTGCGGATAGTCTGCGCCAGCCTGAAGAGCCGCGCTTCGCCTTTATTGATCGCCTCTCGCGACCTGATCCGGCCATCGTGGTCGCGCCGTCATCGGACAGTTCGCCTTTCGGTCTGCGTTTTATTTTCTCGTATTTTGCCGAGTATGGCGACCCGCTTTTCGATACCGAAGTTGCCTCCTATCCTGAGGGACTTTTGCAGCGTCTGGCGGCGGCTGGCGTGAATGGCGTATGGGTCCATACCGTGCTGCGCACGCTGGCGAAAGATCCCGCCTTCCCGGAGTTCGGCGAGGGGTGTGAGCGGCGGATTGCGGGATTGCGTAAGCTGGTGGCGCGCGCCGAAAAGTACGGCTTGAAGATCTATCTCTACATGAACGAACCGCGTACGATGCACCACTCATTTTTTGAGGCGCGACCGGAACGCGCCGCCATGCGCGGGGTCGCCGCCGCCGGTGACACCGCGCGGCTTTGCACGTCGCACCCGGAGGTGCGGCGCTGGATGTCCGATGCCGTAGCTTCCGTGTTTACCCAAGTGCCGGGGCTGGGCGGCGTCTTTACCATTACCGCTTCGGAAAACCCTACCAGTTGCGCTTCACATCGGCAGCAGGCGCAGTGCGAGCGTTGTAAAGAGCGGTCGTATGCCGAGATCATTGCCGAGGTGAACGCGACGATCGCGCAGGGTGTGGCACGCGGCAACCCTGATGCCAAGGTTCTGGTGTGGGATTGGAGCTGGGATGACACGCAAGTCGGCGAGATCATCGCGCGCCTACCCAAGAACTGCTGGTTGCAGTCGGTCAGCGAATGGTCGCTGCCGATTACCCGGGGCGGCGTCGCATCCACGGTCGGCGAATACTCCATCTCCTCCGTTGGGCCGGGGCCGCGTGCCAAGAAGCATTGGTCGCTGGCGCGCGCGGCGGGACTGAAAACATCGGCGAAGGTGCAGGTCGGCGCGACGTGGGAGTTCTGTTCTATCCCGTATCTGCCGACGCTCGACTTGGTGGCCGAACACGCATGCAATCTGGCCTCGGCTGGCGTGGACGGCGTGATGCTGAGTTGGAGCTTGGGGTGTTACCCTTCGCCCAATCTGGAGGTCTTTCAGGCTTTCACCAAGGAAACGGATGCGATCGGTCCGGTGTTGGACCGTGTGGCTGTCCGACGGTACGGCGCTGATGCCGCGCCGCTCGTGCGGCAGGCCTGGACCGCATTTTCGCAGGGCTTCCGCGAGTACCCTTATCACATCGGCACGGTCTACAACGGCCCGCAGCACATGGGGCCAGCCAACCCGCTCTATCTCAAGCCCACCGGTTATCGGGCCACCATGGTCGGCATTCCGTATGATGATCTCACGCGGTGGCGGTCGGTGTATCCGGCTGAGGTCTGGATCGCGCAGATGGATAAGGTGCGTGCCGGTTTCGCGCACGGATGCGGGTTGTGGGGCAGTCTGTTGCCGCAGGTACAGGAGGCCGCGCGCGCCGAAGCCGGACGTGAGTTAGGACTCTTCCGCGCTGCGGAATTGCACTTCGCCGCTTGCGTCAACCAAGCGCGCTTTGTCGCTGCGCGCGACCGCTTGCAGGCCGCCACGACCGATCCCGAACGCGCCATCTGCCGAGGCGAAATGCGGGCTGCCGCGCGTGCTGAGTTGGCGGTCGCCAAGCAGCTCCTGCCGTTTGTCAAGGCCGACTCGCGGATCGGGTACGAGTCTTCAAACCACTACTTCTACATTCCGCAAGACCTGCTGGAAAAGGTACTTTGCTGCCGACAGGTGCTGACGGAGGTGCAGCCTTAACTTCCTTGAGACTGCACCATAGGGTTAGGGGTTAAAATTTAGGATTTAGGAGTTGTGGTACGAATGAACTGTTGCGTGCAATCGCGCACGTTCTGTCTTGTCGTGGAGCAATATTGATGCGATAATAGCGAAAATGAAGGTGCTCTTCCTGTTTATCGATGGCGTCGGCCTACGCAGGCCCGCGACCGACAATCCGGTGCATGCGGGGATCTGTCCGGCCCTCTGCCAACTCATTGAACAGCACTCGGTCACGATTGACGCTTGTCTCGGTATCGATGGATTGCCTCAGAGTGCCACGGGGCAGGCTACGATGTTCACGGGGGTCAACGCTTCGCAGGTCATGGGGCGCCACTGTGAGGGTTTTCCGGGGCCCACCCTGCGGAAACTGATCGAAGAGGGCAATCTCTTTATGGAACTGACACAGAAGGGGTTGCGCTGCCGGTTTGCTGACGCATATCTGATCGATAGCGTTGATGACTTAAGGGCCCGCCGTTTCAAATCCGTCACTACGGTGATGGCGCTGACGCAGCCAGAAACGATCTCGGTTCAAGATGATCTGCTGGCCAATCGTGCGGTTTCGCACGATATCACGTGCCTCAGTTTTCGGGAAAAGGGATATGCTGTCCCGTCGGTGACGCCCCAGCAGGCTGCCGAGCATCTGATTCAGGTGGCGCTGGCGCACGACTTTACGCTTTTTGAGTTCTTTCTGACCGATCTGGCCGGACACTCCCGAAATTACGACCTCGCCTGCGAGACCCTCAAGACGCTTGATCTGTTTCTGGATACGGTGGTCAAACTGAGCAAGACAACCGGCCTGCTTTTGATTCTGACCAGCGATCACGGCAATATCGAGGAGATGGGGAGCCGTGGCCATACGCGTAACCCGGTGCCGCTCGCGGCGGTAGGTCCGGGCGCGGATGGACTCAAGGCTAACGCCAGCAGCCTCATGGATATCACGCCGCGCATTACGCGACTGATGGTGCCGGGCTATACACCGCCCTCGCGCACCGTGCAGACGGTGCCGTGGGCGTGAGAGCGAGAGGCGTTGCGGTCGTCGTTAGGCCGTCTGCTGGCGCGTGGTTTGAGTCAGCGCCACCCAGAGGATGTAGAGCAGCGCCGCGAACGGCACGATGAAGCCGACGATCTGGTTTTTGTTCGCGAGATCCACGACCCATCCCATGATTGGGGGCAGGATGGCACCACCCGCGATCGCGGAAATCATCAGTCCGGAAATTTCGTTGGAGCGTTCGGGCAGGGCGTCAACCGTGATGGAGAAGATCAGCGGGAAGATGTTGGCGAAGCCCAGGGCCGTCACCACGATGCCGATGTATGTCAGGCTCTTGACGCCGCTGAAGACAGCCGCGATTCCGATGAGCGACAGCACGGCGGTCAACTTCAGGAAGAGCGCCGGTTGCAACACGCGCAGGATGGCTGCGCCCGCGAAGCGCCCCACCAGGATGGGCAGGAAGAACAGCGACCAACTCACCCAGAGACTGTTTTCAAGAACCAGGCCGAACCGCTCTTTCAACAACAGCGGCACGCCGGAGTTGAAGCACACCTCGGCTCCGACGTAAAAGAAGATGCCGAGCACCATCGTCAGCACAAAACGGTTTTTAGTGAAGAGTGTGAAGCAGGAGCGTAGCGTCGCCGGCTGACGCTGCTCGTCGCGCTCATCGGTCAACTGCAGGGGCAGGCAGGCGCACAGCGCGATGACCAGCGTCGCTGCGAAAATCGGGTATTGGATCGACCACGACAAGCCCAAGGGTTTCGCCACCAGCGGCAGCAGCAGGAAACCCATGGATGAGCCCACGGCTTTGACAGATTGTGCCAAGGACAGGTTACTCGAAAACTTGCCCGGAGGCGAGACGTCACGCATCACGGGGTTACCGCAGACTTGCAGAATTGTCGCGCCCGCGCACAATAGCAGGATGGAAGCCAGTATGACGTAAAATTTCGTCAGGTCGCCTGCGGCGATCTCCACCTGCCGACCGTACATGCCGGCTAAGATCGGCAACAGGGCGCCTGCTAGGGCGACCACCAGTCCGAGTATCAAAACGAACTTCTTTCCCTTGCGGTCCTGGACGATGCCCATCGGGACGGAGAGCAGACCGAACATCAGGAATCCGGTCAGGGGTACCAGTTGTGCCGTCAAATTGGAAACATTGAAGGTCTCTTTGACCAAGGTGACCAGAGGCCCCACAACATCCCCGAAGCCCATTGCCAGAAAAACCAAAAACACCGGCCATGCACGTTTCATTTGCTTCTCCCTGAGTTGCATTCAGCGGCCGCCTATCGGCTGCCTTACGCCCAACAGTATACAAAAAAACCTCCCGGCGTACACCAGGAGGTTTTTGGCCCGCACTTCGGCGGGGTCGTTTTAGGTGTCGAACCGCACGCCGGACTGCCGGAGCACGCGTTTTATTGCGTTGACCGGCTTCATGTCTTTGCCGGCTTTCTGTTCTGCCACAAGTAGCAGGTCACCGATCCGGCCGTTCATGATGCAAGGCGGACGGTTGCCGCCCGGCTCAGCAGCGGACCCCTTCTCCGCCTGAAACGCTTCCAGTTCATCCTCGAAGAGGAACGCGTGCGGGTCATGTTTCTGCTTGTCACTCCGACTCAGGCCGAGTTCCTGCAACCGCATTGCAAGGCACCGGGCAGAGACACCGTAGCGCTTCTTCATGCGCAACAGCAGGTCGAACGTCCAGTTCTCTGGTGCTATACCCGTCTGCAGAACCGTCCTGCGGAGCGAGGTGGCAGGCAGGAGGAAGTTCAACATAAAGCAGTATGCGAACTCCTTTTCGTTCAACGTGTCAGCCTCTACGCTTGCTTGCGCATTTTGTTTGCGCACGTACCAGAAGACTCGCCCGAGTTCAAGGGTTGCGCGAATCATCTGCACTTCGGGCTGTTTCTTGAGGTTGCTGTTAATGAAGACGAAGCCATTCTGGTTGAACGGGTCGTAGCCGCTGAATGTCGTGCATCCTTCAGGCATGTTCATGAAGACGACGCGCAGTCCGGCATTTTCGAACAATTCCAGATAATCGGTCAGCATGGCATTGCCGATGCCGAGCCCCTGCCGCACGTAGGCGGCAACCTGTTTGGCACCGTCGTCGTCGGCCGTGAAGGGGATGCTCAGCGAGAAGTCCAGACGGGGCGCCACACCTGCCAGCTTTTCGAGTTTGGGGAGCGCTTCCGCCACTGTCTGACAGATGATATGTGTCGCTTTCAGTGCCTCCGCATTTGGACACGACGCCACGTTTACAGGCGGCAGAACGACAGCGGCCTGTGCATCCGTTGGCGTTGCGCTGTCATCCCACACATCCTTCTCCTGGAACAGGTCATCGATCCGCACATTCAATCGTTTGGCCAGACGATAAAGCACGCGCCCTGACGGCAGATGCTTACCCTTTTCAATCCAGCCGAGCGGTCCCGCTCTGATACCAATGTCTGTTGCCAACTTGATTTGAGTGATACCCTGGAGCTCACGTAATTTGCGGATCCGCGAGCCCACCCTCACCGCAATTTCATGCTCAGCGTAAGTTTTTTGTTTGCCCATAGTTCATTCCTTGTGTTGAGGTCCATTCTTTTCAATAGGGAAAACACTCTTGCAAGATCCGCAAGGAGCGCTCAACGTCAATACAATTCCCAAATAAAAGATGAACCACCATTATGCCTTATTGTGTGCAGATAAACAAGCCGAAAAACAATTCATTCGTTAGGCAATATCTCGTTTTAGGGGGTATTCGAGGACCTTTAAAAGTGAAATGTCATACGTTTTCGTGTATGCGAAGGGAGAGGAATAGCGAATAACTAAACTCCACGCGTGGCATGGTCACGTCCCCGGCGGTATTCCGGAGCGTAGATCGCCGAATCGCGGACCACGCATCCGCCGCGTCCCACGACATCCTTCATGATTTGCGAACACATGGAGCAGGTGACGCAGCATTTGTCCGGGGTCATTTTCCCGTGCTCCAGAATGTCGCGCGGCGCATCGGGATATGCAAACGCGGAGCGTCCGAAGCCGACCAGATCGCACCAGCCTTCACGGATCATTCCGGCCGCGACCTGCGGTGCCAAATGCCGCAACCAAGAGAGAGCGGCGGTGATGACCGGTGCGCCGTGCGCTGCGTGGCGTACCGAGCGCACGGTCTCTTGAAAGCGCACGACTCCGCGCAGGGGATCTTCGGGCGGCGGCGGACATCCGACAAGCGCACGGTCATGCGGCCGGTTCAGGTGGGGCTGAAACCGGGGATATCCCATTGAAATGTTGTGGAGCGGCACGCCGCAGGCGGTGAGTTCGCTGATCAGCCGCAGAGGCTCCGCGAGGTCCGCTTGCCAGGGGCCTTCGTGTTCCGCGACTCCCCAGCCGTACGGATAGGCGGAGGGTTCGAGGACGGTCAGGCGTGAGGCTACCCATGTGTTGGGATTGAGCGTCTGGCGCATGGCCGCTATACACGCCTTCAGGAAGCGTGTGCGATTCTCATACGATCCGCCGAAGCGTCCCTCGCGCTGGCGCGCGCCGAGCAGTTCGGCCACGAGATAACCGTGTACGGCCTTCATGTCGACGCCGTCGAATCCGGCACGCTCGGCCAGTTGGGCGGTTGTTGTGAACGCATCAAGCAACCGGTCGAGCGCGTCATCGCTGATCGGTTCGCAGACCGGCATTTCAGGCATGGCTTGTTCGAGAAGCGGATTCCGTTGCGCCACGATCGGCGCGGGTTTCCCTTGCGGTCGGCTATAGCGGCCGCTGTGGGTCAACTGCAAGAGCAGCGTCACCTCGCCACAACCTGTTTCATGCGCCGCGCGGCGCGTCTCCTCAACCAGTCGTTGCCAGACAGCGAGATTGCGCTCAGTGAGCATGAGTTGGCGCGGTCCGGAGCGTCCCTCCGGCACGACCGAGACCGATTCAAACCAGATCAGCGCACTACCACCGGCCGCGTAACGGCGATAACGGCGGAAGGTCAGCTCTCCCGGTGTGCCGTCGTCATCACAAGCGTCCACACCCTCCATCGGTTGCACCACAAAACGGTTCGCCAGTTTGCGGCCCGCGACTTCCAGCGGTGTCCCCAATGGCGACAGGTCATCGCTCCAAGGCAACGCAGCGCCGATACGCGCCAGTTCCGCCTCCAGGTCTTCCCGCGTTTTCAAATCGAATCGTTTCATGTGTCTACCCTCGTTTCTTGTAGGGACTTGATTACGTAACTCATACCAATCGTTTTCTTGCTGGACGCACCTCGTATAAGGCGCTGTCTTCCTGAACCATGGCGAGTGTCTCCGTTGAAGCTTTTTCAAACCGTAATTCGGCCGTCGTGAAGAAATCTTCGGTTTCGGCTTTCAGGTATTGCGCCGCCATGCGACAGTACTCAGGATCGATTTCAACGCCGATGCTGTTTCTCTCGCTCCGCAAAGCAGCCACCATTGTTGTTCCTGAACCGCAGAAAGGATCAAGAACCGTGTCGCCAACAAACGAAAACATGCGCACGAGTCGTGTGGCCAACTCGAGCGGATAGGGCGCGGGGTGCTTCTTGGTTGAAGCGCCGCCTATATTCCATATCTGCTGGAACCAGCGGTCAAACGACTCCTTATCAATTCTGCTTGCATCACGTTGCTCTTTCGTGGGTTGCCGATAGCCCCCTGGTTTCCGCTGCATCAAAATGAACTCCATATCGTTCTTGATGATTGCGTTCGGCTCGTAAGGCTTGCCAAGGAATTTTGAGCCGTTTTCGACTTCATAGGAGGCGTTCGCGATCTTGTGCCAGATGATTGGGTTCAGATTGTCGAATCCGATCCGACGACAGATGACACAGATGTCAGCATGAAGAGGGAAAACGAGATGTCGACCGAATTTTTTCCGGGCGACACACACGTCGCCGACGACGCAGACCAGACGCCCGCCAGGAATTAGGATGCGGTAAACGTGCCGCCACACCTTTTCCAACTCGAACAGAAATGCCTCATAATCCGGAATGTGCCCCAGTTGGTCTGGGTTTTCGTTGTAGCGCTTCAGATTCCAGTATGGCGGCGAGGTCACTACCAGATGAACTGATGAATCGTCGAGGAATGCCAATTCTCTGGCATCTCCTTTAACAAGTCTGTGAACGGTTTTTTTCATGAGTTCAAGCAAAGGCCGTGACGTGCGCTGTAAGGGTTTTTGCAAAGCGCTCGACACTCAGATCTTCTGCGGGAATCGCGAAACGTCCGTGAATGCCGTCGTCTTTGGTGGAAGAGATGAACGCTGCTGCAGTGTAGTGTCGCTCCAGAACGAGCTTACGGCAGAAGATTTCGTAACGGCGCATGTATGATGCACCGACGAATTCAGGAAACACCGAGAAGTGCGGCTCCTTGACCTTGACGGGACGGTTGGATGAGGGGCTGTCCTCCAGCATGAAAAGTACCCCAGAAATGGCTGAGGACTGTCGAGATAGGCACGTTCTCGATAAGCAGTCCACAGATCGAGAGCGCTTCCCATGGCCTCTTCGGTTCGATTATTGAAATTATTGCCAAAAGATGGACCGACCTGCGACTTGGCTTCAATGGCTACTAGCAATGTCTTATCGCGAACGACGAGCAGATCCCATTCCTTTGTGGGACGGAAAAAACCCGGCAGTTCAACAGCCTTCTTTCTGAATATGAAACGCTCAGGAATTCCGGCTTGGACGATCAATTCTGCGAAGAGATCGATGAAGCCGTCCATTTGTGCGCCGCCGGTTACGGCGCTACGGGCGCCCTGGTCCGCCTTGCCCGCCTGACGTTGTCGGTCATGCTGGCCGATCCGCGTATTCCAGTAGTGTGCCACCGCCACACCTGTGCGTTCGATCAAGCTATTGAATATACTACCCGAGTTCACAGGCACAGTGTACCAAATTTTTTCCCTCCTTCAACTTCTCTGCGATATTCGGTTTTGGCAGGTTGCATGACATGGACAACTAACGGACAGGTGTTTTGAATATGCATCATGGCAAGGTGGCTCCGCGCACGCGCGGAGAGAAAGCGGTGCCGCGACCCGCGACAGCGCGGTTCTTGTCACCGCACCAAATTTTCCGCCGCGCCACGCGCGGCATGACAATCATGACAAAGGGACCATGACAAAGAGACAGGTATTTAGACAATTAATGTTTACGCGGCTTTTCGCAAGTTCTGCCCGTTCGACTGCTCCTTTTAGGTTAAGTAGGGCGGGACGTCTCGGACCGCCCCACACACGCCTTGCGCACGGTTCGCTTTCGGCGGTTCGAGACGTCCCGCCGTACTTTGCGCTACACCAACCAGTCATCCGTCTCGCGGAGCACCGGGAGGGACGAGCGTCTGCTCGTCCGGGCGGCGTTCCACGCCGCCACACGGGCAGGATGCCCGTGCCACACAGCTCGGCACCAGTCTTGTGCAACAAAGGGACAGATATTTAGATTACCCCTAACCGATTACCTATTGTGTTGACTGACAAATAACGCAACTGATATTTTCAACGCATGAAAAACAAAGGGATGGATAACAAGACAAGTTGCTCCGTGCTTGGAAGGCGCGGGTTCCTCAAATCGGCGCTCTCTTGCGGTGCGCTCGCCGCTGTTTCGCGTCTGCCTGCGTTGGCGGACGATCCGGCCATATTTCCGGATCGCGGGCGATTCGAGCGCCTCAGTATCGCCAAGGTGCATGTGGACGCTGGCGCGCGGTCGCCGTTTTCGGTGCTGCACATCTCTGACACCCATTTTACGGACGCTTATCCCCATGAGGACAAGTGGAAGCAGCAGCTCAAGAAGGCACGCACCCAGACTTTCGGCGGACGTCAGGAAGAGGCGTTCAGCGATTCGATCGCATGGGCAAAGGCCAACTGCGACTACCTGCTCCACACAGGGGATCTCATCGACTGGCTTTCGCAAAAGAATCTCGATCTGGTGAAGCAGTACTTTGGTGAAAACATGTTCGGTGCCGTCGGCAATCACGAGTATTCGCCCTATATGTGGCTTGACCGTGAGGCGAACGCCAACACCTCCCGTACGGATATCCGCGCCGAGCTTAAGAAATACTTCCCGTTCGACATCCCGTTTGCTTCGCAGGAGATCAACGGTGTCAACTTCGTGTCGATCGATGACTCGGACGCGCGCGTGACACCGGAGCAGGTGGAGCGGTTCAAGAAGGAGGTCGACAAGGGGCTCCCGATCGTCATCATCAAGCATATACCCTTCTATACCGACTACATCTGGCGTCAGAACGCCAAGTTCTGGAAGTACGGATCGAAGTTCCGTTCTGCGGCTGCGCCCGATTTCACCGGTGACGCGCTGACGCAGCGGAATGATCCGACCACGCGCGATTTCATTGCGTATCTCAAAACGGTTCCACAACTCAAGGCGATTCTCGCGGGGCATCTGCATATCACGGTGCAGGATCGCTTCTCGCCCACGGCCATGGAATACGTGGTCGGCGGCAACTTCCTCTTTCACGGCCAAGAGGTCACGTTCTCGTAAGGAGAGTCATGGACATACCTGTTACCACTGCCATCCGTGCGTTGCGCGCGGGGAATGCAGCATTCACGCCTTGCGTGTACGACTACGTGGAGCACGGCGGCACCGACCGTGCCGCTCATGAACTCGGGGTCGGAGAACACGAGACGGTCAAGACCATTGTGATGGAAACGGATGCAAAAAAACCGTTCATTGTGCTGATGCACGGTGATCGGGAAATCTCGACGAAGCAGATGGCGCGCCTGCTGGGCGTGAAATCGGTTGCGCCCTGTTCGCCTGAAAGTGCCACGCGGCACACGGGGTATCTGGTAGGGGGGATCAGTCCTTTCGGCACACGGAAGCAGTTGCCGGTCTACGCCGAGGAGTCGCTTTTCGACCTGCCGCATCTCTACATCAACGGCGGCCGGCGCGGCCTGCTTGTGCAAATCGCGCCGGACGTGTTGGACCAGTTGCTCCACCCGCAACGGGTTCAGGTGGCGATCTGATGTGGGCGGTTACCGCAGGATGAATATCATGCCGTCGTTATAGACGAGATCGAGCGACTTGCCGTCCGCGGACCACTCCGCGCGCCACTTGCTGCCCTGCGGACGCGTGTAGGAGGGCGGATTCACCAGCACACCGGTCGCCGCCACGCGGATGAGGGGACGCGTCCGTTCGGTCCGTGTCGAGCCGAGTTCGTCCACATCCGTCACCACGAGCCTCGTGTTGGGCGCGAACCGCAGCGTGGCGCCGTCCTCCACGGTGAGCGGCACGCCCGCATCAACGTCCACCTTCCGCACCGTCCAGGTGGTGTTCGTCACCTGCACCTCGCCGTTCCGGATCGTCGGCAGCCCCGTCAGCGACGGGAACGTGACCGGCGTGTAGGGCAGGACATCGTTCGCGTCGAACACCGTGCCGGGCGCGAACTTCACCGCGCCTTCAAACGTGGGGCGGCACAGCGCGGGATCGAGCAGCGAGCGGTCGAGCTCGGGGCGCAGGAACGAACCGTCGCCCGGATCCTGCAGCTTCACGTAGAAGGAGTGGTTCGTCACGGACCGCGCCAGCCAGTCGATGCCGATGCCGAAGTTCGCCGTCCAGCCAAGGTCCGTGTTGGCTGCCGGTCCCTTGTCGTTGTTGTAGGCATTGTACATCGACACGAAAATCGGCTGCCAGCCCGCCGTGAGCGTGACGGCCGGCCCCACGTACATGCGACTCCAGCCCACTTCCCGTCCGGTCAAGGCGTCCTTGTTGTCGTTCATCTTCACGACCGTCTGTCCTCCGATGTCCACGCGCACAAACCGGGTGATGGACGAGGCGAAGTTGCAGACCACGGGCGTCCCCGCCTCGCCCGGAATGTTGATGTAGCCCTTATAGGCGAAGTAGTTCTTGTATTTGCTGTTGTTTTGTCCCGGATTCTCCCCCTCGTGGTAGTACGGCCAGGCCTTGTAGGCATATCCCACGCCGGTCGGGTCGATGCCCCAGTAGGTGCCCGAGGGATTCGCCGCTCCCAGATCATAGCCGCCGTTGTGATGGTACCAGTGGAGTCCGGAAGGG
>DUPH01000049.1 GCA_012838435.1 Lentisphaerota bacterium | reverse complement strand
GACCCCGCGCAGCGGTGCCAAGCAAAAGATATCGGGCTGTACAAGGTCAGACATGGGGTCAGCATATCAAACCGACCGCAGGGAACCAAGGCCGCAACGCAAACGGCCGCTGGCCGTTGCGCTGAGTTAGGATTTAGGAGTTAGGAGTTAGGTGCATTGTCCAGACGGACGTGAACGTCCGTGGCCCGCCACGCCAACGCTTGACGGAGTGGGTTGTATACAGTTCGCGTTTCAGTTTGAGCCGGAGACATGCGACGATGTTAAAGCAATGGCTTGAGCCCAGCGGTTGTTGCACAAGCAGTTCTCGCGGCGCGGCACCGCCTCTTCTGTGTCGGGGAAGCCACTGAGCGCAAGTGTCAGGCCGGATGCGAGCCGTTCTGCCGCCGCGTGACCATGTGGCTTGTAACGCGACAGCCCCCACGGGTGCAGGTAGATCAGCCGGCTGCGGGAGATCGCCGCTGCTTCGCGCGCCACCCGACACTCGCCCGGCGAAATGAAACCGCCGATCAGCACTGCGCCCTCGCGAGCCAGCTCAAGAAACCGCGCAACCACCGCCTCCAGTTCTTCGCCTTCCAGCCGTCGGGAGATGATGACCGGCTCCAGCCAAGGGTAGTCTAACAGGGTGCGGTCGCCGTAGGCCGTCCACCGTGTTTCAGGTGGCAGACGCGGATGGACGACATCCGTTTGCTTGGCGAACCACTGCGGATTATCTTGCCGGAGTTGCCAGCGGCGCGGATTGTCACGCACGTAGTCGGCAAAGACGTTGAATGTCGCGGAAGTGAAGGCGACAAAGTCATGAAAGCCGGCCTCCCATACGCTGAGTGCCGGTGCGTTTTTCAGTCGCCGGATGGCCTGGCGGGAGCGGGCCTTCATCCGTTCGACGATCTGCGAAAGCGAGTAACGGGCACCGCCTTTGCAAACCAAGATGCCGTGAAAGTGGTCGGCATCACCACGTTTATACGGAGGCTATAGGCTGGATCGTCAGCGGGTATACGCTGCCACGCCTCGACCACCGCCCGGCCTTCTGGGAAAAGCTGGATACGCCCATCTCGAATTTCTGACAGCAGCGCACGGCGCGGCGCAGTGGCAAACGTGATAAAGTAGTAGCCTTCACCACGGTAGCCATGGGTTTTGAGGCGGGCAAAGTGCATGGTTTCGGCTCCTGTTCAGACGTGAACGTCTGTGTTCCGCTACATAAAGGGCTCAGTTTGGCGTCGCGGATCGTGGCGGCTCACCGCCGCCATCTCTACAGCCCGCCCATGATCAGGCTGGCGAAGGCGCTGATCGGCGTCGTGTCGCGGAAATTGTCGACGGTCTGGCGAACGTCCTTGATCAGCCCTTGGACATCGGTGTAAAGCTCATCCTCTTTCGAGAGCTTGCCGAGCGTGCCCTCGCCTTGGACCAGCCGGTCGGTCACCTCTTTCAGGTTGGCGACCGTCGCCTGCAAGTCGTTGTAAACCGCGTTGTCGTCTTTAAGTAGCTTGGCCAGCGAACCTTCGCCGCTCTCCAGACGCTCCGAGACCTTTTTCAGATTTTCTACAGCCACCTGAAGGTCGGCATAGATCGTATCGTCTGAGGAGAGCAACCGACCGAGCGTGCCTTCGCCTTTTTCAAGCCGATCGGAGATGGATTTCAAATTCGCGATCGAGGCGCTAAGATTGGTGTAAACGTTGCCGTCGTCGTTAAGCAGACGCCCCAGCGAATTTTCGCCGGTGTCGACCTTGACCGCCACGGAACGCAGGCTTGCGACCGCGTTTGACAGATCGTTGTAAAGCGTCATGTCGTCGGAAAACAGTTTTCCAAGCGTACCTTCACCCCGCTCGACACGCTCGACCGCAACCTTGATCGAAACGACCGCCGCATCCAGATTGGTCAAAATGTTTTTAATGTGGTTCCCTTCGGTCGCATCACGCAGGTTGGCCACGATCTCGCCCAGGTCGCGCATCCAGTCGGTCGGAGTCTCGCCTCGCAGGTCGGTTCCGGGCGGCACCTCGTCGCCCGTGCCCTCTTCGATCAGCAGATAGTTGCCGCCCAGCAACGAGCCGCTGTTCACCGTGATACGGTAGCCTTCCCTAAAGCGCACGTCGCCCTGGATCATCATCGTGACCCGTACGCCGCTGTTTTCCAAGTCTAGTTCACTCACCGATCCGATCGTCATACCGCGCAAGACCACCGAGTCGCGCACCTTCAGTCCACCGACATCATGAAACAGCACGGTGACCGGCACCTTGCTCTTACCGCCCAGAACATCGATCCCCGAAATGATGATCGTGAAATAGACCAGCAAGCCCAGCACAGCGACCATGAACAGGCCGACGATTACTTCGGAAAAAACCTCTCTATTCTTCTTCAGACTCATACGTCTCCCCTCTTCCATTCACTAGCCGCGATATGCATTAACTCCGCGTTCAAAATCCCTCTAATCCCTTTTTTGAAATGAACTGGGCGTCCAAAAACTTACGGACATCCGGTTGATCCGTGGCGACAAACGTTTTAGGCGGGCTGACCTCCACGAATCGTCCGCCCGTCAACATCGCGATGCGATCGGCGATCAGCAACGCCCCTTGCAGGTCGTGCGTCACCACCACGCTGGTGATGCCCAATTCTTCGTTTAGGCGGCGAATCAACTGGTCGATCGTGCGCGCGGTGACGGGATCAAGGCCCGAGGTCGGTTCATCATAGAGCACGATCTCCGGCTCACGAATAATCGCGCGCGCCAGCCCGGCTCGCTTTTGCATACCGCCGGAAATCTCGCTGGGATACTTGTCGCCGTCTTGCTCCATGCCCACCGCGCTCAACACCTGCATCACGCGCTCTTCGATCTCATCCTCGGTCATACGCGTCCGTTCGCGTAGCGGCAAGGCGATGTTCTCCGCGACCGTCATCCAGCCCAGTAGCGCGCCGCCTTGGAACAGGTAGCCGAAGCGTTCGCGCGCACGCGCCAGTTCGTCGCCGTTCACCGCGCTCATCTCGACATCGCCGACCCACACCGCGCCGCTCGTGGGCGTGAGCAACCGCACCATGTGCTTGAGCGTCACGCTCTTACCGGTTCCGGATGGACCGACAATCGCGAAGATCTCGCCCTTATTGATGTCGCAGGAGAGATCATCTAGGACGTTACGTCCGCCCAATTGCTTGGTGACATGGTCAAAACGAATCATAGGTCATAAAACATACGCGTAATAATATACCCGACAACCAAAACCAACAGGAAGGAGGTGATAACCGAACGCCGCGTAGCCTGGCCCACCCCTACCGCGCCCTGCCGCGTGGTGAACCCCTCGTAACAGGAGACGCCCGTGATGATGATCCCGAAAACCATGGCTTTGAACAGCCCGACATAGAGATCGCGCATCCGCGCAAAGTCCATGGCCATCGTCATGTACTTATCCCACGCCACATTAAGCTGGGTCAGCCCGACGATCCCGCCGCCAATCACGCCCAGGACGCAGGTATAAAAAGAGAGCAATGGTGTCATGACAACCATCGCCGCCATACGCGGCGTCATCAGAAAACGCACTGGATCGATCGACATGATCTCCAGCGCCGCGATCTCGTCATTGACCGTCATGGTGCCGATCTGCGCGGCCATCGAAGAGCCGACACAAGCGGCAAGGATCAGCGCCGACATGAACGGCCCCATTTCGCGCAGCATCGAGACCATGACCGCCGGGCCGATATAAATCTCTTGATTGAACCGACGCAGTTCCAGCCCCACCTGCAACCCGAGGATCATACCGGTAAACATGCCCACTACCGAGATGATAGGCAGACTCTTGATACCCATCTGGTACATCTGGCGCACCCACTCGCGACGTTGGCGACGGGAAAAGAGCATGGCCGGTATGCCCGCCAGCGCCTGCATCGTGAGCACACCCAAGCGGCCGACGTCCGCCAGACCCATCAACACCATGCGCCACAGGCCCTCCCACGCCGTCGCCGGTGCATCCGTATAGACCGGTTCACGTGTGATCACCGCTCGCCCCCTATGTGATTCTCTATTGTCATGAAACCCTGCGCAGGCCCTTTTTGTGGAGTGAAATATAACAGAGATCGCGGGGGGGAGCAAGACGGGCTGGTTTCTGGTTCCAAGGTTTCAAGGTTCCATGGTTTCATGGTTTCATCCAAATCGGCATCGTATCGGGATCGAAATCGACCGTCGTACCCACGCAGTGGCTCGTAACGGCGAGTGTAAAGGCGGGGCGGTGATTCCGATCCCGATCCTGATGGCGATAGCGATGGCACCGCAACGGAACCCTGAAACGCATGATCCTCGCCCATCCCTGTCACTAACCGATTACCTGTGCTACAATACCGACCATCAGTCATCAGTAAAGGAGGTCCCATATGCCTGAGTTGCCTGAAGTCGAGACGGTTGTGCGCGATCTGCGCGCGCATGGTCTGCCGGGTTCCGTAATCCGGAGCGTCGCCGTGCGCTGGCCGCGCACCATCGCCGAGTTGCCGCCCGACGCTTTTTGCCGCGCGCTGGCCGGAAAAACTATCACCGATGTCTCGCGCCGCGCTAAATTCATCGTCGTGAATCTTGATTCCGGCGACCGCCTGTTGATCCACCTGCGCATGACCGGCAAACTGCGATTCGCGGCGCCCGGCGAACGCCCGGGACCGCACGACCATGTGAGCCTCCATCTGACCGACGGACGGGAACTCATCTTCAATGACACGCGGAAATTCGGGCGCTTCCGGCTGACGCAACCCGGCGACGATCCGTTCGCCGCGCTCGGTCCGGAACCGCTGGAAGCGGACTTCACGCCGACGCTATTCAAGCAGCGCCTGAAAGGCAAGACGCGCCAGATCAAGCCGCTGCTACTCGATCAGACCACGGTGGCGGGGCTGGGCAATATCTACGTGGACGAAGCACTATGGCAGGCGCGCATCCATCCAGAACGCCGCGCCGACACCCTCACCGCCGCCGAAATCCGTCGCCTGCACGCGGCGATACGCACGGTCTTGCAACGCGCGATCGACAACGCCGGCACCACGCTCGGCAGCGGCGAGGCGAACTTCTACAGCGTCGCCGGACGTCGCGGTCGCAACGCCGACGCGCTCAAGGTCTTTCGCCGCGACGGCATGCCCTGTCCGCGCTGCGGCACCGTGATCGACCGCATTGTCGTTGCCCAGCGCGGCACACATTTCTGTCCGCGCTGTCAAAAGTGCCCCTAGTGGATCACAAAAGGCACGCACTGCGTGACAGCCAGCGGTTTTCGCTTGGCATCGTCTTGCTTGATGCAACCCAACACGAGCACCCCGGTGGCACCGGGCTTCAACACGGCGGGATCGCATTTCAAAAGAACGGCGGCACGCTCCTGCTTGTTGGTGCGCTGCACGCCCTCCACGGTAAAACCGCGCGGCGGATAGATCACTACCGGCTCGTAAAGTCCACCCAGATGCGTGGCCAGGCTGGAACTGAACAGCGTCAAGCGGAGCGCTTCCGCAGACGGCACGACCAGCGGCTTTTTCGGTGCTATGTTGATCCGCAACGGATTCAGTCCGGCATTTGACCGCGCCATCGGTTCGGCAAAGACCTGTTCATGCTCGGCATCCGTAACGCGGTACCGGCGGACCGGCAACACCGCCCTTTTCACCGTTTGTCCGCCCACCTCGGCCGTGGCCGTCAGCGCCAGCCCAAAGACAACACGCGGAAAGCGCACCCCATCGGTAGAGACCGTGAGCACACCCTCGGTCGCATCGGCAGGAATCACACCGCCTTCACTCGCGATGCTGAGCGGCGGAAAATCGAGCGCGACACGGACCTCGCCCGCAAACCCATTGATTCTCTGCACATGCAGTTTTACCAGCGTGCTACCGTCCGCCGGGATATTCAGCGAAGCGGGTGTCATCGTCACCCTGAAATCAGGCGCGGCGGACTCGGCATCCAGCGCGAACCGAAGGCCCGGCACAACGCAGGCGCCCTCAGTGATCGTTTGCAGACAGAGCGCGCTATTCTTACCGCCGGTGAAGAGGCGGACTCTTTTGCGTGGCAGATTGACTCCCTCCAAACGGACATTCAGGCTCTCACCCTCAGCCGCGCGCACCGGCGTAAAGCTCGTAATCAGCGGCAACTCCCCTACCCGAATCCGGTAGACACAGTCGTCGCCCGACCGCGTCGGCACGGCGGAACTCACCGCCAGCGTATACGTGCCGTCTTGCGGCACCTCGAACACGGCAACCGGCGCACGGTCAGCCGCATACACGGAAACACCTTCGCAAGGCTTGCCTGCCGCATCGCAAAACGTCAGGGACGGCAAGAAGCCCGTCGGCGGCAATGTCTCCGGCTGCGTCACAGCAACGATCACCATGCCTTGCCGCGCTTCAAACCGATACCGGTCCGCCGCTTCGTGTGCCACCCGGCCATTCACACAGACCGGAAAAGACGACAATGTGTACTCACCGGCTTCTGTCCGATTCGTGGTCGGCTCGCTCACCTCCGGCAGTTCCGCCTGAATCTCGAACCCGACCGGCTCACTCAACCGATAGGGCGCACTGGCGCACAGGGCGCGCACACCCAGCGCGGCGTCCTTGTCAACCACCACCCTAAAGCGCAAACGGTTCGGCACCACGGTTGAAACGGGACGCCCCTTCTTGTTCAGCGTCTCCGTTCTGACCGGGCCGAGAAAAGTCAGTTTGACTCCTTCACCACTGGCGACCGCTTGATTGACATTCGCCAACGAACTGCCGCCGATCTCGATCTCGCATTCGCTCCCCCGCGCAACGCCCGCCGGATAGACATATTCAAGCGTCGGAGCCCCGAACGAGCACCAGACCATGCACCCGATCATCCCTCCGACCAGCCTCTGCCATCGCATCATGCGAAATCCCCCTATCACGGGCAAAACACGCAACCCAAGTTAACGCACGAATTAACTGCCAATCTTACCACTCCACGTGAACTTGCCGGAAGCCTGCTCGCGCGTCTCCCCATTCGGCAGGATGACGGTCGCGGAGGTGTTCGCGGGTATTTCCGCCCGGAAGTGCCAAGTGCCGTTTTTGTTGAACTCCCAAGAACTTTTGATCGCCCCGTACGGTGACTCGTAGGTTGCGTTCACGTTGCCGATGCGCTTGTCCGGGATCGGTGCCAGAATAAAGTGTTTCCAACCGGGGGACTTCGGATCGAGCCGGATTCCGGCCATGGTGCCGTACATCCAATCGAGCACAGCCCCGTAGGCGTAGTGGTTGAAGCTGTTCATGCCCGCCCGGCCGAAACCATCCGCCTTCGTGTAGGAGTTCCAGCGCTCCCAGATCGTGGTGGCACCCTGCTCGACCGAGTAGAGCCAGCTCGGATTCTTGCGCTGGAGCATGAGCGTGTACGCCGTTTCTGGCGATACGGCATCGTAGGTCAAGGTGTCCATGATGATGGAAGTGCCCAAGAAACCGGTCTGCAGGCAGCCCCCGTGATCCGCGATGTTCTTCAGCAGCCCCGCGCGCGTCTTGTCGGCGGCCGCGCCTTCTACGAGTCCGAACTTGAGCGCGAACAGCGCCGGTGTCTGCATGTCGCGGAAGCACTGTTTGATCATGCCGTCCTTCTCAAAGAAGTCGCTCTTGAGATACGCGACGGTGTCTTTCACGATCGCGCGGTACTTCGTCGCAGCTTCGGTCTTGCCCAAAGCTTCGGACATCGCGGCCATCATCTGCGCGTCCCAAAGCAGATAGCAACCGCCCAGATAGTGCCAATAGTCCAACGCTTCCTTGCGCGGCGCTCTCTTGCCGTCCGCGCCCGTCTCGTAAGCGGGTATCTGGTTCGGGTTGGCGCCGCCGCCGGCGGATTCATAGTTTTCGTACGAAAGCCAATCCGCCCACTGGTGGCCATTGGCGACCGGCGAGTTGAACCGGTTCTTCGCCGTCAACGCCATGTACTTCTCCATCGACTCGAAGTTGTCCGCGACAATGGAGAGGTCGCCGTAGCGCTGCCACATGGTGTACGGGATGATGATACCGGCATCGGCCCAACCGAGCTGCTCCGCCAGATCACCGTATTGCGCTGTCGGCGCGACACCAGTGAAGGAACCGTTATCGTGCTGCGAGTCGCGCATGTCGCGCATGAACTTGTACAGGAAGCCGTAGACATCCGCGCTGCGGCTGGCCGCCGCACAGAACACCTGCGTGTCCGCCGTCCAGCCGAGACGTTCGTCGCGTTGCGGGCAATCCGTCGGCACGGAAAGATAGTTCGAATACTGTCCCCAGAGGACATTCAAAACCAGCCTGTTTACGTCCGCCACGTCGGTCTCAATCGAACCGCACTCCGACCACTTCGGGATCGAGGTCACCGGCACGGAGGCAATCGCCTTGAACACGACATCGCCACTTGCGGTCACGGAAATGTAGCGATAGCCGAAGAACGTGAACTCTGGACGATAGGACTCCTCGCCATTACCGGCGAACGTGTATTTGACCTCTGCGCCGTGCTCCTGCAATTTACGGAGATTGCGACGGTAGACGCTTCCCTCCGGACCGTCGTTACCGCGCTTCTTGAGCCCGTTTTCGTCATTGAGCATCTCTGCAGGTTTCACGCTGAGTTCCGTCCCTGCTGCCGCCGAGAAGGTGAACTCTGGCACCGCAGCGGCGTTCTGACCGAAGTCGACGACAAGTGTTTCGCCCGCAGCGAGTTTCACTGTAGCGTTCGGCTCGTAACGGCGGAGAACCTTTACCTTGCCGTAAGCATCCTCCCCTGCGCCTTCGACCCCGCTCCACACGTAAGTCTCTTTGGGTGCCAGCCGGAGATCCTCGCGCAAGCCAATCGGCGCGCCTTCCATCGGCACGATCACGCCCCTGAATTCGTTGATGGTCTTGACCGGCTTGAACGCCGTGTCCACACCGGTCATCATCCAAGGCGTCTTCACCCGCGCGTCGTACGTTTCGCCGTCAAAGATGCCGGCGGCCTTCACCGGCCCCGCCACCGCGCCAGACCAGCTTGCATCTGTGCCGAAACGCGCCTTGGAACCGTCCGCGTAGCGCATGATCAACTGCGCACGGAACGCGGACTCCTTGCCGCGATAGTGGACAATCTTGTCGCGCCACCAGCCGGCAGAGACCATCGCCGAAAAGACGTTCACGCCATCCGCGCCCTTATCAAGCATGTCGGTGATGTCATAGGTGAACGAGTGGCGCGTCTTGAAGACGTGGGTGAAGCCCGGCTTGAGCACGTCGGGCAACGGCTTGCCATTCACATACGCCTGGAACGCGCCCTGTCCCGTGACGGTCCAGTAGGCCTCCTTCACGGTCTTGCCGTTCGCGATTTTCTTGAAGAAGCACGAGGTCCCAGGCGCAGCGAAATGCGTCTTAGGCACGTTGTTGGAAGTAATGATCTCGCAACCCGGCACAGCGATCCAGTCCGAGCCGTTCCAGTCGTCCGCACGGATCAATCCCGTGATGAACGTCGCCGGTTTCGCTGTGTACGTCCGCCCTTTTTCATCCGTCACCTTAACCGTCCAGCGGTATTTCGTGGCGCTGTCCAGTGCGGGGCCGGAATAAGTAGCTGCGTGGGAATCGCCGGTTTCGATCGTACCGGAATTCCAGACCTCGTTGCCGTCAGCCGTGCGGAGCGTGATCGCATACGCCTTCTGGCTGGCGCCCGCACGGCTGCTCTTCATTTGCCAAGAGAACACCGGCTTCACAATGTTCGACGGTTCGTGAAGCCGACATGTCCGCAACCCTTCCACCTGCACAGCGGGGCTCCAGAACCATCCCGCCGCCAGCAACGCCACAGGAACAATCAACAGGTTTATTTTTTTCATTGTCCAATCCCTTTCTTTATCGACTTACTTGACACGACCGGTGTAGGCATCGGCGCCGGATCTATCGATCGCGTACTTGAAAAATTTCTCTTCCGCCGCTGCGCGCTCTTTGTCCCAAGGACGCGGCGAGCCGCAAAGCTGAACGGCCCACAGCTTCAGTTCCTTGCGATGCCAATTGACCATGCAGTTCGTGCCCCACGCGCCGCCATGCCCGAACCAAGAGTCCTCCTTGTCCTCCTCCGGCGCGGAGAGTCCGAGCGAATAGCCACCCATGCCCTGCGGACGCGTTGTCTTCGCGAGAATCTCCTTCACGGTCTCCTCCTTGAGGATCCGCACGCCGTTCTCGCCCACGCCGAGATTCATAAGCATCTTGTAGAACTTGAGCTGGTCGTTCGCGGTCGTCCAGAGTCCCGCGCCAGCCGACGCAAAGACGTTATCGCCGTTGTAGGGGCGCTGCTGCATATCATTCTGCAGACGGTATTTCGCGGGGGCGTCCTTCACGCAGTCATACATCTCCACCTGCGTCTTAAGTTGCTTGTCGGTCGGCTTGATCGAGGTTGACGCCATGCCGAGCGGATCAAGAACGCGCTCCTTGAGGAAATCTTCCCAGCGCTGCTCGGTGATGACCTCAATGATCGCCGCGCCGATGTCGATACCGGTATTGGAATACTGCACCTTCGTGCCGGGCTCGAAGAGCAGCGGGCACGCCGCCGCAATCGCCGCAGTCTGACGCAACGGCGCACCGCCGGCCCAGCCGCCGCCTTTGATGTTGCCCTGTTTCGCGCAAATCTCGAACGGGAAGCCGCCGGTGTGGTTCATAACCATGCGCACGGTAAGCGCATTTTTCGCTTTGACCAACTTCTTAACGCCGTTGGTGTTGGATTCGAGAACCCAAAGCTCCTTAAATTCCGGCAGATATTTTGAAACGGGATCATCCAGCGAGAGCTTACCCTCCTCGACGAGGATCGCGATCGTCACGCCGCAGAAGCCCTTCGTCTGCGAACACTGCATAAAAACGTCGTCCATCGTGATCAGCCGTTTCGCCGCGACATCCGCGTAGCCGATACAGGTGGTTTCCTGCACGCCGTCCTTGTAAAAGACATTGATCGCGCCCGGGAGTTGTCCATTCTCAACAAAGGGAGCAAGCGCATCCCTCGCAAAAGTCGTCCCCGAATCTTTCGGCCCGTCACAGACCGTACAGCACCCCGAAATGATCGCCGCCCCGGCGATGAAAACCATCATCAATTTCTTCATATTCAGCTAACGCCTCCTTCTTCCACGAATGTGGATTGGGTTATGGTATGCTTTTTGGGAGAGAAATCAAGCGTAACCCTTCCTCCAGGAGCCCAATGACCAACGCCGCAGTAATCCATCGTTTTGTCTTGATAGTCTTCATTCTGCGTTTCTAGCGCGTAACAGTTATAAACTTCCTGCCTCGAAACTCAAGACTAGGCGCGAATGAACTTCATTCGCGCTTTACTCAAATCCCCCGCTCGGATATACTGCCCTTTGTACTCTGTTCCGTGTGTGGTTCAGGTTGCGAAGTGTACATGTGGTGTCCCGCTTTCAACGCAAAGGAGTCTCAATTATGAAAATTAGGCGTCTCGAAGTGGTTGCGTGGGTATTAATCGGAACGGCGACGACACTGCTGGCCGCAGACGGCACGTGGATCGCGCCGGGAGGCGGCGCATGGAGTGACACGTCGAAATGGCAGAATCAGACGGTAGCCGAAGGCAGCGGAGCAACCGCCACCTTCGACGCGGCCGGCAACGGCACGGTGAACAATGACATGACCGCGCTCGCGTTGCGCGGCGTGCTGCTCGGCGGCGCGGGTTACACCCTGGCCGGCAACACGCTGGCGCTCGACGCGGCGGGGTTCATTACGGTGCTAGGAGGCAGCCACACCGTCGGGCTGCCGCTGACGCTGGGCGGCGACACGACCGTCACGGCGGCGTCGGGTGCCGCGCTCGCGCTGGATGGCGACATCGATGGCGCAGGAGGCCTCACCCTCTCAGTCGGCAATGTGGCGCTCGGTGGAGCCAACACCTTTTCCGGTCCCTTCAACCATGTCCGAGGCATCATTTCGTTCGCAGACCCTGCCGCGCTCGGCGCGAGCACCGCGCCTGCCATCCTCGGCGAGGGTGCCTACCGCTACACCGGTCCCTCCGCCACCTTTGCCCGCGGCCTCACACTGCGCGCTGGCGTGCAGGCCGCTACGAATCGTGCTGCGGTCATAGACATTACCGATCCCGATACCACGCTCACCGTCTCCGGCCGGGTCCGCACGGAAGGAGGCGCGTTCGTCAAGACCGGTCCCGGCACCGTCGCCTTCACATATCCCGGCGCGCAGACCATCGGCCTGAACAGCTATGGCACGGCTAACGGTGTCCTTGCTTTTGATGAAGACGGCATCCTCACGAATGGCAACAACCGTTTCACCATTGAACGCGGTACCATGCGCCTTGGAGCACCCGGCCAGACCAACGTCATCCAGGCCGGCTGGGTCGGTTGCCGCAGTCTCTACTCACCGACGCTCGAAATCAACGGCGGCTACCACCGCTTCGTCAACGACTACTTCACCATCGCCCGTGGCACCGGCACCATCGCATCGCCACAGTCGCCCGGCATGATCGTGGACGGCGGAGCGACGGTCGTCATGGAAGGTTCGGGGTTTGTCATGGACAATGCGCATGGGCAATCGAATCATCGCGGACGCCCCTGGCTGCGTGTCGACGGCGGTTCCACCTTTAAAGTCAACGGGCACGTCTTTCTCGGCGAGAACGACAGAGCCACCGGCACCGTCGATATCGTCAACGGCTCCACCTTCATCTCTGACAATCAGACTCACAACCGCGGCATGATCGTCTCGCCCGCGACCGGTGCGGACATGACGATCACATTTGATTCAGTTTCCACCAACCAGACCTATTTGATGCGCGTAGGGCGCGGCGGTAAAGTCACCTACAAAGGCGGCAGCGTGCTTGAACTTGACGGTTCGCCAACCACCGCCACCGCAGGGGGCAACACCGAAGGTTCCGTAACCTTCGACAATGCGACGCTCAGACAGCGTACCCCCTCACGCTCATCCGATTGGTTTCCCGGAAGCCACGATCTATCCGTTGGTCCCGGCGGACTGACTGTCGATGTCAGTAAATACGCTTGGATCGGTCCGGCTTTAAAAGCGGCGGGGACAGGCGGCGCGATCACCAAAACCGGACCGGGCATGCTGGCCATTTCGTCACCGCAGGTTCCGGTCACGGTCGCCGAGGGTACGCTCGCGCTCGTGGCCGATGCCGTGAATGTCGCGCCGGCATCCTCCGCGTCGGTCACCGCGCTGCCCGGCGCAGCCGTCGAAGTTTCCGGCGCCAACGCACTCGCCGTCACGCCCGTCACGACGGATGCGCTTTTGCTGAAGGCACCGTCGCTTACAGCCTATCCCGATGAGTGGGTCTTCCAAAAAGCCGCCCAAGCCGGACGAAACGACGGCCATCTGCGTCTTACGCCAGACCACAGCGCAGGCAACGGCTACGCCTGGCTGGCACGCAAACGCGCCGTCACCGGCCCCTGGACCGCCCGCTTCACGTACCGGGTCTTTGCTCAGATGACCCAGCCTGCCGACGGTGTGGCGCTCATCATCCAGAACGACGCGCGCGGCACATCTGTATCTGAAGGCGGCGCCCAGAACGTAGGCTATCAAGCCGATACCGGTGTGCCGGGCATCACCAATTCCGTCGCCATCGGTCTGCTCGGCTACGCCGGCTACCGCTGGCTCACTCTCGGGCAAGCCGGACTCTGGACGGTGACCAACACCGTGCTACCCGTTTTGGACAACAGCGGTGCCCCATGGCATGTCACGGTCCGATACGACGGAGCCGGAACACTCGGCGTTGAGGTCGAGCGTCCCGACCGCCTGTTCCGGCACGCGCAAACCTATGCCGTGAACCTCGCCGATGAGGTCGGCGCTGACGAGGCGTATGTCGGGTTCGCCGCCGGAACCGGCGGATCCTGGGGTGCACACACCATCACCGATTTCACGTTCGAGAGCGACGTAGACAGCCCGCGTTCCGCCGCCATTCCGTATCGTCTCGGCGGTGCCTTCACCCTCGGCGCGGACGAGACGCTAGCGGTCTCGCTACGTCTCTCTACCATGCACTCTGCCTTCGCGCTTGGCTCGCTGACCTATTCGGCCGGTGCCGCGCTCGACATCTCGACCACCGCCGCCGACGCCATTCCCGTGCCTGTGCCCCTACCCGCGATTACGTTGGCCGACCAGCCCCTGTGGTCCCTCTCGGGATCGGCACGCTGGCTCCCGGACGGCACACTCGCCCATACCATCGCCGCCTCCGGTCAACCCGGGGGCGGGTCGCTGACCACCAACCGATATCCCGTCGCCGGTTCGTGGACCGCACAGATCGGTTACGCGTTCGGCGAGGCGAGCCCCTGGCCGGCTGATTACATCCAGTTCCGTTTCGTGAACGGCAGCAGAAATTTCGCCGTTCAATGGCGCTACTACGACGGCAACATCCGCTCCACCCGCCTCAAGATTGTCAAAAACAACGACACACAGGTCATCACCGATGACATCGCGCCGGTCACCCTGACCAACCGCATCCCTGCGACCTTCATCGTGAACTACGATTCACCCGCGAAGGTGCTGACCGTCACCTCCGTTCAGGACGGCGTCGGCACGAATGTCACCGCTATTTCCGACATCGACATCGCTGCCGTCCTCGGCACCACCGAAGCCCAGATCGGCTTCGACGGCGCGACCGGAGGACAGTGGACCGAGAACATCATCACCGACTTCTCGTTCACGCCCCTATCGCTACCCGATCTCGCGCCGACGCCATCATCAAGCGCCCCCGCATCTCTTGCCTTCGACAGTTACAGCGGCACAGGGCCTCTCACCGTACGCGGCGGCACGCTCAACCTGCCGGGTAATATCGACCGTCCGACCGCAAACCTCGCCATTAAACTGGAGGATGGCGCGGGCCTGCTGCTCGGCAAGACCTCCCTCGCCCCGCTCGACTCCACGCTGAACCCGCGTTCGGACTGGCTGTTCAGCGCCATCGGCTCCTGGGCATCCGGCGGCGCCATGCAGTTCTGCGCGGCCGTCAACAGTACCAACGGCACGGTCACATCGACACGCCGCGTCCGCGTTTCAGATGCCTGGACATGTTCATTCGACTACACCTGGGGCAAGGGCATGAACAGCCCCGCCGACGCCTTCTGCATGTTCCTGCACAATGACCCACGTGGACCAGGTTACTCCAGAGGCAACACCACAGGAGCCGGCTTCGAGGGGATGCAGAACAGTGTCGGTGTGCGTTGGTACTTCTATCCCTATAACACCACCGGATACAAGAACCGCGTAACGATCGGCTATGGCGGTGTATTCCCCGTGGCCTCTATGCAACTGCATGAACCTGTCATCTTTTACAGCAATGCCGTCACGCGCGTCACCGTGCAATACGACCCCATCGCCAAGACACTCACGAGTATCATCGGCAACGACGGCCCCCGTTCCGACACGCTCAATCCGTCGCGTGAGTTCCGCGCCGTTACCAACGTTTTCACCGACGTGGACATTGCCCAGCGCGTTGGCGGCGATTATGCGTATGTCGGTTTCGGCGGGGGCACCGGCGGCGTGAACGCCGAAATGCGCGCCTGCGGTGTACACTTTGCCTCTGACACACCGTACGACGCCATGTCCGACGTCGACTCGCTCGCGTCACTGGAACTGCCCGCCGGAGCGACCGGCCATGTCACGCTCGACTCTCCCGTGCCGGACGCCACGTTCAACATTCCGGCGCTCACGCTGGGTGACGGCGCGACATTCGCGCTCGCTGCTTGCGACACCTCCATCCCAACCCTCGCGCTCAGCGCGGTGACACTCAACGGCGATGGGACCCTCGACGTGGCAGCCACCGCCCGTTGCGAAGCGGGGACCGTCACCGGGACGGGATCGCTCGCTAAGCGCGGTGCAGGCACGTTGGCGCTCGCCGACATAGCCGCCTACACCGGCGACACACAACTCGAAGCCGGCACGCTGGCACTCGACGCGGCGCGGCTGCCGCGTACCGACCTGCACGTCACCTCCGGCGCGACGCTCAACCTGGCCTTTACCGGCAAGCAGCATGTGCACGCGCTCTTTGTGGACGGTGCGCCGATGCCCGGCGGGCGCTACACGGCAGCGAACGCCGCATGGATCACCGGCCCTGGTACGCTAATCGTAACCTATCCACCAAGCGGCTCGATTCTCTTCCTGAGGTAGAGGCGGTGCCTACTCGGCCCACGTGAACGTCAGTCCGCCGAACTGGAAGGGCGAGGCCTCGAACATGACGCGCAGCACATGACGTCCGGCGGTGAGAAAAACCGTTTTTTCGGGCAGGGGCTTGAAGTCGGCCCACCAGTTCTTGCCTGTCGTGAAGTCCGTGCCGAAGATAAAGTCCGCCAGCGGTTTGCCGTCGCACTCGATAATGATTTTGTCTTTTTTGTCGGACGGGAAGGCCTGATCGGCAACACGGGCAAGACAGGGCGCAACCCGGTAGCGGCCTGTTTTTTCAACGTCCACCGTATAGATGACCCACATGCTGCGGAACGCGCCGATCCCGTTTTCATTCGGCGCATTGATGCCTTCGTCCGTGCGGAAGGTGAGATCCCACGCGGGCTTACGGAATATGTTCTGCTTCAGATAGGTGAAATACGCCACGCCCTGGCCGCCTTCGTCATAGTATCCGGGCGTGATATGGCCGGGAATGACTTGCGCTTTGTTCCTATACGGGCGGTGGTTGTCAGCCTCGGAACTTTTGACCTCCAGCATCACGGGTGCCGACTGTCCGATCAGCCCCTTGGAATCGCAGGCCATAGCAATGAGAATGTTCTCGCCGGTATAGAGCCGCTTAGCCGGCAACGTAAACAACGCCGACGGCGCGGCTTTTTCGGCGCGGATACGTCCATTGCTGAACAGGCAGAGGTTGGTCACTGCCGCACCGTCTGCCGAGGCTGTCACGCGGAAGGTCACCTCGTCGTCCGGACGAACCACGCGCACAGACGGCTCCAGTTGCAGGGTGACGCTCGGTCTGGCCCTCCCATCCGTGTCCTCCTCGTAAACGCGGACATAATCCACCATCAATGAGTCGGGCCATTGCCCGTCGGCATAGTCACCCATCCAGTCCTTGGAGCGGTTCGGATCGCGGAAACAGCCGGAGATCCAGATGCACATCGGCTGCGTCGTTACGGGGACCTCTCGGTAGTTCAGCCGCAAGGTCTCTTTGCCGTCGCAGTAGAAAACATACTCCAGCGGCGTCCACTCCACGCCGATGACGTGAAAGGCATTCCAGTCGTCCACCGCGACGTGCTTGCCGCGTGAGATGCTGTGAAGGCTGTTGCCTTCCAGTTCGCCGACGCGCTTGTCGTTCTCACTGGCATAACCCAACTGCGAGTCGAAATGGATGTTGTGCGTGAATTCGGGGCTTTTCTTTGGCTTGGGGTAGTCTTCGAACATATCGATTTCCTGTCCCATGACGAAAGGGTTCGGTCCGACCTCAACGCCGTAAAGCCAAACGGCACCCCACCAGCCCGGTTCGCGGGTGAACCGGGCGCGCGTTTCAAAGTAACCGTACGTGCGCTGGAATTTCCCTTTGGTTCGGGCACCTGCATGATAGCGGTAGGCACCGTCCGCATCGCAGGTGACCTTGACGACGAAGTGGCCGTTCCCGTCCACTCCGGCATGGTCATTGTCCCAGATGCCCTTCGCACCGTTCCAACAGAACGCCATGCCGGGCCGAGGGGGGCAGAACGACCACTTCGTCGTATCCAGCGTTTTCCCGTCGAACTCGTCTTGGAAGACCAGCTTCCATTTCTTATGCGGCGGCAGCAGCGACTCGGCCGCAGCGACAGACTGAGGACAAGTGGAAAACAATGTCCCCGAGAACAGCACAAGCGTTGTACAGAGAACCGGTAAGCGACTGCCCGCCCATTTCGATATACCTTCCATCACGGCAACACCTCCCATTGTCCGCCTTCAGCTAGACCAACACATCCATGTTTTGAAACTTATCACAACAGAGAGTTGAACGCCAGAGGAACAACTGGATGAGAAAAAGCCATCTGGCAGAAATCAGAAACACGGCCGCACAGCCGGGATCGCGTTGAGGCCAGAGCAAAAACAACGCAGTGCTTTTCGTTTATTTCGTGCCGTTCGTGGTTCAAGAAAAACCAAAAACCATCGTGATCTTTGCGCCTTTGTGTGAGAAATAATTCCGTAACGGCTAAAAACCAAAAAATTACGGTTGAAAAGCCGCCCGGTTTTGCTATCTTGGCGGTTCTACATCGGACAGACCGGAGCGGTTACGAAGAGGAGAAGAAGGTCACATGAGTCAGCATAGCAGTTTGAAGGGTTCGGGTAAAATCACGGCGAAGCGCAATGTGTTGAAGCGTTTCGAGCGTGTCAACCTGTTGAAAAAGCGCGGCCAGTGGAAAGACGGCGATCGTGGCCTGGGCCTGCCCAAGACCAAGCCGGAAGAATAATCGTCCCGGCGGACTACGCGTTTTTACATCGTCAACCGCTTGTGTAACGGTATCCCGCACGGGGTTCGTATACAGGCGGTTTTTCTGTTTCGACCGCAATCGGTTAATGACAGGGATACGCGAGTCCAGCGCGTGTTTTGTGCGTACGCATTTTCTTGAACGTTGAACGTTGGGTGTTGAAAGTTGAGCGTTTTCGCAAGCCAGGCGAACGGATTTGCAAGCCTACACCTGCTGGCGCTTCTATTGGCGTTGGCAGGCGGAACGGTCTGTGCCGAAACGGACGGTGGCGGCAGCGTACGTGGCATCCAAGGGCGTTTCGCGCTCTATGCCACGACCAATCCTCCGCTCGAAGCGATCACTTGGCTGCCCGCCGAGACCGTGCTCGCCGTCGTGGGCGAATTGACCGACGCCCCTTGGACGCCGGTCAGGGCACCTGACACGCTCTCGGTGTGGATCTATCGCGACCTCGTCCGTGACGGCAAAGTGCTGGCCGACAAGAGTTTGGTACGGGCCGGCGCAGGCACAGCCTTCCGTCCGCTCGCCAGCCTCGACCGCGGCACACCCGTTGAGGTGCGCGGCCCGTACGGTGACTGGCTCAAGATCGCCCCGCCGCCCAGCATGACGTTCTGGGTGTTGCGCGATCAGGTCGAGCCGCTCGCCGAACAGCCCCGCGAGATCGACGCGGCACAGGCACGGGCCGACTTGTACAGCGCACTGCTCGACGCATTCTCCGGTCCGTCGTCTGCGCAACCGCCTGATCCGGACGCATCGCCCGACCTGAACGCATTACCTGATCCGGCTGTGCCTGTCCCCGATCTCCCCTCCCCGCCCAAACCGCCCCGTGCGGTGCCGCGCCCGCCGGAGTTGGCCGATTATGCCTTGGATGAGACTGCCATCCAAGGCGAACGTGTCACGCTGCGCGGCACGCTGGACTGGGGCGGCGTGGATCCGATATCCGCTCCCTTCTGCCTCGTCGCCCGTGAACCGGACGGTGATGCCGTGCCGCTTTGCAACCTGCTGGCCCCGGAAATCACATACGGTCCGCACATCGGCGCCGAGGCCACCGTTGAGGGCACACGCTGGTTTGTCAAGGGTGCCCGCCTGCCCTTTGTCATTCCGTTGGCTGTGCGGATTTCCCCGCGAAAATGAGATTGGCGTCTCGCCAACCGACACCCCATTTATTATACTGGTCGGCTTATGGAAGGAAAATTATATCTTATCTGCGGTGATGACGATTATCTCGTCGATACGGCTGCGCGCGAGCGGATCAATCAGCTCGTGCCGGAGGCGGATCGGGAGTTCGGCGTTGAAATCGTGGACGGTCAGCGAGACACCGCAGATGAGATCACCGAGGCCGTAAACGCTTGCATGGAATCGGTGCAGACTCCCGGCTTTTTCGGCGCCATAAAAGTCACCTGGTTTCGCGATGTAACCTTCCTCACCGGCGGCGGTCGCAGTGCCGGAACGATAGCCGCCAAAGAGGCGGTCCAGAAGCTCACAACGTGGCTTAAAGGCGGCTTGCTCAGCGGTCAAACCTTGATCATCACGACGACCAAGGTGTTGCGCAACTCCACATTTTTCAAAACCTGTCAGCAACAGGGCGAGGTTCAAGACTTCGGGAGCGGACACAAGGCTTGGGAGCTTGAGAAGTTGGCCGGCGAACGTGTGGATGCCCTGTTCAAGCAAGCAGGACTCACCGTCGACGCGAAAGCACGCGACGAGTTTCTCAAACGCGTCGGTCACGACACGCGGCTCTTGGTGAGCGAGGTTGAAAAGTTGCGTCTCTACGTAGGTGTCGGCAAACGTGTGACCGTTGAAGACGTGCGCGAGATCACCTCCATCGGCCGCGAGGCTGAAGCGTGGGACCTTCTTGATGCCTTCGGCGAACGTAACGCACTAGGCGTCCTGACCACTCTCAACCGCTTGAGCGGCCAGCGCGGTATCGGCGTCATGCTTGCCACGATGCTGGAAAGAACCGTGCGCGACCTGTTGATCCTGCGTGAGGCCCATGACCGCAAATGGGTCTACGGCGGCACGGGCGGTGCCTGCGGCTGGAATAAGAATCTGCCGCCAGAAACCGCCGCGCTACTCAGCACACTGCCAGTCAACCCGACTGCGACAGGCACATGGATGCTGAAAAAAAAGCTGCCCCATGCCCTCAACTTTACGCTGATGGAGCTTCGTGTAGCGCGCCACCGCATCTTGGACTTGCGCGAAAAGCTCGTGTCGTGCGCACTGCCCGAAATGTTTCTGCTGGAAACCACCCTGTTGCGGATTATCGGTAACCCCCGTCGGACAGCGGCTGGCCCCAAGCGCCCGGCCGCAGCAGGAGCGCGATGACTCTGAGGCGGTGGATACAGATCGGATGGCTGGCCGCTCTAGCGGTCATAGCCATGCCGCGCCCAGCGCAGGCGTCGGTGTCTGACCTCGACCACAATGACGACGGTGTCATCCGCATTGCCTGGCTCTCTACGCCGCAACAAGCTGGTGATATCGACGCCGCCGAAATCTGCTCGGATCTCGAGAGCATGCTTAAAGCCGCAAAACCCGGCAAGCCGGTGCGGGTCGCCCTCGTTCCGATCACACTCACCCGCACACTGATGGGCTGGTGGTACCATCCAGACGCCCAAACCGAGCGCACGCAGCTTTTCAGCGGCGGATATGATGTGCTCGTGCTCGCGGAGCACGACGCGTGCGTCAGTGACTATCCCGAGTTTTTCTTTGAAGGCGTCCGCGCGATCAACGCGCAGGCGCGTACAGCCGGGCTGCGCACGGTGCTGGCCGTCATGAGCAAACCCGGTCTCTCATTTCGCGACAAGCGCCTGTCCGCCATCGCTGAAACGGTCTACCGCGTGGGCGACGGTTGCAACGTGGAGGTGATCCCCGCTGCCTTTGCCTGGCACGAGACTCTGGCGCGCAACCGCCTGCCCGGCACCTCGCCAATACGCGCCCGTGCCTGCGCCTACCTGACCGCCGCCGCCGTCTATGTTCAACTCGCCAACGAGCGCGTCCCCAAGGGCGCGTTCGATACCTACTGGACCACGCGGCGCACGACCGAGGTGCTGGCGCGCTCCGCACGCGATGCCGTCGCCAACGCGCGCACGACCCGCCACTACCGCGGCCCCTTCTCAGGTGTCGTGCGCATTGAGCCGCGCATCAAACAGCAGCTCAAGATCTACGTGCCCAACACCTTCTCCGATGATCCGCTGCGCCAGAATCTCCAATTCATTCTGGACGCCGCTTTTCAAGAGTGGTTTTGGAAGACCCCCTCCGAATGGTACACCGACGGCTTCGACCGCTATGCGTCGGCTTTTGATCTGGTGTACGGCGATGTGCAGCAGATGAGCCTCTACGCCGACCCACAGCTTTACACATCGCTGAGTCTGCCCCCGACGAATCAGCCGCCGCCTTGTACGGCCGTCTTCAGTCGCACACCGACAGAAGACCCCGACGGGCTCGCCACACTGCGCCGCCTTGAGTCCCTATTGATCGAGGGCTACGACTTCGCCAAATCGCGCGGCATGGTCTATGTCCCCTACCCGCTCGCTTGGGCACGCGCGTACAAGTCCGATGCCGCGCTCGTCCGCCCGCCCCAGCCCGGACGCGTCAACGACTGGTTGACCTACATGCTCGCCAACATGCTGTACACCACGGTGACCGACCGCTTCCTGCCGCCACCCGAAAAGGTGAAGCCGCAACACGCCAACACGGACCACCCGCGAGGCTGGCACGACCTCTGTGCCCGCATCGGCTTCGACACCCTGCGCCAGCTCTCCACGCTACACGAACCGGTCAACGCCCTGCTCCTGAGCAGCGGCACCTATCGGATCGACACCGACCGGCCCGGCTTTGTCAGTATCCGCCTGCTCGATCGCCCCGAGCGCGAGACCCGCGTCTTCTGCGCCACCGACCTCCCGGGCGTCGCCCAGCTCTCGCGCGAGTCGCTGGTCTTCACGCCGGACAACTACGACATCGAGCAGACCATCCGCATCCTGCCCGCCACCAACGCGCCTTCGCTTTTCTTCCACATCATGGCCAGCGCCCAGTCCGAGGACAAGAGCATTGACGGCGCCAACGACCTGCGCCCCTTCCTGCTCAATCTCGACGATGATTCGCCGGGGTCGCTCGTCTTCGACCGAACGGTGGTCTCGCCCCGTACCGGCTACACCGTAATGCTGCGACCGACCACGCGCCCGTGTGAAATTGTGCGCGCACGCATCGCGCAAAACGGACGCTTCACGCAAGAGGTCTATTTCTCGCCCGACCATGACAGTGGCAGTCCCGTGCAACTCGCGCCAACGGCCGACGACTATGCCAAAGGCACGTTGTCGGTCACCGTGACCACCACCTCGGACGATCGCCGGTTCCATGACAAGAGTGTGGCCGTCACGTTTCGCGTTTCGTCCGATGGCCTCCGGCTCCCGAACGTGCGTGTCACCGCGCCCGTGACGAACAGCGTGATCGAAGGCCCCGCCTTCGTGACCGCGCGGGCCGAGGCCGATGCCTCTGTCGACATCGGTACCCTCGCGCTGTTTCTCGACCACAAACGCCTCGGCCTTTCCGCGACGCCTGTCTGCACGGCTGCCGTCGAAAAAGGCCCGCCGCAGTCGCGCCTCAGTGCTGGCAGCTACACGCTCTGGGCCGCCGCCACCACGACGAACGGCCTCGTGGTAGGATCCGCGCCCGTGACCTTCTCGGTGCGTGAACCCCTGACTCACGACACCCCCGCTGCCCGCGTCGCCGGCCCCGTGCCATCAACCCCCAACGATAACAAGGTGAATCCATGATCGGTATTTCCAAGCTCTACATGGGACAAGTGGAAGCGTCGGACCCGTTGCGCTACGGCCGCCACTCCGCCAAACTGCCCAGCCATCTGCTGCAATTTTCCGCCGACAAGAAGCCGGTGGTGGTCTGGAATGTCACCTCCGCCTGCAATCTGGCCTGCACCCATTGCTACGCCGCGACCAAGGGTACGCCTGATGAACTCGACACCAGCGAGGCGCTCGCCCTGATCGACGACCTCGCCGACTTCGGCTGCCCCGTCCTGCTCTTCTCGGGCGGCGAGCCTTTTATGCGTCCCGGCATTCTGGACCTCGCGCACCACGCCGTCAGCAAAGGCCTGCGCGTCGTCTTCTCGACGAACGGCACCTTGATCGATGACGCGCTCACCGAGCAGATCAAGGAGATCGGCGTCTCCTATGTCGGGATCAGCATCGACGGCAGCGAAGCCACGCACGACCGTTTCCGCGCCTCTCCCGGCGCATACCGCCGCTCGCTGGCTGGCATCCGCGCCTGCCGCGAGGCCGGCATCAAGGTCGGCTTGCGCGTGACCATGACCCGCGACAACATCGCCGACATCCCGGCGATCTTCGACCTGATGGAGGCCGAACACATCCCGCGCATCTGCCTCTACCACTTGGTCTACTGCGGTCGCGGCGCCGATATCACCTCGCGCGACCTTACGCCCGAGCAGCGCCGCGCCACGCTGGACCTGATCATCGACCGCACCGCGCAACTGCACGCGAACGGCTTCCCAGCGGAAGTGCTCACCGTGGACAACCACTGCGACGGCCCCTACCTCTATCTGCGCATGCAGCGCGAAGGCAATCCCCGCGCCGACGAAGTAATGGCGCTGCTGCGCATGAACGGCGGCAACAGCACCGGCCACGGCATCGGTTGCGTCAGTTGGGACGGCACCGTTTACCCCGATCAGTTCTGGCGCAACCAGCCGGTCGGCAACGTGCGGCAAACCCCCTTCAGCAAAATCTGGGGCGAGCCCGCGCCCGGCAGCCTGCTTGCGCAGTTGCGCACCAAAAAGGAGCGTGTCACCGGACGCTGCGAGAACTGCCGTTTTCTCGATGTCTGCGGCGGCAACTTCCGCGCGCGCGCCGAAGCCGCCACCGGCGACATCTGGGGCGTCGATCCGGCCTGCTACTTGACCGACGAAGAAATCGCGCCGAGCCGCCCATGAACGCGCATCCCGCCCACCGTCCCGACGCCGCCGACGCGTCCGCCGCAACGCCCCGGGTGATCGCGTGGGAGGTCACGCGCCGCTGTCCGCTGGCCTGCCGCCACTGCCGCGCCGGTGCCCAAGACCGTGCCTACGACCACGAACTGACGACCGACGAGTGCCTGCGCGTACTGGACTCCCTCGCCGCGTTCGGTCGGCCGATGATCATCTGGACCGGCGGGGAACCGATGGCGCGACCCGACATCCTCGACCTCGTCCGCGCCGCCACAGCACACGGTCTGCGTTCGGTCATGGCGCCGTGCGGCACGCTGGTCACCCGCGACCGGCTGCTGGCGCTCCAAGACGCCGGTGTCATGGCGTGTAGCTTCAGCCTCGACGGCGCCAACGCCGCCGACCACGATGCCTTCCGCGGCGTCGCCGGTGCCTTCGACAACGTGACGTGCGCCATGCGCATCGCGCAAGAGATCGGCATGC
Organism: Lentisphaerota bacterium; assembly: GCA_012838435.1. Classification (GTDB taxonomy): domain Bacteria; phylum Verrucomicrobiota; class Kiritimatiellia; order RFP12; family UBA1067; genus DUPH01. Next base: position 1,283 of record DUPH01000049.1, on the reverse strand, counting down.
CTTTTCAGGTGAACACCACCGTCTCGCGACTCACACGCGACGCGCTGCCGGCCATCCGCGAACAGGCCATCGCGCACGGCGCGCGTACGCTCGACCTCTTCTTTCTGGTGCCGGTCGGACGCGGGGTCGGGCTGCGCGACCTCGCGCTCTCCCCCGATGAAACCGAAGCCGTCCTGCGCTGGGCCTTCGAGATGGATCGCGCAGGCCCGATCCGCGTGCGCGAAACCTGCGCACCGCAAGCCGTGCGCATCTGGCACGCGCTGGGCAAGCCCGGCCAGCATCCGGCAGGCTGCATGGGCGGACGCGGCTTCGTCTTCATCTCCCACACCGGCATCCTGCAACCGTGCGGCTTCCTTGACGTGCCCAGCGGCGACCTGCGTCAGCACGGATTTGACTTCCGCCGCGCCTACGAGACCTCGCCGGTCTTCAACGACCTGCGCCAGCCCGACCGCTACGGCGGCGCGTGCGGCACCTGCGGTTTCCGCCAAACGTGCGGCGGCTGCCGCGCACGCGCCTACGCCGCCACCGGCGACTACATGGCCGCTGAAACGAGCTGCCCGCTCGCCGCGCCGTGCGCGGCAAGCGGAGTTAAAATTTAGGATTTAGGAGTTAGGAGTTTCGGAGTTCTGCGTTGGGCGTTCTGCGTTCTGCGTTCGGCGTTCCTCTCCTTGTTGCGACCACGCAGTGGCTCGCAATGGTGAGTGTAAAAACGGACGGAGGATGGGCACCGAGCGCGCATAGGGCATGCAATAAAGGGGGCGCGGAAAGACAGCCCGGTAAAGAGCCCGTAATGCTGCGAACGGTCACGGGCGGGGCGCGGCTGTGTGTGTGGTGCAAGGTTTTAACCTCATCTTTGTGACCACTGGGTGGTCACAAAAAAGTCGTCTAAATTCCTGTCCCTTAGTTGCTGAAGTTATAGGCAAGGAGTTGCATCCCTTCTGCGTTGGGCGTTCTGCGTTCAGAGTTCGGCGTTCTTCTCCTTGTTGCGACCACGCAGTGGCTCGCAACCGTGAGAGTAAAAACGTTGCTCTGTGTTTTCTCGCGAAGAGGGCGGCGTGACCGCCGCCGGTCAAGCAGACGCTTGATCCTCCCGGTGCTTCGCAAAAAACTTATTACATCTTACCTATTACTTCTCACCTCCGTCTGTCGCGACTCGCGCTTTGCGTTCGGTGTTGGGTGTGTGTTTTTCCTGCATGTCCAGCACCGAACTGAGCTGTTTTTCGAGAATTTTAAGTTGTTCTTTCCTGATTCTCACGACATCCTGAAGCAGCCCGATGATCGCT
>DUPH01000048.1 GCA_012838435.1 Lentisphaerota bacterium | reverse complement strand
GCGCCAGAATGGCCGTGATGTTGTAAGGTCCGTATGGCTTGTCACGGTACATCGCATCGAAAGCGGTGGGATGCCATTCGAAATGGAGTTGCTCAAACGGCGTGCGCCCGGTCATGCGCCACATCACTTCGCCAGCGGGGTTGGCCCCCGTCAGGCAGGCCGTGCCGTCTTGTTCCTGAAAATCCCACGCGACGCCGGAACGCAACCGACAGAGATCGGGGTTCGTACCACTACATGTGACGGTACAACAGGGACCGGTCGACGCGACCGGTGCCTCTACAAGAAACTGATAAAAGTGGGCGCTAAAACCGCCCAGAGCCAGACCTTCAAATATAAAACGGATGCCCGCCAGGTCAAAGGTAGTAGACGAGATATGCGGCATGGACAGATCGTGTCACGCGCCCGGCACGGGATAAACTATTGGACGTCTCCGGAGACACCACCAAGCGTACCGATCTGCTCAGCTCTAAAGTTGCCGCCAACGCCCAGCCTGACCTCGCTGGCGTCCGCCACTTCAAACCGCTTTTTCGATGTTTTCACAAATGCGTCTGATTTTTTCTTGCCCATAGTCCACCTCTCTGAAAAGAATCTGCCCATGAGTGTACGCTCAAAGCGCGTCCCTGTCAACCTCCACAAAAAAATAATAAAGAGATGAGATGTACGTCTTTAAGTCCACATCATCCTATCCAGCGACCGGTATTGGATCGCTTCAGATATATGGACGGCACCGATCGATTCAGCGCCGGCCATGTCGGCGATGGTGCGCGCCACCTTGATGATCCGGTCGTAGGCGCGCGCGCTGAAGTTCAACTCGCTCATCGCCATCTTCAGCAGGTCGGCGGCATCGCCATCGAGTCGGCAGAAGTTCTGCACATCGCGTGGCGTCATCGCGGCGTTGCAGGCGGCATGCGGCGAACGCGCGAAACGCTCGCGCTGCACCGCGCGGCAGGCCGCCACACGTGCGCGAATAACCTCGGAAGATTCGCCGCGCGCCAGCGAGCTGAGGTCGTGATAGCGCACCGGCGGCACTTCGATGTGAATATCGATGCGATCAAGCAGCGGCCCAGAAATCTTGTTGCGGTAGGCTTGGATTTTCTGTGAACTGCAACGGCACTCGCGCTTGGGATCGCCGGCATAACCGCACGGGCAGGGGTTCATCGCCGCGACCAAAATAAAGCGCGAGGGAAAATCGAGCGTGGCTGCCGCGCGCGCGATCGTGACGCGCCCGTCTTCAAGCGGCTGACGTAGCACCTCCAGCACATTGCGGTGAAACTCCGGCAGTTCGTCGAGAAAGAGCACACCGCGATGCGCCAGACTCACCTCGCCCGGTAGCGGATGCGTACCGCCGCCCAGCAGCCCCGCGTCTGAAATCGTGTGGTGCGGTGCGCGAAAAGGCCGGTGCAGCACCAGCGCCTGATGGCTCTTGAGGGTGCCCGCCACGCTGTGGATGCGCGTCGCCTCCAGCGCCTCATCCAACGTCATCTCCGGCAGGATCGAGGCGATGCGCCGCGCCAGCATCGTTTTTCCGGTACCAGGCGATCCAATCATCAGGATGTTATGACCGCCGCTAACAGCCACCTCAATCGCGCGCTTGGCACTCTCTTGTCCTTTGACATCTGCAAAGTCTTCGACATGCCGCCGCTCGCGCTCCATCAACTCGGTGATGTCCACACGGAAGGGCTCCAGTTTCAGGTTGCCTGCGAGGAAATCGACCGCCTCGCGCAGGTGACGCACCGCAAAGACATCGATACCCTCGGCCACCGCCGCCTCTTCGGCGTTGTCTGCGGGCACGAGAATGCCGCGCATCCCTTGGCGACGCATCTCCAGCGTCACCGGCAATACGCCGCGCACGCGACGCACTTCGCCGCTCAACGCCAATTCGCCGATCATCGCGTACTGCTCGATCTGCGGCATTTCGGCCTGACCGGTGGCGGCGATCAGCCCCACCGCGATCGGCAGATCGTAGACGGGGCCCTCCTTCTTGATGTCCGCTGGCGCGAGGTTGACCGTATTGCGGCCGGGAATCGGACGGAAACCAGCGTTGTGGATCGCCGTCCAGACGCGATCCTTGCTTTCGCGCACAGCGGCATCCGGCAGCCCGACGATCACGAATTGCGGCTCACCGCTGACCGCATTGACCTCGATCTCCACGGCGTAGGCATTGACGCCATAGACCGCACCCGAATAAACCCGTGACAGCATGCTTTATGTTTCCTTTCAAGTTCTGTAGGCGGCGTTTACGCCGCCGGGCGACACGAGACAAGGGACATGAGACGTGAGTGCCAACTCCTAACTCCTAAATCCTAACTCCTAACTCCTAAATCGCGGTGGCGCGCGTTCAGGCGCGCCACCGCGCGTACGCGCCGCTCGGCGTCGGCAGCACCCGCCCTTCCGCGCTGCTCAACACCATCTCACCGCTCTCGATCCCACCGCCTAGCCCTTCGACCGCCTGTCCCAAGACATTACCCAGCACCACCGGCGTATAACCCGGCGTGTGTGCACTGAGCAGCATGAAGAGCGGCGCGTCTGATAACAACTCGCGACAGAGTCGCAGCGTCTCCGGCAGATCCTTTTCGATCTTGTACAGTTCGTTGCTCTGGCCACGTCCAAAGGTCGGCGGATCCAAGATCACCGCATCGTAACGCCGCTCGCGCCGCACCTCGCGGCAAAGGAACTTGTGCGCGTCATCGGTGATCCAACGGATCGGATGCGCCTCCAGGCCGTTCAACCGGGCGTTGTCGCGTGCCCACTGCACCATGCCCTTCGAGGCATCCAGATGACACACCTCCGCGCCGCCCAACGCCGCCGCCAACGTCGAACCGCCTGAATAGGCAAAGAGATTCAGCACGCGCACCGCCCGTCCGCGCGCCG
>DUPH01000449.1 GCA_012838435.1 Lentisphaerota bacterium | reverse complement strand
GGTGAGCCGTCGTAGCTGGTGCTGATGAGCCGCTTGAGTCCGAGCGCGTTAAACTTGACAGCGAAATATTTGAAGAAATTGCTTTCAAAGGGATCGTCGCAATTGCAGTAGACAACCTTATCGCGAAAAGTATCGGGATCGAACTCCAGATAGGCCTCGACCTCCTTTTGGATGTCAACGTACTGGGTATAAAACTCGTCCTGCTTGGCTTTCTTCGCAGCGCCCAGACTTTGATTCAGCGAGTTTTTCTTCATGCTATGCAATGCTCTTTGCGCGATCCCATTAAAAAAGCGGGCGCCTTGGCAACCCCATCACAGTGGTCGTGAGTACTGTAACATTCCTAACCTTGCCTTAGCAAGTCTGGGGCCACCCGCTGCAAACGGCATCAACAAAGTAGGGACAAACAAAAGACGACAACCAAAATTGTGTCCCAGCCAAGTGCCCCTTCAGGGCACGCTGGCGCGGGGCAACGGTACCCAGGGCTGTACTTCGCTTGCCCTGGGCTAAGGTGAAGCCGCCCCTTCGGGGCTACCCCAAAAAACCTCTGCGTCTCTGCGCCTCTGCGTTAAAAAATCCCGAGCAGCGCCCCCAAAAAATCTGTGTCATCTGTGGATGAGAAAAAAACTCCTAACTCCTAAATCCTAAATCCTAAATTCCCCTCTCGTCCAAGGTGTGTTATCATTCGGCTTTCTCAGTTAAAAAGGATCAACACATATGGCTCTCGGTGTAGGCATCGTCGGTCTTCCCAATGTCGGCAAATCTACGCTCTTTAATGCATTGACCCACGCGCAAAACGCGGAGGCGGCCAATTATCCGTTTTGCACGATCGAACCCAACAAGGCGACCGTCGCCATGAACGACGTCCGTCTGGATGCGCTGGCTGCAATCGCCAAACCCGCCCAGATCGTGAAGGCGACGGTCGATTTCATTGACATCGCCGGACTGGTGCGTGGCGCCAGTGCAGGCGAGGGGCTGGGCAATAAGTTTCTGGCTAACATCCGTGAGACAGACGCCGTCCTGCAGGTGGTGCGGTGCTTCGCCGATGACGACATCGTGCATGTCGAGGGCGGTATCGACCCGGTGCGCGACATCGAAATCATCGAAACCGAACTGGTGCTCGCCGATATGCAGTCGCTGGAAAAACGCATCGACCGTATCTCGCGCCAAGCCCGCGCCGACAAGGAGCTTCGCAAGGAGCTTGAGGCCATGGAGCACCTTATGAAACACCTCAATGGCGGTCATCCGGTGCGGACTTTTCCGCGTACCAAAGACGACGCATTGGACACTACGCTGACCGAACTCCAGTTCCTGACCGACAAGCCGGTTATCTACTGCGCCAACGTGAGCGAGGACGAGCTTGACGGTACTAGCGATCAGGTCGCCCGTGTCAAGGCGTATGCGGAGGAAAAAGGGTGTGATGTCGTCGTGATCTCTGCCAAGATCGAAGCCGAACTGGCGGGTTTGACCGACGCTGAACGTGATGATTTCTTGGCATCATACGGCTTGCAGGAGAGCGGACTCGACCAGACGATCCGCATGGCGCACCACACGCTGGGGCTCGCAAGCTACTTCACGGCCGGCCCCAAAGAGGTACGGGCGTGGACGTTCCACCGGGGGTGGACCGCCCCGCAATGCGCGGGTGTCATCCACACCGATTTCGAACGCGGGTTCATCCGTGCCGAAGTGATTGCCTTTGAAGACTACGTGCGGCTGAACGGTGAAGCCGGCGCGAAAGCCGCCGGCCTCATGCGTGTCGAAGGCAAGGAGTACGTCGTGCAGGATGGCGATGTCATGCACTTTTTGTTCAACGTCTAGCGCGGGCGCAGCCCGCAAAAAACCGAACCATGAAACACATGAAACTTCATGAAAATCAGGGATCCCCTTGGCGGTTCCAAAAAGCCGAGCCCTGCCTTTCCGTGTGTTCAGTGTATTCCGTGGTTAAACAAAGCCGAGCACTGCCACCCCAAAAAACCTCTGTGCTCTCTGTGTTCTCTGTGGTTAAACAAACCCGAGCCATGCCCCCCAAAAAACTTCGTGCCCTTCGTGTCTTCGTGTGAGAAACAAGAGGAACCACCCTTGCGCATTGCGTTTTTAGATTCCGGTATCGGCGGACTCACGGTGTTGCGACAGGCACTCACCGTGCTGCCGACCGATCAGTTCGTCTATTACGCCGACACGCTGAATGCGCCGTACGGGGTCAAGCCCAAGACCGAGGTCTTTGCACACGTACTCGCAGCCGCCGACTTTCTCGCGAGCTTACAGATCGACGCGCTGGTCCTTGCCTGCAACACCGCGACGGCGGTTGCGGTCCAAACGCTGCGTGAACGCTATCCGTTTCCGGTGATCGGCATGGAGCCGGCCGTCAAGCCCGCGCTCATGCAGGGCATGGGCAAGGTCATGGTGTTCGCCACCTCGCTGACACTGCGGGAGAGCAGGCTCGAAGCGCTCATCAGCAATCTCGGGCAGAGCCACCGGGTGGAGTGCCGCGCGCTGGATCGGCTGGTTCGGTTCGCCGAGGCTTTCGATTTCACTTCACGCGCCGTCAGCGACTACCTCGCCGACCGTCTGGCTGATATACGCTGGAGCGAATATGAGTCGGCCGTGCTGGGCTGCACCCATTTCCTGTTTTACCGCGACCTGATCCAAGAGTGTACAGGGCCGGACATCCGGTTGATCGACGGCAATCAAGGGACCGTGAGCCAGTTGGCGCGTGTGCTCGAACCACTGCGCGCGCAGGCGACTGCCCCGGTTCACGACGCCGCGCCGCGCGTTACGTTTTACGCATCGGGGCATAAAGAAACACCAGCACGCGTCGAACGCATGCTGGCGCTTCTCTCAGCGCCGTAACTCTCAACACTTGAACGTTGAAAGTTGGCGTTAAAAGTTAAATGTGTTTTTAACTCAGAACGCCGAACGCCGAACTCTGAAGTAAAAAACTCCTAAATCCCAAATCCTAAATCCGAGGGGAGGCTCCGCCTACCCAAGGTACGCGCCTTGCTCGCGCAGGACCTTCTGGATATCGGCCGCCGGCAGGTCACGCGGACGAACCCCGCCCTTGGCCGCAAGCGCTGCCGCGACGCCGGCCGCCTGACCGGTCACCACGCACACCGGGATCAAGCGCACGCGATCGATCAAATCCGGCGCGCACGAAATGCAGCGGCCGGCCACGAGCACGTTGTCAACGCTCTTTGGTAACAGCGAGCCATACGGTATCTGAAACTCCGGCAGACGCAGTCCGTCATGTCCGGACACTGCCACCGTATCCGGATAGGTCGCGCGTTCCACGGCCCCCTTCTTGTCGATACGCACCACACCGTTCAGCAGGCGCGTAGCGCGAACGCCAAGTTGCGACGTCGTCTGCGCCAGATAGACCTCTTCATAGCCCGGAGTCTTGCGGATACGCTGCGTATAGTTCCAAGCCGATTTACGGTGCATCATCTCGGCCTGGGTCATATCGCGAATGTCGAGGCCATTGCCCCTGTTGCCCAGACTGTTCACCCAGCGCACCGATTTGAGAGGCTCACGTCCGCCGATATTCAGCCGCGTGTTTTCCGGTGCTTTCGATTTGTCAATGCGGTCGGTATTACCAAGGCGATGCACGAAGCCCAGCGCATGCGAGATCTGGGTATAACTCTCTCCGGCCTGGAAGAAGACATCGCCATCACCCGATGCGTCTACCACCACTTTAGCCAGCACGGCCTGACGCCCCTGCTTGCTCTCGAAAACCACCCCCTGCACGCTCTGGCCGTTCTGGATCACGTCTACCCCCCACGCATGGAAGAAAACATCGACCTTCGCTTCCTGAACCATCTCGTCCATCAGCACTTTAGCGGCCTCGGGATCCGCAGTCGGTTGCCCGATGTTTGGCTCCAACTTGGTGATCGCGCCCTCGCCCATGGCTTCCAAGCGACGCATAAACTCCTCGCAGACACCGCGCGTCACCAGCTTAAACTGGCCGTTCTCTTTGACGCCCGTCCCGATGATAATCAAGACCATGCCGTTGGTGAAAAGACCGCCCAGACTGCCGTAGCGCTCGATCAAGGCCACCTTGGCCCCGGCCCGCGATGCCGCTACCGCTGCACCGAAACCAGCCGGACCACCCCCGACCACCACGACATCCGCCGTGTGAAAGATCGGCAATTCACGCGCTGGCTGGATGACCTTGCCGCCCTCCAGCCGCGCTGAAGGCACGTCCTGCATCGAGGGCTCCACCACGCGGATATTCCGCGCGAATCCCGCGTATGCGGGATCGCCGTCCGTCTCATCGGCAAAACCGCGTCCCGTCAACATGCCGAGCCCCGCCGCTGTACCGCCCAAACCCAACCGCTTGACCATATCTCTGCGTGTGATACTCATCGTGCACTAGCCTCCATGAAAAGCGTTAATAGACGCCTCCCAGTGTAGCGAACCTTGCACGCATCGGCAAGCGCGGCGGGTGCGTTGAAACGCATTTCAACGCACCTGCCGCGCTTGAAGGAGAATTTAGGATTTAGGAGTTAGGAGTTTTGCTTGAGAGTTAAACGTCGAGTGCCGGAGGTTGAATGTTTTGTGCCGCGCGCAAGTCTGACGAAAGGATCTGGAGTGCGGCGGCAAGCGGTATTCCGCGCGACGCCGCTTTTTGAGCAGGAGTTCGGTGGCAGGGCTGCGCGCAAAAGCGGTGCCGCGACCCGCGCACAGCGCGGCTCTTGTCACCGCACTCCAAAATTTTTACCCCAGAACGAGCGTCTGCTCGTCCTTAACTTCCTAAATCCTAAATCCTAAATTCTCCTTTCCGAAACGCTTCCCACGCGGTCTCGAACCAGAAATCAGCGGAGGGTAACGGCCGGCACGCGCGCCAGCGGTGTTGGCAAGTGTGTCTCGATCCACAGCGGGTTTCCAACACCTGTGCGCGAAAAGCAGGATCTTCAGGAATCACCGCACCCTGTTCGTCCACCACCAGCGACGAGCCTCGGCTGCCCACGCCCGAACGGACGCTGTACGCCAGCGCCGAAAGATACACCGCATGCGCCGTGCAGAGCTGACGGTTTTCAAACGCCCTGATCCGTTCCGCCGGACGTTCCGCCCGACATCCCTCGCGTTCAAGCCGCCGCACCTGCGCCCGCGCCGCCGCAACCGCCCGCTCCAACGCCGCCGCTTGGCGCAAGTGCGCGCCATACCGGCTCATGCGCTGTTGAAACTCGTTTCGACATGCGCGCCACGTCCACTGCGATTGACGGCAACGTGCATCGTAGTCGCGATCCGCGTCGTACACGGACGCCAACGCCGCCTCGAAGGATTCGTCGCTCAGCGTCGAGGCGGCATAACGCGCAGCGATAAACGCTGCCGCCCGCATCGCGCCCACCTGTCCCGCATTGAGCGCCGAGCCACCCGGACGTCCCACGCCGTGCGAGCCGTTGACTTCGCCCACCGGGAAAAGATGCGTCAGATTGATCGACTCCCACCAGAGCGATGCTGCCAGCCCGCCGTTGTTGTGCTGTGCGCAGAGCTCGATCTCCAGCGGCTGCTCAGCCAACTCCACCCCGTGCTCGCCATAGAAGGCGACCGCGCCCGGATTCAATTTTTGCAGGCGGGCGAACGGCGTGCGTCCCGTAGCGCCTGAACGCGCCAGATAGCTACGTGCCTCTTCAGACAACGCGTCGAATTGAAAACCGGCGGGATTACGGCGGAAGTCAAGGAACACGCGACGCCCCTTGACTTCGCGCTCGTCATAGACCAGTCGGTCGATCCGCGACGAGCCCGTCTCTGCCCGGCGCGCATCGAAAGGCCATTGATATCCCTTCAGGAATAACAGGCTATACATCTGCGCCGGATCAGCACCCGCGTCCAACAGAAATTCACGCTCATCGGAATGGCCATCTGCATCCGTCGAGATCAGGCGCGGCACCACCTGCATGTAGCTCCCCGACACATTCCAGCGCGGACGTATCGAAGCCAGACCGTACTGGGAATCGGGCAGGTTACGCGCCGCCGCGCCCGCACGGAAAGCCAGCCCGATGCCGCCCAGATGACAGGCGGGATAAACGCTGGCCGCATACAACCCACCGAAACCGCCGACCGCGAACACCACATTCTCGGCGCGGTAGGCACGCCAGGCACCGGAAGCGTCCAAAGCCAGCGCCCCGCAGACACGCCGCCGCGCACCCGATCCGCTCACCAACAGCGATGTCACTGAGCACCGCTCATGAATCGGTACGTCCAAGCGCCGCACCTCGCGCAGCAGTGCCACGCACATATCGCGCGATGTATAGGGCCCGGTCGATGTGGCGCGTCGCGCCGGATCGTGATCGGTCTTGTACCCTGGAAACTGGCCGTAGGCGTCATGCGGAAACGGCACACCGAGCGCCACCAGATGCGCAAAGGCATGCACCGAGCCAGCCGCTTCAGCCACGGCGAGATCGCCGTGCATGCCGCCCGTAGCCGACAAGGCAGTCGCCATCGCGAAAATGGAGTCCGGCTCCGCGCCGCACAACCCGAGCTTGTAGTAAGTCTGCTTATCGCTGCCGGTATTGATCGACGTGCTTTTGCGCACCCCTTCCGTAACGATCAACGTATCGATCCCGCGACGGCGGAGTTGCACAGCGGCCTGAAGTCCCGCCGCCCCCGAACCAATCACCAGCGTATGGCAGCACGTCGTTTTCATGACGGTTCACTCACAGCCGCTGCACAGAGAGTCCCCCGTCCACATGCACAATTTGGCCGGTTGAATATAGGAAATCCCCGCGTGCCAGCGACGCAACGGCGCGTCCCACATCTTCAGGTTCGCCCCAGCGTTTCTGAATCAACAAATCGCTGTCCGCGATGAGCGCGTCGTACTTGTCCTGAACCGGCCCCGTCATATCACTGCGGATAATCCCGGGGCGCACCTCGTACACCGTCACGCCCTCCTGTCCTAACCGACTCGCAAACAGGCGCGTCATCATGGTCACGCCAGCTTTGGCGACGCAATACTCGCCGCGTGAAACTGAAGCCACCTCCGCCGACACCGAACCGATGTTGACGATGCATCCGCAGAACGCGGCGTCTGCGCGGCGTTGTTCAACCATCCAGCGCGCCGCCGCCTGTGTCAGGAAGTAAGGACCTTGCAGGTTGATCCGCATCACACGTTCGAAGCTCTCTTCAGTCGCTTCGAGCAGGTCCGCGCGCACGCGCGGTGCAACGCCGGCATTGTTGACCAGCACATGGAGCGCGCCGAAACGTGCGCGCACCGCCTCCAGCAGCCGCAACCGGTCGGCCGTCTGCGAGACGTCGGCTTGGATGTAGCAAATCTCGCCGCCGCACTGTTGCAGCGTCTCAAGTTGCGGAGCGGCCGCCTCGGCAGAGCGCGTGCCGCACACCGCCAGCGCATATCCCTCACGCGCCAACGCCTCAGAAATACCCAAGCCGATACCGCGCGCTCCGCCGGTCACGAGTGCAACACGCTCCATGCGCAAGCCTCCTTTTAGCATTTGATGTGCGACAGATCGATAGGCGATACATGCCAGATGTCGCGTGCGTATTCACGGATCGTGCGGTCCGAAGAGAACCTCCCCGCGCGCGCCACGTTGATCAGGGCCTTGCGGTCCCATGCCAAAGGATCGCGGTAGAGGGCATCGACCCGATCTTGCGTCTCCATGTAGTTGCGCAGATCCGCGAGCAGCATGTAGTGATCATTGAAGTCCAACAGCGACTGCACGATCGGATCCAGCAGGCCCGGCGTGAGCAGACAGAAAACGTTACGCCGGATCATGTCGATCGCCAAGCGGATCTCCGGATCCGTGTGGTAGATATGGCGTGCCGAATAGGTCGGACGCATGGCCCGGACTTCCTCCGTACGCAACCCGAAGATGAACATGTTCTCGTCGCCCACCTCCTCATTGATCTCGACGTTGGCACCGTCGAACGTACCGAGTGTCAGCGCGCCGTTCAGCATCATCTTCATGTTGCCAGTGCCCGAGGCCTCGTTGCCGGCCAGTGAGATCTGCTCGCTGACATTCGAGGCCGGGATGATCCGCTCAGCCAACGAAACGCGGTAGTCGGGCAGAAAGACCACGCGAAGTTTGTCTTGGATGCGCGGATTGTTGTTGACCACATCCGCGACACCGTGGATCAACCGGATGATCAACTTCGCCATCGCGTAACCGGGCGCGGCCTTGGCGGCGAAAATGAAGGTACGTGGCAGCATGTCGTATGACGGATCGGCTACCAGGCGGTTGTAGAGCACGATGATATAGAGCGTCAACAGCAACTGACGCTTGTATTCATGCAGACGCTTGACCAGCACGTCGAAGATCGAATCCGGCGAGACCGTGACCCCAACCAATGAGTGGATGTGCTCGGCCATGCGCACTTTGTTCTCCTGCTTGACCTTGCGAAAACGCTTGAGGAACGCCTTGTCGTCCAGAAATTCCTCCAGTTTCCGCAACTGCTCAAGATCGGTGACCCATCCATCGCCGATCGCCTCCGTAATCAAATCCGCCAGTCCCGGATTGGCCTTCAGCAGCCAACGCCGCGGCGTGATCCCATTCGTCTTGTTCGAGAAATGGGAGGGGTACATTTCGTAAAAATCCTTGAAGAGCGTTTTCTTCAAGATCTCAGTGTGAAGCTTCGCGACACCGTTGACAGCACTAGAGCCAACGATCGCGAGATTCGACATGCGCACCGACCTCTCGCCATGTTCGTCGATCAAGCTCATGCGCGCGAGACGCGCCTCGTCGCCCGGCCACATCGCCGCCACCTGACACAAGAAGCGACCATTGATATCAAAGATGATCTGCATGTGGCGCGGCAACAGCCGCTCCATCATTGACACACTCCAACGCTCCAGCGCCTCGGGCAGGACGGTGTGGTTCGTGTAGCCCGTGCTCGCCCGCGTGATGGACCAGGCCGTGTCCCAATCTATTCCCTCGCGATCCACCAAGATCCGCATCAACTCGGGGATCACCAGCGCCGGGTGCGTTTCATTGAGATGGATAAATGCTTTCGAGGGCAACGTCGTCCAGTCGTTATTGCGTAAGCGGAAGCGGCGCAGGATATCCTGCAACGAGCAGGCAACATAGAAGTACTGCTGCCGCAAACGCAGTTCCTTACCCGCCAGAACGTTATCGTTCGGATAGAGAACCTTGGTCAGGTTTTCGGCCAGCACCTTGTTCTCCACTGCGGCGACGTACGACCCTTGGTTGAAGTCATCAAGATGAAACTCGTCGTCAGCTTTGGCCGACCAGAGGCGCAGGACATTCACAGCCTCGCTGTAGCCCACGATAGGCATATCGTACGGCATGCCCATCACTTTTTCCGTGTCCACCCAGCGCCACTCGGCATCCCCGTTACTACCGCTAATACACTCAACGTGCCCGCCAAAATGGACGACCTGCGTGTGCTCAGGCCGGGAGATCTCCCACGGTGTACCGTCCTTCAGCCAGTGATCCGGCTCCTCTACCTGATGCCCATCGACGATGCGCTGCTTAAAAATCCCGTAATCATAACGCAGCCCGTAGCCCATCGCAGCCAGATTCAGCGTGGAAAGCGAATCGAGAAAACACGCGGCCAACCGTCCCAAGCCACCATTCCCCAGGCCGGCATCCACCTCGTACTCACGTAGTGAATTCCAGTCGATCCCCGCGTCCTTCATCGCCTTGTCGCACAACGCATCCATTCGCATGTTGATGACGTTGTTGCCGAGCAGTCGGCCGATCAGAAACTCAAGCGAGAGGTAGTAGACATACTTTACGTTCTGGGTGCGATAGGTCTCACGGGTCTCAATCCAACGTTCAACCAAGCGATCACGCACAGTGTAGGCAAACGCGTGGTAGAGATCCCGCGGTGTCGCAATGTCCAGTGTACTTGCTTGTGTATACCGCAAATGCCGCGCAAAATCCGCCTTGATCCCCTCGACACTCATCTCCGCGAGGCAGGTGTTGTTCCGCTTGCACGTTTTCTTCGATTCCATACTACTCCTTCATTGCAATTCCAACGGAAGGCCACAGTATGCCAAAAATACGGCCGCAGGTCACGCCGGTTGAGTATCTATTTTTTTAGGGCGCGCGTTGCCACTTCGGCGCTCTCCCGTCCTGTGGGCGGCGTTCACGCCGCCGAGGCAAATGACACTTGCCCCGCCCCTCTTACTTCTCGCCGCGCTGCCCGACGCCGCGCTGCATCTGCGCCTGTAACGCAGGCAGGTGGGTCTCGAACACGCCGCGCGGCGTAGTGCCGTGGCGCGTGCAGAGCGCGGCTGACATGCCGACCACCTCGCCCATCATACCGCCCGTACGCATCACGCGCACCGAGCCGAGCGCCACATGGGTGACGCTGATGTTGCGCCCCGCCATAAACAGATTGTCCAGCGAGCGGCTGTAGAGGCAGCGATACGGAATGGCGTACGGCTTGATGTTCCGGGTTTTGGAGATGGCACGGAACTCCTGCCCGGGGAAGTGGCGGCTGTTCTCCGGATGCGGATAGTGAAGATCAATCCCCCACGTCGTGGTGACACAGGCATCGGGATATGCTTTTCTGTCCTCAAGGTCCTGCTGCCGCAGGATCACATCGCCCAACAGCCGACGGCTCTCGCGCTTGCCGCCGATATAGGCCACCCACACCAGGCGGCGGTTCGCGAACGCCGCGCGTTTCTCGCTCCGGTTTTTGATGAATGCCCAGTTGCCGAAAGTGGCGCGCAACGCATGGTCGCGAATCTGCTCAATTTCCGTTACCGAACTCATGGTCAGGCCCGCCTCCCAATCCCAGTCGCCGCGCGTGAGCGGCTGCGCTGTCTCGGACGTGAAGGCCAGCGTCCACGGACACTCTGGGAACGGGACCGGCTCCGATGTCATTTCAGAGTACCACTGCACCGAAACCCCCATCATCAGACGGTCGGTCTCTTCAGGTGCCAGCGACTCGCCGGTCTCGCCTTTGGATTCGCGTCCCTCGCGAAAGTCGGCGCCGGCCAAGAACCCCACGCACCCATCGCCGGTACAATCAGCAAAGAGCGCACCACGGAAACGCTTGTCGCGTCCGGTGACAATGTCGCGCCCAATCACCGCCGTAATGCGCTTTCCCTCTTTCTCAACCGCTATCACGCGGGTATTCAAAACAAGGACAAGGTTGGTCTCAGCGGTCACCACTCGCAGTTTCTGCTCGTCTTCATAGTTGCTCGCAGGCCCCGCATTGTGAATCTTTTTCTCCGGATGCTGTTTGATTACCGCGAGCACCTCTTGACTGCGCGGCAGATCGGGCTGGCGTTTAGCATCGTACAGATTCCAATGGCCAATCGGACCGATCTCGTCAACCAGATCACCGAGCCGCGGATAAGGCTCTTGGTGAATCTGTCCCGAAAGCCCCACACGCACCTCGGAGCTGTTGTTGCCGCCGAGCACCGGACGATCCTGAATCAGCGCAACCTTACACCCGAGCCGTGCCGCGCTGACCGCCGCGCAACAACCGGCCATGCCGCCGCCGACTACCACCAGATCGTAGTTCCCTGCATCGTCGGGCGACTCGGGCAACGCCAGCAGCCGACGGCGCAACGCCGCCAGTTCCGGTCCGCTGTCCGGCGGGCGGAACTCAGGATCCGTCGCGAGCAGGATCGCATCGCAGCGACCGTTGAAACCGGTCAGGTCGCGTAACGCGATCGAGACCAGTCCAGCCCGCAGATCCACCATCCCACCGTCCTGCCAATGCCACGCCGCTCCCTGCGTGCCGAAGAGCGGTTCAAGCGGCCGATCGTTGATGAGCACCTTGAACTTTCCCGGCGCACCCGGCGCTTGCCACGTCGCCACCCAGTCCCGCGTCCGAACCCAAACGCGGTACCGACCGGCTTCGGGCACGGCGACACGCGTGACGGCATCCGCCACCGGCACACCGAGCCCGTGCGCCATCAGGTAAGGCGACCCCATTTGATCCATCGACTGCTGGTCAATCACCCAACCGCCGGTTGAATCAAAACCCTCGGCCTCCACCAGCACCGTAGCGGCATGCAGGACCGCCGCGTATCCGGCGAGCAAAATCCCCATGGCAACTTGATGACATCTATTCGCACGCCTCGATTTCATCCTAACCATCCTTCCTCTTCTTTAAGGCTCTTGAAAAGCCCCTTGCTTGCAGGTGTGGCACGGGCATCTTGCCCGTGTTTCATGGGCGGGACGCCCATGCCACGGGGGACAAGAGTCTCCTTTACTTAACACGCTCACGCTTCGCCATCCGCCGTATTGGCCACCCCTACGGCATCCGCTTCACTTCGATGTCATACCGCACGGTAAGCGTCGCGCCAGCCTCCAATCCTAAAGGTTCGTGAAAAGCCAGCGACGGACCAACCAGAAAATAACCGCGCCCCTTGTGCGCTTTGAGATCATGCCGTGCGAACCAAGGCGTCGGATAGCGCGGATTGCCGCCGCGATCGCGGATCACGATCCGCGCACGAGCGCCGGACTTCGCCGCCACAGCTATGACCTCCATCCGCTCACTCGATTCGCCGCAGGCCTGAACATCGGCCTTACCTTCAGCATTCGCATAGCGGCAGGCAAGCGCGTCAACATCGGGGAAGCGCCACATCAACCCCGCATAACCGCCACTGGCCCAATTGCCATCCTTGCCACGTTTGGCGGGCGTACAGGCAAACTCCACCGCTCCGCCCTGCGCCGTGAATGCGCTCTCCCACGCGATGGTATAGTCGCCGTTGAGCGCTGTGGTCACTTGCACCGTACGCGTTTCGCGCACGAGTTCGCGCCCGTCCCCCAGATAGGCCAGCGTCGCCTCGATCATCACCTGCTTGTCGGGCGATGGCGTGATCCGCTGCGCCACCACGCGTGTGACGGCGTTGGAGGTGGGCTCCCAAAAGTTATATCCGTTGATCAATTTCCACGAAAACCACAAGCCCAGATGCCACGCATGATCCGGCGGACGGAAAGCGGTCAATGCCTCGCCCGTACCAGGCAACGCCAGCGGATGAAAGTAGGGTTTACCCTCACGGCCCTGCGGCACATAAGTCCAGCACAGCGTCTGACCGACGACCATAGAGACCGCACCGCTCGCGGCATCCGTTTCCAACCTGCGTGCATCCGCGACCGGCTCACCTACGGACTGCACGGCAAGACACCCCGCCAATGCCACAACCGCCCACGTCCGGAATCTGTTCTTGTTCTTAATCAACTCCCTCTTCACGACACCGCATCCCTTTCTCAGCGTTGTCTTCAGTGTATCCGCTTCTCGTTGGGAAGACAAGTGGTCTAAATACCTGTCCTTAGTTGCAGATGCCGAGCTGTGTGGCACGGGCATCTTGCCCGTGTGGCGGCGTGAAACACCGCCCGGACGAGCAACGCTCGTCCCTCCCGGCGCTGCGCGGGGCGGGTACAAGCCCGGCGCGGAGCGGCACCCGCGGTACCCGTAGTGTCGGCAGGATCGGCAGTGCCGGGGAGCCCCGCGCACAGCGCGGCCGCGCCCCCTAAAACCTCTGCGTCTCTGCGTTAAATAAAGCCGAGCAGCGCCGCGACAAACTCACGACCTAAAGAGCAACTGCTCTACTGCACGCGAAGCTGCGTTCCTGGCGGGGGGATAGGTGGCGGATTGCCGATGCCGGTGAGCGTCACATCATCCACATACCAGCCGACACTGGACGTGCTCGCATCGGTGCCCAGACGCCACCTGATGCGCAACGAGTGACCGGCATACTTTGCGGTATTCGTCAGATTCACCACCACTTTGACAAACCCCGAACTGGTCCCCGTCCACGC
>DUPH01000448.1 GCA_012838435.1 Lentisphaerota bacterium | reverse complement strand
GGCACCCCTTTGTCAGACGGCAACGGTGGATAGGCGATGGCAATGCGCATAAGGTGTCAATTCACACAAAACTTGATTTCCCAAGAAATGGCACCAAGTTTAGCCAAGCGCCCCCCAAAAGGGAAGCGTAATCGGTTGGTGACAGGGGGGGGGCGCGAGGATCATTCTGGTGAAAAGGGGAGCGGTGAGAAGGTAGCGCGGGCGTCCCCGCCTGCGACAACGTGCCTTGCAAAAGGTTGACGCGCGTATTTCCTTTTGAAATCAAACCGCGCGCCGGAATCACGGGCGCCCTTTCACAGAGCGGGCGGGACGCCCACGCCACCTTTGCATACGCACAAAACACGCACTCGACTCGCATGACTAAGGGTATCCGATTAAGTGTATGAGACAGTGTGGGGACCAGTGTGTCTCCGCGCACAGCGCGGAGGGAAAGCGGTGCCGCGACCCGCGCACAGCGCGGCTCTTGTCACCGCACTCCAAAATTTTCGCTACGCCACGAAACGCCACGAACGGCACAACCTGACGTACACGTTCACAGCGCAGCGGCACACGTTCACGAAGCAGGAAAAGACGCGTTCCGTGTACGGGTACAGATTGGACTCGCGACCTGCGACTTGCGACTTGCGGTCAGCCCTGCTCCAAAAAACCTCTGCGATCTTTGCGATCTCTGCGGCTAAAAAACTCGAGCCCTGCCATCCAAAGCCTCTGCGTCTCTGCGCCTCTGCGCCTCTGCGTTAAATAAACCCGCGCACTATCCTCCCCAAAAACCTTGGCGTTCTTGGCGCCTTGGCGGTTCCAAAAACCGAGCTATGTCTCCCCCAAAAACCTCTGTGCCTCCGTGTCTCCGTGGTGAAACAACCGAGCAGCCCCCTCGTCACTGACCGACTGCGGCTACGACTTTGCTTGTCTTGGCACCTTGTGTTTTTCTATACTGTGCGGCACGTTTTCTGTGAGCACTGGATTTTAATAAGGAGAAATGATGAGCAAACAGGTGAAAAAGGTAGGCATTTTGACGGCGGGCGGTTTAGCACCGTGCCTCAGTTCGGCGATTGGGTATTTGATTGACGAATATACCCGTGTGGCACCGGAGGTCGAGATCATCGGCTATATCAACGGCTACATGGGCTTGTTGAAGGGCCAGAGCATCAAGGTCACGCCGACCGTGCGTGAGCATGCGCTCTATCTCACCGAGCATGGCGGCAGCCCCATCGGCAACAGCCGTGTGAAGCTCACAAACGTGAAGGACTGCGTCAAACGCGGATTGGTCAAAGAGGGTGAGGACCCGCAAAAGGTCGCGGCGGACCAGCTCGTCAAAGACGGTGTCGATGTGCTGCACACGATCGGCGGGGACGACACCAATACGGCGGCTGCGGAGTTGGCGACGTTTCTCGCGAAGAACGATTACGGTCTCACGGTGGTGGGCCTGCCCAAAACAATCGATAACGACGTGTATCCGATCCGCCAGAGCCTCGGCGCGTGGACTGCCGCCGAAGAGGGCGCGAACTTTTTCAGCAACATCGTCAAGGAGAACACGGCGAACCCGCGTATGCTGATCGTACATGAGGTGATGGGACGCAACTGCGGCTGGTTGACGGCTGCCACTGCGGCGGCATATCGTCGGCGTATGGACGCGACCCACTACCTGCCGGAGTTCGGCCTGACGCGCGATCGCGAAGAGGTGCATGCAGTGTATGTGCCCGAGATGACGTTTGACTCCAAGGCCGAGGCGGAGCGCCTGCGCGCGATCATGGACAAGAATGACGGCGTGAACATCTTTGTCTCGGAAGGCGCCTGCTTGAACGTGATCATCGCGGAACTGGAGGCGGCAGGCGAGACGGTGCCGCGCGATGCATTCGGCCATCCGCGTCTGGACAAGGTCAACGTCGGCAGTTGGTTTGCGGAGCGGTTCGGCCGTCTGCTGGGTGCCGAAAAAACGATGGTTCAGAAGAGCGGGTACTACAGCCGGGCGGCTGCGCCGAATGCGCAGGACAAGGAACTGATCCAGGCCTGTGCTAAGAAAGCGGTCGAGTGCGCGCTGGCGGGCGTGGGCGGCGTGGTCGGCGAGGATGAAGACAAAAACGGCGAATTGCGCGCCTGTGAGTTTGCGCGGATCAAGGGCGGCAAGCCTTTCGATATCGACGCGCCGTGGTTTGTCGCGATGTTGCAAGCGATCGGACAGCCCAAGGGTGAAAAGGTGGTCGTGTCACATTGAGCCACAAGACAGATGGCTTGACCGGCGCAGAGCGTACACGCTAAAGTATGCATTGAAAAGTGACAAGGTGATAAGGGCGTGGCTCTGAAAGATTGAACAAGTTAAGGAGAGTGTAATGGGTAGTTCACAAGCCGCTCGATTGCAGCGCGGTGTGTTGGTCGAATTTGACTTCGCGGTGCTGGACGGGCATCCGCTGTTTCTGGAGGCATGCCAGACGCGGCTGGAGCGAGAGGGCATCAAGTTGGATGCACAGGGTATGGCGCGGTCCATGGGCGGGAGATCGTTCTCCTCTGGCCTCAACGCACTTGCCAGCCGGAAGCAGAAAACGCTGGACGTGCCGACGGTGATGGCCGAGTGTGATGCGGCCTTTACCGAGAAGCTAGCGACGAAACTATCGGCAGTGCCGGCTGGTTTTCAGGCATTCGTCAAAGCGCTGCTCGCCAAGAAAATAAAGGTCGTGCTGGTCACGCGTCTGGAAAGCGAGGCCGTCTCGTCCGTGCTGGCGGATGTGCAGAACGAGAAGTTCGCGGTCCTGCATGACATGCCCAGTGGCTTCGGGTTCACCACTTGGGAAGGATGGCGGCGCGCCGCGCGCAAGAACGGTCTGCACGAACGCTTGTGCATGGCGGTGACAGGCAGCGGGTTCTCAGTGAAGGGCGCGCTCAGAAACGGTATGGGCGCGATTGCCAGGCCCAATCCGCTGACGGAATATCAGGACTTCGGCGGTTGCGATGTCTTCATCTCGGAGTACACGGCCGCGCTGGCGGACGATGCCGCGCGTATCCTGCGCATGTGATGCGTACGGCGTGTCGATAAAGGCGCTTGCAAACCCTCTCGCGGCATGGGCGTCTCGCCCATGGAACA
Source organism: Lentisphaerota bacterium (assembly GCA_012838435.1). Taxonomy (GTDB): domain Bacteria; phylum Verrucomicrobiota; class Kiritimatiellia; order RFP12; family UBA1067; genus DUPH01. The sequence continues at coordinate 7,207 of DUPH01000448.1, read as the reverse complement.
CGGGCAAGATGCCCGTGCCACACCTGCAAACAAGGGGGCAAGGGCCTCAAATGGAGTTTTGCGGGGCGCCTGTTCTTTAGGACCGGCGCCCCGCGCATTTGGAGAGCGAACGATGGGGACGGATGATCTTTCTGGCTTGAGGCGGCTGTATGAAACCATGAAGCGCCTGCGTGCGCCCGGGGGATGTCCTTGGGACCGCGAGCAGACGTTGCAGACGTTGAAGCCTTGCCTGTTGGAAGAGACCTATGAGTTGCTGGAGGCGATGGAGGGCGACAACCTCGCGCTGCACATCGAGGAACTGGGCGACGTGTTGTTGCAGGTGGTTTTCCAATGCGCGATCCGCGAGGAGGAAGGGCACTTCACGCTGGATGATGTCGCCGCCACCTTGGTCGATAAGCTGGTGCGGCGTCATCCGCACGTTTTCGGTGACGCACAGGTCTCAACCTCCGGCCAGGTGTTGCGCAACTGGGAGGCGATCAAGCAGACGGAAAAGGACAAGCCGCCGGATCGCTCAGCGATCGACGGTGTGCCGGCCACGTTGCCGGCGCTGCTCAAGGCGCAGCGCGTTCAGTCCAAGGCGTCGCGGATGGGCTTCGACTGGCAAGACTCCTCAGGCGCGATTGGGAAGATCGATGAGGAACTTGGCGAACTCAAGCAGGCCATTGCCTCGGGCACATCGGAACAGGTCGCCGACGAGATGGGCGACCTGCTTTTCTCGATTGTCAACACCTGCCGTTTCCTGAAGGTTGATGCCGAGAGTGCGCTCGAAGGCACGACCCGCAAATTCTCGCGACGTTTCCGCGAAGTCGAGCGCCGCGTCCGCGAACAAGGACGCTCGCTCAAGGATTGCACTTTGGCTGAGTTGGATACGATATGGGATGAGGTTAAGCGCGGGGAGCCCACCGGTTAACATTCGTCGACGACGGTGATATCCGGGTCGACGAACTCGCGCAGCTTGGCCTGGATAAAATCTTGGCGCGTGAAGGCCGCCGATTGGCAACCGGCGCACATACCGCGAAAGGCGATGGTCACTACGTTGCCCTCAATGTCGATCAGTTCGATGTCGCCACCATCTTTCTGAAGCTGGGGCCGGATCTCACGGTCGATGATCTCCTCGATCAGTTTCATCTTCTGGATGTTGGTGAGGCGTTTCTTGGGAGCGGCGGCAGGCGGCTGCGGACTGGCGGTCTGGGCGTCGCGCGCGCTATCGATGATCTTCTGGATGTCGTCGCGGCACATGCCGCACCCGCCGCCGGCCTTGCAGAAGTTGGTTACCTCATCTACGGTGGTCAGACCGTTCTCTGTGACGACACGCCGGATCTCATTTTCGGAGACGCCGAAACAGGTACACACGATGTGGTCTTCCAGGTTTTTGACGCTGGTCTCTCCCGTGCGGTAATTGTGGATGGCGGCTTCCAGCGCTTCACGTCCCATGACCGAACAGTGCATCTTCTGGTCCGGTAGGCCACCCAGATAGTCAGCGATCTCCTTATTGGTGATGCGTTCGGCTTCCTCTATGGTTTTTCCGATCACCATCTCGGTCAAGGCCGACGAGGAGGCAATCGCACTCGCGCAACCGAACGTCTGGAACTTCACCTCTGCGATCCGCTTATCAGGTCCTAGTTTGAACATCAGCGTCAGGGCATCGCCGCACGCCAGCGAGCCAACCGTGCCGACACCGTCGGGCCCCTCGATCTTACCCACGTTCCGGGGGTTGCGGAAATGATCCATCACTTTATCGCTGTAGTCCCACATGGTACTTCTCCTTAAAAACGCGGTTACTTTAGCATAACGGCCGCAGGAAAGCGAAATCCAATATGATGTGCATGATGATGAGGGCATCCCCGTTAAAAAAAACGCGCGGAGGAGCTCGGCTTTTACACCCGCTTCTCCGCACGCAACACGGTAGTGCCAAACTAATGCACTAATGCACTAACGCTCTTACTTCGCGTAAACCTTCTTCGGATGGTAGTGGTTGTGCAACAGGTGGTGCGCCTTCTCGCTGAGCGGCTCGCCGATGTACTCTTTGTACAGCGTCTGGATCTGCGGATTCAGATGCGACATCCGGAGCACGCTCTTCTCGTCATCCGTATAGAGGCCGGCTGTACGGGCCTTGCGCACCTCGTCCGTGGCACCGGTCGGCTGACCACCGCCGCCGATGCAGCCGCCGCGGCAGGCCATGACTTCGATGAAGTCGTAACGCGGTTTGCGTCCTGCCTTGCGGTCTTCGCGGATCGCCTCTAGGACCTGCTCGACGTTACCCATCTGATGGGCGACCGCGATCTTGACCGGTGTGCCCTTGATGTCGATCGTCGCCTCTTTCACACCCTTCATGCCGCGGACGGCTTCGAAGTCGATGGACGGCGGCTGGGCCTCGCCCGTGATCAGGCAGTAGGCCGTGCGCAGCGCGGCTTCCATCACGCCGCCGGTCACGCCGAAGATCGTACCTGCGCCGGTGTATTCCCCCAAGATCGAGTCGGCCTCTTCCGGCTCCAGATTGGGGAAGTCGATACCGGCGCTCTTGAGCATACGGGCCAGCTCGCGTGTGGTGAGTACCACGTCAATATCCTGGTATCCGCTGGCGAACATGGTCTCACTGCGGCTGATCTCGTATTTCTTGGCTGTGCAGGGCATGACCGAGACCATGAAGATCTTCGCGGGATCGATACCCATCTTCTCCGCGTAATAGGTCTTGGCAAGCACGCCGAGCATCTGCTGCGGCGACTTGGCGGTCGAGAAGTTGTCCATGAAGTCCTGGGCATACTTCTCCATCCAGTCGGTCCATGCCGGGCAGCAGGAGGTGATCAGGGGCAACGTGCCGCCGGTGGTGAAGCGCTTGATGAACTCAGAGCCTTCCTCCATGATGGTCAAGTCGGCACTGTAGTTGGTGTCGAAGACCGCCTTGAAGCCGAGCCGGCGCAGAGCGGCGTAGGTCTCGCCGGTCATAAGCTTGCCGGGCGGCAGGCCGAAGGCTTCGCCGATGGCGACGCGCACGGCCGGGGCGATCTGCACCACGCAGTACTTGTCCTCATCGCGCAGGGCATCCCACACTTGGCGGGTCTGGTCGCGTTCATAGATCGCGCCGACCGGGCAGTGCGCCGAGCACTGTCCGCACTTGATGCAGGGCGACTCGTTGAGCGTGACGTCGGCGGCGGGTGCCATGCGGGTCTTTTCGCCGCGGCCGATGAACTCCAGCGCCCAGACATTCTGCATCTCTTGGCAGACGATGGCGCAACGGCCGCACTTCACGCATTTTTCAGGGTTCAGCACAATGGAACACGTGGAGTTGTCGACCGGGATGTGCTGCACGTCGGGCGGGAAGGGATTTTCGCGGATGCCGAAATCCGCAGCGAGTTTCTGCAGTTCGCAGTTGCCACTACGCGGGCACTGCAGACAGTCGTTCGGGTGGTTGGCCAGAATCAGCTCCAGCACGGCACGGCGCACACGCACGATGTCGGCGTCATGCGTGGTGATCTTCATGCCCGGGGCGACCTCGGTGCAGCAGGCGCGCAGCAGCTTGGGCGAGCCGGCGTTACGGACTACACAGATGCCGCACGCTGCCCACGCCTTAAGATCGGGGTGGTAGCAGAGTGTCGGTATTTTAACATGTATCGCCTTGGCGGCATTCAGGATCGTTGTGCCGGCCGGAACAGAGACCGGGATCCCGTTGATTTCGAGTTGAACCAGATTAGACATAGTAAAAAGCCCTTTCAGAATTACTCGCGGGTGATAGCGTGGAACTTGCAGATCTCGTAGCACTGTCCGCACTTGATGCAGGTCTCGTTATTGATCGCGTGCGGCTGCTTGCGCTCACCGGCAATGGCATTGGCCGGACAGACGCGGGCGCAGGCCGTACAGCCGACACACTTGGTTTTGTCGATCGTGTAGCGCAACAAGTTCTTGCACTTACCGGCGCGGCAACGCTTGTCGTCGATGTGCTCCTTGTACTCGTCCATGAAGTAGCGCAGGCTGGACTGGACGGGGTTGGAAGCGGTTTGGCCGAGGCCGCAGAGCGAGGCTCGCGACATCGCTTCGCTGATCTCGCGCATGTTCTCGATATCCTCGTGGGTGCCTTTGCCGTCGCAGATCTTGTCGAGGTAGTTGAGCAACTTGCGGCCGCCGATACGACACGGGGCGCACTTGCCACAGGACTCATCGACGGTGAAGTCGAGGTAGAACTTCGCGATGTTGGGGATGCAGTCATCTTCATCCATCACGATCAGGCCGCCCGAGCCCATGATCGAACCGATCTTTGCGAGGTTCTCGTAGTCGATCGGCGTGTCGAGGAACTGCGGCGGAATGATGCCGCCGGAGGGGCCGCCGGTCTGCGCCGCCTTGAAGGCTTTGCCGCCGCGGATGCCGCCGCCGATGTCGAAGATGATCTCGCGCAGGGTGGTGCCCATGGGCACTTCGATCAGGCCGGAGTTGTTGATCTTGCCGGTAAGGGCGAAAACCTTGGTACCCTTCGAGGTCGCGGTGCCGATCTTGTTGAACCAGTCCGCGCCCTTGAGCAGGATGACTGGGATGTTGGCCAGCGTCTCGACGTTGTTGATGACCGTGGGGCGGCCCCAGAGTCCCTTGACCGCCGGGAAGGGCGGGCGGGGGCGCGGCATGCCGCGGTTACCCTCGATCGAGGCGAGCAACGCAGTCTCTTCGCCGCAGACAAAGGCGCCGGCGCCGAGACGGATTTCGATGTCGAAGGAGAAGCCGCTGCCGAGGATGTCGTTGCCGAGCAGTCCGTATTCGCGGGCCTGTTTGAGCGCATTTTCAAGGCGCTTGATCGCAAGCGGGTATTCCGCGCGGATGTAGATAAAGCCCTTGTCGGCACCGATGGCATAGCCGCCGATGGTCATGGCTTCAAGCACGGAGTGAGGATCGCCCTCAAGCGTCGAGCGGTCCATATAGGCCCCGGGGTCGCCCTCGTCGGCGTTGCAGACCATGTACTTCTGGCCGGCGGGCTGTGCGGCCGCGAACGACCACTTTTTGCCGGTAGGGAAGCCCGCGCCGCCGCGGCCGCGCAGGCCGGATTTCGATATCTCATCAATCACGTCCTGCGGCGTCATATCGAAGAGCGCCTTTTCAAGCGCCTTGTAGCCGTCGCGGGCGATGTACTCGTCGATCACATTCGGATCGATCGCGCCGCAGTTGCGCAGCACAACGCGGAACTGCTTCTGGTAGAAATCGATGCCTTCGATGGCGACGTGGATCTTGCTCTGTTCCTTATCGTAGAGCAGGCGGGAGACCTCACGGCCTTTGATGATGTGCTCTTTGATGATCTCTTCGGCGTCTTCGGGTTTAACCTCGACGTAGAAGGTGTCCTGCGGCAGGACCTTGACAATCGGCCCCTTTTCGCAAAAGCCCAAGCAACCGGTGCGTACAACCTGCACCTCGTTGATCAAGCCGTTCTCTTTGACCGCCGTTTTCAGCGCGTTGAACAGCTCCATGCCCCTGATGGAATCGCAGGCCGTTCCGCCGCACACTAAGATGTATTGTTTGTAAGACATGTTGTGTAATCCCCGCTTAGCGAACAATGTCCATTGCCGGCTTGTCGCAGATGTGGTTGTCGATGAGGCGCTTACTGACAATGTGGTCGTTGACGATCTGCTTGCCGACCTCAGCATTGACGTTGCCGTAGATCACCGTGGGCATGTCGGGGACGATGACCTCCACAGTGGGTTCCGAGTGACACAATCCCATGCAGCCGGTTTGACGGACCAGCACATGCGAAATGTTTTTGGCGTCGAGTTCATCGATAATCGCGTTGAACGTCTCTTTCGCACCGGCGGCGATGCCGCAGGTGCCCATGCCGACGATGATCTGCGCGTCCTTGTTGGAGGGGTCGCGCTTCTCGATCGCCTTCTGTTTCTCGTCACGCAATTTGCGTAAATCATCAAGCGTCAGCTTAGCCATAATTCACTTTCCTTCTTTTACAGGTTCAGATTCTCTTCTTGGGACCGCACATAGGCGCGGGCCAGGACCAGGTTGTCGATCTCTTCAAGGTTGCCGAGCGTGTCGACCAGTTCGCTGCGCGAGACCGTGTAGTTGTCATTCGGCGTGGTGCGTGTCAGGATCAGGTCATAGGATCCGCCGAAGGTCATCAGCCCCAGAAACGTCTCGGGCAGGTCGCCGAAGGGCGGGGTATCCAGATGGCGCGCATCAAGCGTGAAGCTCACGCAGGTTCCCTTGCCGGGCGTCGACTGGATATCCACCGTGCCTCCGACCGCCGAAGCAGTCTGCATGAGCAGGGGGATGCCCAGGCCCACGCGGCGCCGGTCATGTTTGCCGGGCTCGCTGTAGAAGGGATCCTTGGCTTTCGCCAATGTGCGTTCATCCATACCTTTACCGTTGTCCTGAATGCGGACCCTGATCTCTGCGGGGTCCGTCGCAACGTCAACCTCAATACGTGTCGCATCCGCCTCAATCGCATTCTGCGCCAGATCGGCGATGATGTCACAGACGGATGCGTGCACGGGTCAGGCGTTCCTGAATTTGGCGATGATCCCCTGCAGTGATTCGGTTTTGACCTTGCCGAACACTTCGCCATTGATGACCATCACCGGTGCCAGACCGCAACAACCGAGGCAGCGGACCGCCTCCACGGAAAATTCTCCGTCAGGCGTGACGGTGTTGACGCCGACGCCCAGAATGCCTTCCAACTCTGCGATGATATCTTCGCCGCCCTTCAGGTAACAGGCGGTGCCCATACAGACCTGGATCTGGTTGCGTCCGGGCTTCTTCAGTTTAAAGAAGTTGTAGAACGTGATAACGCCGTAGATTTTGGCGAGGGGTACGTCGATCAGGTCGGCGACTTCAAACGCCACTTCCCGGGGGATATACCCAAAGTGTTGCTGCACATGGTGCAGGATCATGACCAGATTGCCTGGTTTCTCTTTCCATTCGGCGATGAAGGCTTTCAGCTCTGGAGTCAGCTTCTGAGTGCCTTGCGCCGTCGTCGGTGCGGTGCTCACTGTGTTTCACCTCCGCGTTGCCCGGGGCTCGTACCGCTACAAGCCACGGGGGGTTGCTCAAAAAAGATTCAGTACTATCTCAAAAACGACCGTAACTTGCCAAGCGTAAATAGAAAGGAGTTTCCCCAAAAAATCTGGTCATTCCAGAAAGACCAGTCCGAGCGGGTTTGATTCGGGGTCTGGCGGCTTGTAGCCGTACCATTTCCCGTGGCGCGTGAAGAGCCTCCCGAGGCCGTCGG
>DUPH01000447.1 GCA_012838435.1 Lentisphaerota bacterium | reverse complement strand
TCGCTCTTCGGCCAGGTCGCGCAGCCGATCAACGACAACCTGACGCTCTTCGGCAACACGGTTGAGCAGTTAGCCGGCCGCGAAGAGCTGATCGGGGTGCGCTCGCGCGGCCAGTTCAACCGCCCGTTCGTCAAGGTCGACCAGCTCGAGGTCAAGGCCATGAAGCAGTGGCAGGCCGAAGAAGAGCGCCTCGAGGCCGCCCTGCAGGAGACCCAGCAGCGCCTCGCCGATCTCCAGCAGAAGAAGAGCGGCAACGAGCGCCTGATCCTCTCCAAGGAGCAGCAGGCCGAGTTGGAGCAGTTCCGCAAGACGCAGGCGGAGACGCGCAAACAGCTCAAGGAGGTCCGCAAGAACCTGAACAAGGATATCGAGCGCCTCGGCCTCACCCTTAAAGTCGTGAACATCGCGCTGGTTCCGTTGCTGGTGATCGGCTTCGGCATCTTCCGCGGCGTACAGCGCAAGAAACGACATTGACATGCACCGGCGGCAGGCGCGTTGCCGTGCCCGCCGCCGGAACTCACTTTCACCGTTTAAAAGGATTGTTCCATGACCAACAAGAAACTGATCATACTTACCGCTGTTGCGGCCGTACTGGTCGCGCTCGCCTACCTCAGCAGCTCTAGCAGGAAAATGAAAGCCCCCTCGATTGTCGGCAAGCCCGTAGTTAAGAAATTCGACATCAGCGCGGTCGCGCGGATCGAGGCCGGCCCCGCCGCCAAGAAGCTGGTGCTCGCCAGTACCGATGCGGGCTGGGTGATCGAATCGCTGTACGGCTATCCCGCCGACATCACCAAGATCCGGGAAAACCTGCTCAAGCTCGTCGATCTCAAGGCCGGCCATGTGGCCTCCGGCAAGAAACTGGACGACCCCATTTTGATCGACCTGCAGAACGCCGACGGCAAATCGCTCGCTACGCTACGCCTCGGCGACAAGCACATGCGCCAGCCCACAGGCGAAATGGCGCAGTTCGGCGGCGGCGGTTATCCGGACGGGCGCTATGTCGCGGCTGACGGCAGCGACACCGTGGTGCTTGTCAAGGATTCGCTCGATGCCTTTGACGGCGATGTCAAAAGCTGGACCGATACGCGGATTGCCTCGGTGCCTTCGGCCGACGTGACGGCCGCCGAAATGACGCGCGATGGCAAAACCGTCAAGCTCGCCAAAAAGGACGGCACCTGGACACTGGAAGGCCTCGGCGACAAGGAAGAACTCGATACATCCAAGACCTACAGCGTCGAGTCGGCGCTCAGCTATCTGAATTTCAACGCCGTTGTCGATCCCGCCCTCACCGACGAGCAACTCGGCCTGACCACCGGCGCGGTCTTTACCGTCGCCCTCAAGAACGGCGAACGCTACACCGCCAAGATCGGCGGTGTCGCTGAAGGCGGCACCGACCGTTACATCCGCCTGAACGCCGCCTTCACGCCGGTCGGCACGAACGAGACCGAAAACGCCGCACTCACCAAGAAGGTGGACGACTTCAACGCCAAGTCCGGCAAGTGGGCCTACGCGATCTCCTCCTACAACGCGGAGAACATGACCAAGAGCCGCGCCGATTTCGTCAAACCTAAGGAGGAGCCCAAGGACGAGGCGAAGGACGAGGCGAAGGACGAGGAGGCGCCCAAGGCCGAGGTGAAGAAAGAAGAAGCGCCTAAGAAAGAAGAGAAACCTAAAGCAGAACCCGATGCGGGGGCAAAGCCCGCGCCCCAAGTTAATTAAAATGAACTTAGAAAAAACCACTAACCTAGTCGCGGCGCAGGCCGAGACGTTGACGGCGATCCGCCAAGAAGTCAACAAGGTAATCGTGGGGCAGGAGAAGCTGATTGACCGTCTTCTCATCGCTCTGATTACCGGTGGGCACATCCTCCTTGAGGGTGTGCCGGGGCTTGCCAAAACCCTTTCGGTCAAAACGCTGGCGCAGGCTCTCGGCCTGCAATTCCAGCGCATCTCCTTCACGCCGGATCTGCTGCCTGCCGACGTGATCGGCACGATGATCTACAACCCCAAGGATGCGACCTTCACGCCCAAGAAGGGGCCGGTCTTCACAAACCTGCTGTTGGCGGACGAGATCAACCGCGCCCCGGCCAAGGTGCAGAGCGCGCTGCTTGAGGCGATGCAGGAGCATCAGGTCACGATCGGCGAAAACACCTATCCGCTGCCCGCGCCCTTCTTGGTTATGGCCACGCAAAACCCGATCGAGCAGGAGGGTACCTATCCGTTGCCCGAGGCTCAGGTCGACCGCTTCATGCTCAAATGTATCATCACGCACCCGTCGCGCGATGACGAGCGGCGCATCATGAACCGCTTCACTCAAAAGCAGTCTGCGTCGGTCAAGGCTGTCGTCACCGCAACCGATGTCCAAACGTTGCGTGACACGCTCGATCAGGTGTACTGCGACGAAAAGGTGGGCGACTACATCCTCGACATCGTCCTCGCCACACGCGACCCCGCAACGCATAAACTCGATAAGCTCACGCACCAGATTCAGATGGGCGCTTCGCCGCGCGCGACGCTCTGCCTTAATCTGGCCGCGCGCGCCAACGCGATGATGCACGGTCGTGCTTACGCCACGCCGCAGGACGTCAAGGAGATCGCCCACGATGTGCTGCGCCACCGCATCATGCTCACCTACGAAGCCGAAGCCGAAGAGGTCACCACCGACAAAATCATCACCGACATCCTGAACACCCTCCCCGTACCCTAAAAACGAATAGTGAATAATGAATAACTAATAGTTGGGAGAGATTTTGCATGAAAACCGATGGCGTACTTCAGACAAAAAGTAAAGCGTTTGCGATTAGAATCGTCCGACTTTTTCAATTCTTAACCGAAAAGAAGAGAGAGTTCGTCTTGTCCAAACAGGTTCTGCGCAGTGGTACAAGTATCGGCGCAAACATCGCTGAGTCTAAATATGCCATTAGCAGGAAGGATTTTATTTTGAAGCTCCAGATCGCCTTGAAAGAAGCATCGGAAACCGCTTTTTGGCTTGAACTACTCCATGAAACCGACTATCTCGCACACCGCGATTTTTCGGGTATTTACGCAGATTGCGAAGAGATGCTTCGCTTGTTGACCAGTAGCCTTCTTACTCTCAAGAAACAATCGCCCGCTTAACTCTCCGTAATCTCACAGTTATTAGTTATTCACCATTAGTTATTCACTATTAGTTATTCACTATTAGTTATTCACTATTAGTTATTAGTTATTCACTCTATCATGATTGATACGACAGAATTGATGAAGCAGGTCGGGAGGATCAAGATCCTCACGACGCATCTCATCGACGACCGCCTCTCCGGCGACTACCACTCGGTCTTCAAAGGGCAGGGCGTCGAGTTCGACGAGGTGCGTGCCTACGTGCCCGGCGACGACGTGCGGTCGATCGACTGGAACGTCACGGCGCGTACCGGCCTGCCGCATGTGAAGCGCTATTCGGAAGAGCGCGAACTCACCGTCGTTTTTCTGGTCGACGTCTCGGGCTCGCAGATTTTCGGTTCCGGTACACGCTCCAAATCAGAGCTTGCCGCCGAGATTACCTGCCTGCTGGCCATGACCGCAATTCGCAATCAGGATAAGATCGGGCTGATCCTGTTCAGCGACCGTATCCTCAAATCCATCCCGCCGCGCAAAGGCCGCACGGCGGTCATGCGCCTCGTGCGTGAAGTGTTAGCGGCGGACGAAACCCGTGAACGCACCGACATCACCGCTGCGCTGCGCTTCCTCAACAACGTGCAGAAGCGCAAGGCCGTGGTGTTCCTCGTCTCAGACTTCCAAGACACAGGCTACGAACGCGAACTGCGCGTCACCGCGCGTCGCCACGACGTCATCGCCTGCCCGATCTCAGACCCGTGCGAAGCCGCGCTGCCGGATGTTGGCCTCATTGAGTTGCAAGACCCCGAGACCGGCGAGTTGTTGCTGGTCGACACCTCATCCGCCATGGTGCGCGAGGCGTTTCGCACACAGGCCGCTACCGAAAACGATCAGCTTCTGCGTTTTCTGCGGCGCACCGGCATTGATTTCATCCGACTCTCCACCGATGCCCCGTACATCGATGATGTGCGCGCGCTCTTCCGCCGCCGCGCACGGAAAAGATAGGGGATAGTGAATAACGAATAATGAATAACTAATAGCGATGATTGGGATCCGACATTTTCGATCTTTTAGACGCCAGCCACGAACCACATGGCTTGCTTTAGCAGTTATTAGTTATTATCTCTTAACTATTCATTCTCTCTTCGCTTTTACCGCCGACCTTTCGCATGGCGAGGTCGCGATCAAGCTTGAGTCCGCGCCCGAGCGCGTTTCCCCCGCCCGGGATTTCATGCTGACCGTCACGGTCGAGGCGCCGGAGCATCTTGAGGTCACGCTGCCGGATCTGCGCGACCGCTTTGCCGGATTCAGCATGGCTGAGGATTTCGCCGCCCAGCCTGTCGCTGCCAACGGGCGCAAGCGTCAGACCTACCGATGGCGGTTAGTGCCTGAGCCCGCCGCCAAGCGTTACCGCTTGGCACCCTTCGCGGTCACTGTGACCGACGCCTCTCACTCCTCGACCTTTGCCACGCGGCCAGTGATTTTCCCGGACGAGGGCGCGCGTCCGCCGGTGACCGGCGATCCGGAGGTTAATCCCGAACCGGTTTACGTTCCGCCCACCGCGCGTACGGTCGCGCTCTGGATCGTCGCGGTGCTGGCCGGAGTTGCCGCGCTCGCGGCCGCACTCTTCGGCCTCACCCGGCTCAACCGGCGTGTGCGCGAATTCCGTATGCCGCCTGCTGACCGCGCCATGCTCGAACTGCAACGCCTGTTGGGACGCAACCTGCCGACCCGCGGGCTCTTCAAAGAGTTTTACATTGAGCTGACCATGGTGGTGCGCCGTTACATTGAACGCACGCGCGGCATCCGCGCCCCCGGGCAGACCACACAGGAATTTCTCGCCGTCGCCGTCGATCATCCCTCTTTCACGCCCGAAGTTGTAGCCAAGCTCAAAACGTTCCTCGAATCCGCCGACCTTGTAAAGTTCGCCGGCCAAAAGGCCACGACCGAGATGACCGACGCCGCCACTGACCGCGCCCGCACCTACATCCGTGAGGACTCAGAGCGCACCCAAGAGGGAGTTAGAAGTTAGGATTTAGGATTTAGGAATTTTAAGGAATGAATCATGTACGCAACACCTTTTACTCTTTTCACCTCTCGCCTCTTTTTTCGCACCCCAACTCTCACTTCTGTCTCCAAGCCCCAACTCCAACTCCTAAATCCTAACTCCTAAATCCTAACTCCTAAATCCTCAATCACTCATGTTGTCCTTCGCCACACCTTTAGCCTTCCTACTGCTGCTGCCTTGGGCTGCTGCCGTCTGGTTCCTGTACCGTACCGGACGGCGCACAGGTGTGCTTTTTGCTGCGACACACCGGTTGCCCGCCCGAACCGCCGGTTGGCGCGCCACCGCCGCTGCGCTTGTGCCCCCGCTCTTTTTGGTGGGTACGCTACTGTTGATTATTGCCGCCGCGCGTCCACGCACCGCGCTTTCCCGCGC
>DUPH01000446.1 GCA_012838435.1 Lentisphaerota bacterium | reverse complement strand
TACCGAAACGGAACGCGTCTCCGGCTTTGTTGATGGCATCCAGAACCGCCGGCGGAGAGTTCGTCTCACTCATCGGATTGGTTATTCGCGTAAACGCCCCCGTGGCGGTGTTCACGTTGACGAGCGAGCCGAACCGGTAATTGAACCCGAACATGTCGGGACAGAAAAGAATCGTATCATCCGGCGTCACGCGCGGCGGAACCCTGACCTGAAGGAACTCGCTGCTCCCGATCGCGGTGTCGTTGATTCTCACTTCCAGAATGTCGCCGGGAAATGTACGCTCGGCAACATGGGTGTTCGCGCCGATCATAAGCGGCTTGTTGGGCACTTGATCCAAGGCTCCGAGCCCAGACAGGCTATGAACGAGTTGATAGTCGAGATAGAGCCTTCCCGTACCTTCGGCATCCAAGGTAAACGCGGCATGGTGCCAGACATCAGGCGTGACTAAGGGTCCCGACCCGCCGCCGACTACCCTCGATGTACCCCCAGCGTTGAACCGGCAGGCGAGTTTGCCGCTCCACCCGATCCCTAGCATAACCAATTCCTTGTAGCCATCGTTGTTTACTCCCGGCAGATAGACGATCGGCGCCATCGACCAGTCTGTCAAGGCACCGGCGGACGTCCTGAAGATCGCCTCGACGGTCACGTTGGTCAATCCAAGATCCGAGGGGGAGGACGTATCCGTTCGGAGCATCGCCCCGTTGGCGCTTTTGGTACCCGGCGGGATTTCCGTCAGGCCAAAGTGCATGGCGTTCAGCCGTTCGCCCCCTTCCTGCGTGACGGGATCGTAAACCCAGATCCCCGACGGCATGCCTACAGTTCCGGAAGGCATATATTCGGGGACCACTCCACGATTGATGCCGACCAACGAGTGGCAGTGCATTTGATACGTACCGGGATTGGCAATGTTGTCGATCACCGTACTGAGCGTCGACGTCACACCGATGTCCAACACATCCAACTGGTACCACAACACCGTCTCAGCCTCTGCGCTCGCTACAAGAAAGGCCGCCACACCTGTCGTAAACACCCAACGCTGCCATGTCTTCATAGCTGTCTCCTTTGTTTCCCCGGTCAATCAAAGCTTTGCGGTTGTCTAACAGCGTACCAGATGTGCGCCACCTACAATCATACTTTTGCGAAACAATTATTCATGCTTTTGCGCATTCTTCTTGCGTTTCAATGTTCCGCCGTATATCCTTGCGCCATCATGAAAACGGTCATTGTCTTCAGAACCACCGGCCTGAAGTGCTGGCAGCACAAACTCGAGGGGATGCACTGGTTCGCCGATGCGCACGGGTGGCGACTGCAAGTGATCGACGGCAACCTCTCCGCCACCCAGACGGCGAACCTGCTGGATTTCTGGGAAGCTGTAGGTTGCATCATGGAGGCGGACGGCGGCAGCACGAAATTGCGGCCCAGACACTTCCGCCACACACCGGTCGTCTTTCTCGACCACTCACCCGATATCACCAAAGAAGGTGCGTCCGTTGTCCGCCACGACTCCGCACAAATCGCGCGCGTCGCGGCAAAGGAATTACTGCGACTCGATTTTCACGACTACGCCCTCGTCGGGTGGTTCTCCCACACCTACTGGACGCTCGACAAACTCGAAGCCTTCAAGTCGGTGCTCGAACTGCACGGCAAGCGCGTGCATGTTTTCGAGCCTGAAGCCGGCGATCGCGGCGGCACCACCGCGCTTCAAAGGCGCCTTCGGTCCTGGCTACGAAGACTACCCAAACCGTGCGGCGTGTTCGGCGTGAACGACTATATCGCCGAACGTGCCCTCTCCGCCGCCGTCGCCCTGGGATACGCGGTTCCCGAAGATCTGGCCTTCGTCGGTGCCGACAATGACGAACTCATTTGCGAAACGACCCGGCCTTCGATGACCAGCGTTTTGCCGGATTTTAAGACCACGGGGTACATGGCCGCCGAACTGCTCGCCAGAAAGATCGACGATCCCGACTCACCGGCGGTCCTGCGCGTTGTTCCTCCGCTCGGAATTGTGCGACGCCAGTCCACACGGCTTTTCAAACGGTCGGACGCATGCGTTCAAGCGGCCATGGAACTGATCCGGCGCAAAGCCGCAGATGGGATAAAGGCGAGGGACGTTCTTGCAACCTTCCCCTGTTCACGGCGGCAGGCGGAAATCCGGTTCCGCTCCCTGACTGGACGCAGCGTACTGGAGGAAATACAGGAAGTACGTTTCACCCGCGCGATGGATCTTCTCAAAAGCCCGAACGTCGCCATCGGCGCGATCGCCGGGCGTTCCGGATGGCCTTCGGAACTCGTACTGGAACGCTATGTTAAGAAAAGAACCGGCAAAACATTGTCGGAAATCAGGCGCACGCAATGAAATTTGTACCACTTATTACATCTTACCCATTGCTTCTTACTTCCGCCCTGCCTGTTATTCGTTATCTTTTGCTTTCAGCGTGAATGTCCGAACCTCGCCGAAGGGGATCGGGGGGTGATGCGCGACCTCCATCTGCACTGCAAGTTCCACGGGCAGCGGTGTCGTTTTCCCCTCCGAGACTCTTGCCAAACCCCTCGTGGCATGGGCGTCCCGCCCATGAAACACGGGCAAGATGCCCGTGCCACACCTGAAAGCAAGGGGGTTTGCAAGAACCTCCTCCGTCTGGAAGAGATCGATCTCGCCGAAATCAGCATCGGCCAGATACGGCACGTCAGCCGGGCGTCCGTCGCATCCAAGCGGCAGACCGTGCCGAGCGAGCGTCCGAACACCAGCCTTATCACGGAGCCGGAGCGTCACCGCATGTTGCCGGTCATCGGCGCGCCACGTCGCGACCTGCGTGTTGCCGACCACGATCCGTGCGCGTACAGGCTGGTCGGACGCCACGAGGACCACCGCACCGTTTTCCGCTTCGCGCCATACGCCCTCCGCGTCGCGGATCTGCATGCGCGTAAACTCTGCATCAAGATACTTGGGCGGATTGGTGCCGTCGCACGGCACGTTGCCGACTGCAAGACCAAGCGCCTCCGCTTGGCTCAACCCGCTACCCGGAGAACGCACCCCGAGCATGTGCCCGGCTTGTCGTGCAGCGCGATAGGCAGCAGCGCCCTCATGAAAAGCCGCGCGCCAGTACCCGCCCGCGTGCGCGTCACGGTCAAACACGAACCACTCCGTCGGCGTTACCGGTTCACGCGCCGTTTTGAAGCGCGGCGCGTAAGTCCGGATCAAGCGCGCCGCCGGACGCTCCACACGGTCGGGGCCAATGACCCCGTAATCGCTGCGCTCCCCCACACGGTAGCCGCCGACCCACCACCACGGCACCGTGCTCACCGCACCCGCCGCCAGACCGGTCCGGTAGAACCGCTCCGAATACCGCCCCTGGCGTTCGATCGCCGCGGCACTCTGCGTCATGCGCACATCGTCCCAGACGTTGAGGCCGAATTCAGACCATACGACCGGCTTGCCACCCGTCGTGAACGCCGTATACCGCGTGATGAATCCGATCGCGTCTTCGCCCTCATCGGTATCCGGGATCGCGTAGCCTTCGGGGCAGATGAAGTCGATATGTTTGACCGGCCCGCTCAGTGCAAAATCGTAAGGCAACGTATTTCCCTGACGGAAACTGATGAGGTGGTTCGGATCCAACTCACGCAAACGGCGGTGCGCCTTGCCCCAGAGGCGGCTCGTGAGCGTATCCATGAAGCGGCGGTACGCGGCCATCTGCACACGCCACGCACCGTCCTCGCGAAACCAAGCATCCGGCGGCGAGATCGCACGACCGTCCGCATCTCGCCGCGCCTTAACGCCCCAGTCGCGCTCGGCACGCGCCAGCGAGCCGTAACGCTCATCGATCCAGTCACGCCACGCGCCGTCCCAACGCGCACGCGCCGCATCGTTTTTGAATACGTGATTGCCCGGTTCCCAAATCGTGTCGTACGCGAACACCGTGGCATTGCCCGGCAGCCGCGCGGCTTCAAGATAGCCTTTGAGTTCCGCTTCCTTGAATGCCAACGGCGAGGCTTGCCCCATGAACAGGTTCACGTAGATACCGTGCCGGCGGCACCGTCGCAAAAAATCGAGCAGATTCCGGTATTCGCGCTGCGGCGGCGTCTGGATGCTGACCATGTTCACGCCTAGATCCGCCAGATGAATCAGGTCGCGCTCAACCTCTTCCGGCGCATAGAAAGGATCACGCAACCAGCCCGCCCAATAGTCGGCGTGATCCATGCCCGACACATAAAGCGGCCAAAAATTCATTCCGACCGGATACCATCTCTCTCCTTTCAACCAGAAGTTGCCATCCCGCACTGTGATGAACGCATCATGCGGATCAGGCGCAGGATCTAGCACGGCAAAGGTCTGGCTGACGGTCTCTTCGTACTTACCGTCCAACAGCGTGATCCGATAGCGGTACTCAGCTGACTCTGCTGGCGGCTGCCACGTTGTCTCAATGACAGTTGCCCCACGCGACAACATTCTGGAAACCGGAGTGCGCCACACCGTACGTCCGTCACGCTCCACGCTGAAGGTCACCGTGACCTCGCGCGGCGACGCGCCGAAATGCCGGAGCGATGCGCCGAAGGTGACCGGCTCGCCCGGCCAGTATGCGAACTGTTCCGGGCCTGCTGTTTCGATCAGCGTCCCGCGCGTCACGTTCTCAATCGCCGCCACCACGCGCGCCAACACGGGCGGCGTGCTCCACACACTAGGGTCACAGTAGCCGAATCCGGCAAACACGCTCCCGGCCCTGTTTGAGTGGCTGTTGAGCAAAAGCCATTCGCATGCCCCGCCAGTCATACCGTCAGGACGGCGCGCCTCGGCGAGCGTCACGAACCGCCATTTCGCGCCGCGCTTGTAGCCTTCGCCGCGTGTACGCGGAATCGCGCACACAACATCGCGGCAGGACATACCGGCCACCGAGACTTCACCCGTCACCACATGCGTTTTGTAACGCGGGTAAAGACTTTCGAGCGAAAGGTCTGCGGGAGGCAACGCAAGATTCGCTGCGGCCAACGGATCGCGTGCTGACCCCACATCGGCCAGCCACACCGTATGCGCACCGCCGACCATCGCGGGCGTATGCGAAGCCGACATACCGAAACAGATGCGCACAGCCTGCGCTGCACGCAGACGGTCGCCTTTGCCGCCCCGTTTTTCCTTGGTGACCGAATCGCGCCAATACCGAAACGCTGCCAGCGGCAGACCCACCCGACGCCATGTGTTGGTCAGTTCGGACACGGCGATCCAGCGCGAACCGTCGCGCTCAATGATTTCCACCGCGAGTTGGGCCATGGGCGTATCGCTTTTTGCGAGGAGCGTAATCATGTCGTCGCCGTCACCGAACAGCTTGGAGACTTCCGGCGAATGGCGGACTTCCCAGCCTTGCAGCCGTTCAATGTCCAAGCGTAAGCAGACCGTTCCTCCCGGCCCTTCCGGCACGAGTACGAAGGTACTGTTCTCGTCACGACCGGAGCGCACCCGACGCCAAGCCTTGAGATCCATCCCCGCCTTGATTTCAAACGGGCGGTATGTTGGCTCGACGCGCTCCACAAGCGCCGCGCGGCCGGTCGCATCAAGCCAGCACCCGTCGACGCGCCAGAGCGCCCGGTCGACAAGCGGCCCACCGATACAGATCGTATGCACGCCTTCGCGTGCCAGACGATCCACCGCGTTTACTGTCTCAGCCGGCAACGAGGCACAGTGCGGCAAAATCAACACACAGAACGACTGTGCCGACAGCGTCTCAGGCGCAAGAAGTTGATCTGCCGTCAACCGTGCAACCTCGAACCCCTTAGACAACAGGGCTTCGGCCAGTCGCGTGTTTGCCGTTCGATCATGTCCGGGCAAAGCATCGTCCAGCAATGCCACACGAGCGGGCGCACCTGTCTGTTGTTGTGGTGGCAGAGTCGTCTGCGGGGCTTCCGCCCGAACCATCACGCCACACAGCATCCATACCGCCGTCATCCAACCGATTGCCTTCCATTTTCGGGTGACTTCCACGAGCAACATGTTTCTCTCCATTTTCATGCCTATTAAACGGGTGGATTATCAGCGGCGTGCCACAGAAAAAAACGCCGCACCCGCGCAAGCGGGAACGGCGTTTTTATGCACAACAATCAGCGCGGTTCGCTTACTTCGCGATGACCTTGACCATCTCCAACACCTTGTTGGAATAGCCCCACTCGTTGTCGTACCACGCCACGACCTTGACGAAGGTCGGATCGAGCATGATGCCGGCGTCAGCGTCAAAGACCGAGGTCTTGGCCTCGCCGCGAAAATCAGTCGAAACCACCTTATCCTCGGTATAGCCGAGAACGCCCTTCAACTCGCCATCAGCGGCCGCCTTCATCGCCGCCTTGATCTCGTCGTAGGTCGTCTCCTTCGCGAGCACCACCGTCAGGTCAACCACCGACACGTCGGAGGTCGGCACGCGGAACGACATGCCGGTGAGCTTCTTATTCAGCTCAGGAATCACCTTGCCAACCGCCTTGGCAGCGCCGGTGCTCGACGGAATGATGTTCTCGAGGATGCCGCGGCCGCCACGCCAATCCTTCTTGGAGGGGCCGTCCACCGTCTTCTGCGTCGCCGTCGTGGCGTGCACCGTGGTCATCAGGCCTTTGACGATCCCGAAGGTGTCGTGCAGAACCTTGGCGACCGGCGCCAGACAGTTGGTCGTGCAGGAGGCGTTCGAGATAATGGCCTGACCAGCGTAGGTCTTGTGGTTCACGCCGTAGACGAACATCGGCGTATCGTCCTTAGACGGAGCCGACATGATCACCTTTTTCGCGCCCGCCTTAATATGCGCTTCCGCCGTCTCCTTCGTCAGGAAGAGACCGGTCGACTCAACCACGATGTCAGCGCCGACCTCGTCCCACTTCAGCGCCGCCGGATCCTTCTCCGACGTCAGGCGGATCTTCTTGCCGTTCACGATCAGGTTATTGCCGTCGACCGACACTTCACCCTCGAACCGGCCGTGGACCGAATCATACATCAGCATGTAAGCCAGATAATCAGGGTCCAGCAGATCGTTGATGCCGACAACTTCAATCTCGTCCGCGAAATTCTTGATCGCCGAGCGGAACACCATGCGTCCGATACGGCCAAATCCATTGATACCAACTTTGATTGCCATTTTTTACTCCTTCACAGTTTAAGAGAGACGAGCCTTATCGGCTCTGCCATGCCAGAACCCGCCGCACCCTCCGGCCGTTCATCCGGGAAGAGCCCACGCCCTGCATGATTGGCCAAAAACGATACGCTTTTCCCCGCTGACCGTCAATTCAAAAGCGACTGCTTGCGGAACTCGAAAATCCCGCACCCGTACTGACAGCCGAAGCTGTCCGCCGCATGTTCAGGCGTGATCGTAACATCTTCGTGCAGTGCGCCGGCGTCATCTACATACGAGAAGCCGATCAACTCATACTCTTCACGCGCGAGATCAAGCAGGGTCTGGACAGCAAAGACTCGGTTGGCATTAAAGTCGATCCGCTCTGGCCCGATCGGTGCCGACAGATAAAGCATGCCTCCCGGCTTCAGCACCTTCGACAGCGCACGGAACCCTTTGAGGTGCCCTTCGATGTCCACCGGATCACCATACCGGCCCAGCCCAAAATGCTCAATCGCATGCAAGCAGGAGAGCGAGTCACAACATGCCGTAAAGTCGTCCGAAGGATTCATGAGGTCCATCTGACGGAAGCGAATCCCCGGCACCGTCACGGACATTGGACGAATGTCGAACACCTCAATCTCACGAAACGCCGCCACATGTGCCACAAACCCGTCGACACGCGACCCCACATCCATGTGCCGCTCAGGATTACGTGCAAAGACACGACGCGCGACCAACAGGTCTTGGTGAAAGTAATGGCCGCGAGCGCTGCCGCTGTCTTCATAACGGTCTTTCAGACATGGCATCGAAAAGCGCAACCGGAACGGCCGACCGGCCGCGCGGTTCTGTCGCTTAAGCGCGGCATAATCATGGACAGCCGCGACGAGCCCCGGCAAAACATAACGCAACGCGATCGGATTCAGGCCGAATGCCTCCGCCCAGCGGCAGATCGGTTTCAAGACTCGTTCGATAAACACGGTTTTTTCACGCATGTTTGCAGATTAGCATGATGTTTTTATCACGTCAAACGACTGAATGCCGCTGTGAAAACTTCAGGCCACGCATAGCGCACTCCCAGTCGGCGGGCATGCTCGCGCATCTGCGGATAGTCCTCGCCGGTCAGGACCGCCGCCACCTCGCGCGCGAAATCCTCCGCGTCATAGCGCGCGATCCGTCCCGCCCCCTCTCGCACCAGTTCCTGCGCAATGGGCGGCACGTCGGTCAGCACGATCGGCAATCCACACCCCAGATACAGCTTGATCTTGCCGGGGTCGGCGAAGAAGGTGAAGCTATTCGTATCAAAAGGGTAATACGGTGCGATCGCCACACCCGCCCCGGCCAAACACGCCAGAGCGTCCTCGATGCGCTCGACAAACCCGCACACCTCGACCCGCGCCTCCAAGCCCGCCACGCGCACCTCCTCGCGCAACGCATCGAGATCCTTGCCGCCACCGATGACCGTCAGGCGAACATCCGGCACGAGCCGTTTCAGCGCCTGCACCATCGGCACAAACAACTCCGCGCCTTTGCTGCGCATCACGTCGCCCAGATAGACCACCTGCCGACGGTCACACGTCGCGCCGTCCGATCCCGCCAACGGATGGCTCCCATAGGGCACCGTATACCAGTTTACCCGGCGCTCATCAAGACGCCCCGCCTTGAACCGTCCCTGAATCATCTGAGGCGTCAGCGGCCAGACCACATCTGCGTGCGTCGCAGCAAAGCGGTCGACCAGATTGTAACAGCCATTGAGAAACCGATTGGCGAAGCGCACCGGCGTAAAGTCGATCATGTAATAGACCACACGCCGGATACCGGCCAGACCACGCGCCATGACGCCGGCCGCCGTCAGCAGATTATCGCCGGCCACAAGCACATCGGCCTTGCGGCCGAAGCGCACCGCATACCCAAACGCATAGAGGAAATCCTTGGTGTACGCGAACGGTTCCGGCAGTCTCCAGCGGAACCACGAACGGTATTCAGACACCTGCTCGCCGCTGCGATAACACGTCACGCAGATCGGTCTCCCCAAATCGCGTCCAAAGGGAAACGCAACATAGATCACCTCACGCACGCCCGTCGCGACCAGCCAATCCCGCAGTTCCTCGCACGCGCCGGTTGTGGCGTAGTGCGAGTAAACGAGGAGCTTCTTGTTTTTTATCTCATCGATATTCAATCGGGAACCCTTCTAAACCTTCTCTAGCGGGGTTCATGATATACGACCTGTTGCACAGAAGACAACGACAAAAGTCCGCTTACATGATGAACTATTTTGGATCTTGATTTACGTAGTAAATCATGGTATTTACTCGACTGACACTGTTGGAGAGGTGTTCTTTGCAACGGTTTGTGCGGGGGTCATCATGAAAAAAATAAGTATTCTTGTCATTCTATCGGCCATGTGGATGACAGGTCAAGTGGCGAATGCCACCGGTTTCAGCGACAGTTCTGATAAAGGCGCGGGGGATCTCGGCACACCTACGCCCACCGATGGGTTGCTCCTCTGGAACCGGCTCGGCTCTGAGGACCAGATCGCCAACAGCGAAGTCGGCCCCGATGCCACGCTGGCGAATGGAACGTTTGTTCCCGGTCCATTCGGCAACGCCGTGGAACTTTCCGTTCCCAATCAACCGGCGGTTACACTACCTGTTGAACTCATGCGCCAAGAATCTGGCTGTATCGAGTTTTGGGCAAAAGTAAACGTGACACCGTCATCTCTGGTATGGGGGTCCTCTGTCATCTTGGCTGCCTATCTTGAACCGTCAGCCAATGGTTTTTCAACCTATCCCTTCATTCACTTCAACGGTAACGACGGGGCTGCAAACGGAGGGTTGTGCGCCCGGCTTGGCGGGATCGGCTCTGCGGGTACGGCACCGTACTCGACCAGCGGCTGGACCTACTCCTCCGCGTTAAAAGGTGCTGACCCTGCCGAATGGCACCATTATGCCATGGTATGGAGCACACAAGAGATTGCGTCGCTCGGAACCCCGACGCGGCGTCTGGCCATCTTTGTTGACGGCGTGCTCAACACCGGTTCATGGGGCGGGCCAGTCATCCCACCCTATGTCGCCGATTACGCCGAGGGCGGTCTCCTAGGGCTCCTCTACATGAGTTCAGGAACAACCGGACATATCGCCATCGACAATGTGAAGATTTGGAATTATGCCAAAACCGATTTCAGCGACCGCTTCACAGAAGGCGAGGTCGTCACCTATGACGTGACCGTCTCCAAAGGCTCCATTGACGGGACAACCAGCAACTCGTTCCCCGCAGCGACTCTTCTAAACATCCGCGCCGACACGCCGCCTACCGGTTGGCATTTCGCCAGTTGGACGGTCGAGCCCGAAGACGCAGACCTCGGCAGTACATTTGACGCCCTGCAGGCCGAGACCTCCCTGATCATGCCGCCGCACGCCATTACCTTGACCGCCGTCTGGGTGCCTGACGTGACATCCTTAAACAGCGGGTTGCAACTTTACTATCCGTTCACATCCGCAACGGAAGGTGCAACGGATGCCAGCGGGAACGGACACGACGGCGTGTTGCACGGTACAACCTGGCAGGACGACGGGAGGCCCGCCGGCAGCCGCCTGCTCGGCTCAGGAAACTACATTGACGTCGGCGCGGAGGTGAATTTTGCTGCATGGGAACAGTACTCCATCAGCCTGTGGTTCAAACGCGACTTGACCCCGATTGACGCTACCGGATATGGCGACAAACTGCTGTGCAAGACCGACTGGTATTCAGACCAGCACCTCCGCATGCTACCCGGCGGGTCTCTTCACTTCTCAGTGGCAACCGGCGGGGGACCCTATCCTTCTGTCGGATACTGGGTCCAGTGCTGGGAAAACTTCCAAGACAATATGTGGCACCACCTCGTCGTCGTGCGGAGCAACAACCTTGCGACGCTGTGGATCGACGGAGTACAAAAGAGTGTCACATCGAATGCGATTTCGATCACAAGCAACACGAAGCCCCTCTATCTCGGCTACTCG
>DUPH01000445.1 GCA_012838435.1 Lentisphaerota bacterium | reverse complement strand
GGTGCCGGCGCAGGCGCGGCGGCAGGAGCTACTGGCGCGGGGCTTGCTGCTGGCGCCTCGGGAGCTGCCGCTGCGGGCGCGGGTGCTGGCGCGGCTTCGGGGGCAGGCGGCTGGTCCGGCACTTTCTCGCCGGCGGCACCGATAAAGCCGACGACGGTGTTCACGGGGACGGTGATGCCCTCGCGCACATAAATCTTCAGCAATACGCCCTCAAAAAAGCTTTCGACCTCCAGGTTCGCCTTGTCGGTTTCGATCTCAAAAAGGATGTCGCCTTTCGCTACCGCGTCGCCCTCTTTTTTGAGCCATTTGACGATCGCGCCTTCCTCCATGGTCTGCCCGAGTTTCGGAAAAATCACTGCCTGAGCCATAATCACTCCAAATGGTAAGGTGACGGCAAGCCCGCACCTGACGCGCGCGGAACTGCCAACAAATGCCCACCAGTATACCGAGCCTGACCGCACTTGTCATTGACAAAAATGAACAAAAAACGTCAAAACCGAAAAAAATAAATCACAGCCTCTCTCGCCTTCCAATTGCGTTTTTTATCACACGAAGGCGCGACGGTCACAAACTGGATACGATTGTTCCGTCCGATATGTCCGACAAGAACGTGGTGGCGGGTTGGTAATGTGAGGGGACCTGCGTTAAAAAAAGACACCAGAAGAATCCACCTCATTTCCACACCTTGAGAGGTGTGGAAGTAGAATCCGAGAAGCAGTCTGATAATAATGTAAGTGTCTGGTATTTAAATGGTTATGCCTGTTAAACGGCAGTTTTCCATTTCCCAAAATTCCACACCTTGAAAGGTGTGGAATTAGCGCCCAAGAGAAAAGAGGGCCGATGACGAGCGGTACGAGCCGTCGTCGGCCTTCGTGCCTTCATTTAATTTCCTAGGGTCAAGATTCGCAGTTGAATCCCCAAAAATATGACGAAAAACACAATGCCAGCGGGTATTGCCACACCGTTATGAAATCCCAATGCAGAAAAATTACAACGGCGCGAATCATGCAAAATGCGACGTTTCATTTTGACGGCCCATCGCATCGATGTCCCTCTGGCGTCAAGTTTTGTCGACGATGTTTCCGTCTGGATCGCGACAGTATATGTCGAACACCCCCCTCCTGATATCCGTGAATCGATAATGACGTTTTTTATTTCCGTCCTTGGAATGCTGATCTCCCCCGTTTTTCTCATCCCCCACCAATCGTATCGCGTTAGGTTCAAAGCAGTCTGCCCGCCACGCATTTTTTCGACCGAGAAAGTCCCCCCGCTCAATAAAGCTAACGACAGCGCCAAAATCACCCATTTGGCGTAACAGTTGAAGCGTCTCGACACGGTTGCGGTTTTCAATGACATTTCGTCTCACCGCCGGATCGCCAACTCGCGGATGCCGAAGGCGGGCAGCGTCAGCGACTCGCTGCCGCAGCGGACCGTACATGGCGTCTCGCCGAGGTTGTTCACGACTGCGCGGCACTCGCCCTGGCTGACCCGGAAGGCCGTAACGCGCGCAGACGGCGCGTCGAGCGCAAACAGGCCCTGCTGCGCAGGCCATTCGCCGTTGCCCGGCCGGACGCGGAACAGCGGTACGCCAGTGCGGAGTCGGTACGCAATCGCGGCCACTTCCACAGTGGGGCATAACACAAGGCTGAAGCGATACTCGTATCCGCCCAGAAACGGGTCGCCGCCCGAGCTGATTACGTGCTTGGCGTAACCACTGGGAAGAATCTTGCACTCCGGTCGTTTGTCCGCCCGGCCCTGAAGAGAGGCCCCCAGATTCGCTGCCACGACGCCGTCCTGTGGCGCGACGCGGAACGACTGGTTTCCGCCCAACGCCACCACGGCGAAGGCTGCATCATCGGAAGCGATGGAGGCGAAGCGCTGCACTGCGATGAATGACGGCTCGGGATTAGCGTGCTCGATTGTTGCATAAGGGATGTCGTAGCGGACACGGCCGGGCCAACCGCGGAACTCTAGCAGCAAGCCTGCCGGGTCATACTTGCCCATTCCGATCCGGCGCGGCATGTCGACTTGGACGCCGGCAGTCATCTCGAAGCGGTCCGGCCGAAGACCGATAACCAGCCTGATCCACACGGCCCAAGCCAGTTCGGTGAAGACCTCAAGCTCGGGACCGAACGGTGTTTCCCGCACGCGAGTCGTCGCGCGCGTCCAGTCCGGCCGCACCTCTTCCGTCGTTGCTGCACCCGAAGGATCGCTGAGCTTAAAGGGCGCGACCGTGATCTCGATCTGGCGTGAGCCCTCGGCTACAATCAAGCGTCCTTCCGTCAGTGCCGCGCACTTGCCGTCAGCCGACACGTCGCGGCCTGCCCGCCACTCTGCGGCCGGTTGCGCATCTGGCCTCTCCCGCAATCCTAATAAACGGTAGCCGTATGCGGGAAGTTCGACCCGCGCGGAGGCGGTCCACTGCCCCGCGCGGCAGGCAACATCCCCCGGAAGCGGCGAACCGTCCGCAGCTACGAGCGCTAACGGACCGTCGACTGCGAACGAAATATCCGCCGTGCGGGAGGGCGCGGGATTCAGCGCGAGCACATAGCCCGCACAGCCCGCCGCAGGCTGGCTGAGGCGCGCCGCCACCTGTTGTGCGAAGCGCGCCAGCACCTCGTTCGAATAGGCGCGGGAGGTGTCCAGCACGGTCTCCCGGTGCAGCGTGCGCGGCGTCCAAGGAAACCAGCCGCTGGAGTCTGAATTCAGGCCGATCAGCGCATGGTGCCAGGCGCGCGAGAGCACGGTCGGTTCGCCGCCGGGGGCCAGGCAAAGGGCTTCGGTCTCTGGAAATTCGCCGACCTCTTCGAAGTACGCGTCCCACGGGTTGTCGGGCGGTGTCGTCCACGCCTGTTTTAGCGGCACGTCCACCGGCCCGATCCGGTGAAGAGCGGCCGCGGCATGGGCGAACCCCGCGGCGCGCAGGGCGTCCAGCGCTTTCACGGCATGCCCGTGCCAGTTCATGTCCATCGGGCGCGCGGTCCAGCGCGAAAAGCTGGGGCTGGGCTCGCGGTCCTCCCGCGCCTGGCCGAACGGATGGGGTGCCGCGCACGTGACGTGGATGCCGACCTCCTGCGTGTACCGCTCGACCGTGGTCCAACGGATGATTTTACCTTTTTGCGCCAGCCGTGCGATCTCGGCGACGTAGGCGGCGATGTCACCGAGCTGCTCGAAATCGCCACCGGCCATGATGAAGCTACCGTCGGCATGCGAGTCGTAATACGCCTCGAGCTGACCGAGCCGGATTGAGCGAAGATCGAGGGGAAAGACATCCACCGCGCTGCCGTCGATCCCCTGCACGCGCCGCGGTCTGTCCCAACCGTCGGGCATGACGATCAGCCGTCGGACGCCGATCTGGTTCATGATATGCGGCATTTGAGGATGAAACACAATCTCTTGGGGAAAGAAGGTCGCACAATCGGACTGCAGTTCCCGGCGCATCAGTTCCATGCTGACGCGGCTTGCGACCAGATCGGACTCTTCGTCCGACGCGAGCGCGTGGCTCGCGGCGTACTGGCACCCCGCCATAACGACCTGTCGGCGGTCCACCAGCGGCTTCAGTTCCTCCAAAAACCAGGGCGCATAGCGTTTCAGGCTGAGCAGCGTCAGTCCCGGGAAATCGATATGAGCCGTCACCTCTGGATAGGCTTTGAGGGCGCGCAGGCCTGTGGCGTAGATGCTTGGAAACTTCTCGCGGATCTCCTGCTTAGTGTAGCGGTCATAGCACATGTTGCCGTGCAGCAGAAATGAGATATAAACGGTTTTTTGCTTTGGAGGCTCCGGCACGGGCACCGCTGACGGCGGGAGGCCGACGGCCGCGAGCCCCGCCACCCCCTGCAACATGCGCCTTCTAGAAAGACACCCATACGTCTGGAAAAACCCCTGACTCCGCGACTGTTCAAGCATGGCCATCTCCTCCTGTTTTTAAGTCCTATCGCCCCCGGTTCCAGCGATACGCTACTGTCTGGTGGCGGTACCCCGTGACAGCACGACAACGGTAGAAGCGCAGGACAAACGATCGTGTTGCATGGGGGAATGGTGGCACAGAGGCGCTCTGGGGTCAAGTGGTCAAAAAGTATTCCGAAAGGTTGATGCGGTGACTCGTGGTTAGTGACGAGTGGTATGAAAAAACGGGGCGTCACTTTACTTTAATTGTGATTGGCGTTGAGATTGGCCGAGCAATCGCATAAAATGAAAATCTGATTCGTCTTTATCGACAAACGAGAGGACAAGTGTGTCAACGGAAATACGGCATTCCGATACTGAAGCGCATGCCCCGACATGGTGGGTGCGCGATCATGAGGGCGGACGGTACGGACCGGTTGCATTTGAGGTTTTGAAAAGCTGGGTGCGTGATGGTCGCATCGGCCCGGCGAATGAAATCTCGCGGGATGGTGTCGAGTGGTCGCCCGCGACGGCTGAGCCTGCCTTGGAGATGGAGTGGGTCGTTGAGGTGGAGAACGGGCAGTTTTATGGCCCTATCCACCGTGACGCGGTGCGGGGGCTGATCAATGAAGGGGCGATTGCGCAGCATGCGGTGCTGTTCCGTCGCACTGCACTCGACGCGCGCGATGCAGAGGCGGAGTGTCTGCGCTTGGCGGAGGCGTTGCAACAGGCACAGGCGCATGCGCAGCAACAGGAGGAGCTGTGCCATCGCACCGCGCTTGATGTGCGCGAGGCGAAAGCGGAGTGTCTGCGCTTGGCGGAGGCGTTGCAACAGGCACAGGCGCATGCGCAGCAACAGGAGGAGCTGTGCCGTCAGGCCCAACAGCGTGCGGCGGAGGGCGAGGCTGAGCGTGTGTCGCTCAGCGAGATGTATGCCGCGTGGTTGAAAGAAGCGGAGGCGTTGCTGGCTCAGACGCGTGCCGAATCAGAGGCGGCATTGCAACAGGCGCTTGCCGATGTGGCAGACTGGACAGACCGGTACCGTCAGGCCGAGGCTGACTTCGAGCGTTCGCGTGCGGATGCGCGGGAGTGGCGGACGCGGCTGCGGGCCGCAGAAGAGGCGTGTCAGACGGCCCAGCGCGAGCGGGCTGACTGGCAGGCTGAAGCACAGCGGGCGCTGGCGGAGGTCGAGGAGCTTCGGCGGGCGGCTGATGCGCGGCCCGTATCGGATACGGTGATTGATGTTGAGGTGCTCCCTCCCGAAAGGCCGGATGAGGCGCGGTATTCTGAGCGTCCCTCTGAACCGTCGGCGGCGGCGGGCGCCTTCGGCGAGAGATTAAACGGCCTTTCGCTGGCGGAACTTGAATGGCAGGCGCAACGCGAGTTGGAACGGCTCGGGGCGCGGGGCCAAGCGCTTTTTGCAAAAAATCGCTAGACGTGACGCATGAAGAATGAGACAGTTTTCAGGTGGCTACTATGACGGAACAAAAGAATGGACATGACGACAACCGCCAGTGGTTTCTCCGCATCAACGGTGAAACGGTCTTTGGCCCTGTCGCGACGCAGGGGCTGATCGTCTGGGCCGAGCAGGGCCGGATCTTGCCCGGGCATGAGGTGTCTCTAGATCGTAAGGAATGGGTGCCGGCGGTTTCGGTGGATCTGCTGGATATGCGCTGGTTCGTGGACGATGGCGATGGTGAGTTGCGCGGGCCGCTCAATCGGCTGGCTGCTGAGGCATTGATCAAAAGCGGCAAGGTTTCGGCGACCGCGCAGGTCGTCGCGGCTGAGGACGTGGATACAGACACGGAGTCGGCAGACGCAGTACCCGGCGATGAGAAGCGACCGCGCGACGCCATGCCGGAGGAGGTTTTGCAGCGCCGCGTTCATGAGTTGGAAACGATTGTCAGCGAGCAGCGCGACCGGTTGTCGAAGCTGTCGGATGCCAATGCTCTGGAGACGATCCAGCATGAGCGCGAGGTGCTGTCCACGCTGCTGAAAGAGGCTGAGGCCCAGAAAGAGGAGCTGATCCGCAACGCTGAGAAGGACACCAAAGCCAATGAGCGCAAGTTAGAACAATTGCGACAGCAGATCAAGCGGCTCGAACAGCAGCTCGAGGAGGCGGTTGGCATGACACCGCAGATTGAAGCGTTGACGGCGGATTTGGCACAGGCCGAGGAGCGTGTCAAGACGGCGGAAGCCGCGCGTGCGGAGGCCGATGCGCGGGCCCGCACGAGTGAGACGGAGTGGGAAGAAGAGCGTATGCGGGTGAAGACGCTTGGCCAGAAACTTGAAGAAGCCGAGGCGCGTGTCAAAGCCGCCGAGAAGGCGCGTGCGGAGGCCGAGGAGCGCGCGTGTGCTGGCGAGGCCTTCTTGGCCGAGGTGCTTAACGATGCCAACGCGCGCGACATAGCCTATCAGGAGAAGATCACCGAACTGGAGAAGTTGTGCTCGCAACCGCCCGAGGAGACCGCGCGTTTCTATGCGGATCAGGCGGCCGTTTATGAGTTGATCAACGCTGAAGTGACGGAGCTGGCGGCGGCATTGGAGCGTGAAAAGACGCAGGCCGAGCAGCTCAAAAACTGGAGCACGCAGCGTCAGCAGTCGCTGATGGAACGCCGCCAAAAACTGTTGCGGCATCTGGGCGGAAGCCCGGGCGACATGACACGGCGCACCGTGCGCGAACTGCCTTCGGATCCGCAGGTTGCTCGTTTGCGGGCTGACCTTGAAAATATGCGTGTGATGCATCAGCGCGAGATGCGGCTGGCCGAGACCAAGGAGCGCGAACTACGAGATAAAGTGCAACTGCTTGAAACAGAGGGCACGCGCCTGCATGCGCAGATCATTGAGGGTGAGAAGCGCGTACGGCAGATCGAGGAACTTGAGGAGCAGTTGCGGCAGCGTGATCACGATATGGCGGCCGAGCGGAAAAGCCGCGAAGAGGAACGCGAGCAGTTTGAGGCTAATCAGCGGGCATTTTTGGCACGGATCGAAACCTTGGAGCGAGCCGCAAAGTCGAATACGCCGGAGGGCCTGCAGTCGGCCGAAGCACGCAATGTTAAGCTCGCCTCTTGGATGCGCTTGAAGAGCTGAATCGGGCAAAGGGAGATGCGAGGATGAGTGTCGGGCAGATTCAGGAGGCGCTGATCAAGGGACGCGCACCCGAGGTGGTGAGCCTCGTGACGGCGGCGATTGAGCAGGGGGTGGCTGCGTCGGTTTTGTTGAATGATGGGCTCTGTGCCGGCATGACGGTGATCGGCGAGAAGTTCAAGAAAAACGAGGTGTTCGTACCGCAGGTGTTGCTGGCCGCGCGCGCGATGAAACAGGCAACCGAGGTTTTGAAGCCGCATCTGGTGGCGGCCGGCGTGACGCCTTTCGCGACAGCGGTGATAGGAACGATCAAAGGCGACCTCCACGACATCGGCAAGAATCTGGTGGGCATGATGCTGGAA
Source organism: Lentisphaerota bacterium (assembly GCA_012838435.1). Classification (GTDB taxonomy): domain Bacteria; phylum Verrucomicrobiota; class Kiritimatiellia; order RFP12; family UBA1067; genus DUPH01. The sequence continues at coordinate 14,457 of DUPH01000445.1, read as the reverse complement.
GGTGCCGGTTTCAAAGTGGTGGATGCTGGAATCAGCGTGGCACCGGAGAAGTTTGTATCTCTGGCGCAGGAACACGACGCCAAGATCGTCGGGGTTTCGGCATTGCTGACAACCACGATGGTGTCGATGCGCAGCGTCGTGGAGGCGGTGCGCGCGGCTGGTCTGTCAGCCAAGGTCATCATCGGCGGTGCGCCGGTGACGCAGGCGTTCTGCGATGAGATCGAGGCGGATGGCTACTCGCCGGATGCAGCTTCAGCCGCTGAATTAGCGAAACGGCTGGTTGGGGTTCAGTAGTGCCTTATCGGTCGATAAGGCCCAGAAACCAAGATGTCACGGCAACAGCACCTGCCGCCACAATGCATCCAGCCGCTTGGGCGAGACCGGCGCGGGGGTGCGTAACTCCTGCGCGAAAAGCGAGACGCGCAATTCCTCGATCTGCCAGCGGTATTCGGTCAACTGGACGGGATCGTGGCGCGGCGGCTCATCGAGCGCGATGAAGTCCGTGTAGCGCTGCCAGAGCGGTTGCAGGTCGTTGAGTTTACGTAAGTCGCCTTGCGGATTGCCCTGCGCCCGCTGGATACGTATGCGGCAGGCCTCGAGATAGCGCGGCAGATGCTGGAGCCGGGCGGACAGGATTGATTCCGCAAATCCCGGGAAAATCAGCCATGCCAACTGTTCGGTCAGGTCTTCCTGAGTTTCGGTCGGTAGCGTGGCCGCCAGTAGATCGCGCTCTACGTCGCGGGCGGCGTGCAGGATTGCAACTGTCAACCGCGTGCGCGCGAGATGTACGCCATGCAGACGCCCGCGTTCGGCGGCGAGACGCTCCTGAAAGGTCTCGGCGTCGCGGATCGGTGGACGGCCCTCGGTGAACGTCTCGCGCAACGCGGCACGGCCGAGTTCCTTCCCTAGGGATTCGGCGCTCATGTCGAGTTGCTTAAGATATGCGGCGACATCGAACGGTAACGACGGCGGTTGCGTCACGCGCTTCCACTCTTTGCCGAGTGCGATTGCGATCAGGCGGCATACGCCTTTGTCGTGAGCGGCGGCGGCTTCGGCGGACGTTGCGAACAAGCGCAGCGATGCGGTGTCGCCAGCATTGACCAAGGCCGGATAGTGAATGAGCGACCAGCCCGCCTTGCCCGCGTCGATTTGCGCGGGCAGCGCGCCGAAATCCCATTGCGTCAGGCCGTCCTTTTGCCAACGCAGGTCTGGCGTCCGCACGGTGGCGCTCGCGCCCTCGTTGCGCGGCGCGAAGAGCTTGACCAGCAGGGCGATGTTGCGCCCGCTGCCCAGTTCGCGCCCCGTCTCATCCTGAACCACGAATCGCATGCGCAGGTGATCGGGAACCGCATCTTCATTCCAATAGTCAGTCGGCACACGGATGTTGCGCGCGGTGTACAGCGCATCCGAAAAGGCCTCGTTCAACGAGCCCTGTCCGGGTTGGAGATAACTGCGGCACATGCTCAGCGTCTCGTCAATCGGCTGCAGCAGACGGCGGTAACGGGTCGGCAGGACGTGTATCATCCAGCGCAGTTTTTCATCCAGCAATCCGGGCACCAGCCACTCGCTGCGCCATGCCGCGACCAGCGGTAGGATGGCAGCCGGCACGGTGCAGGTGATGCCGTCGTCCGTTTCGCCGGGCGCGTTGCGATAGGTCAGGGCTAGGCGGTTGCCGGAGAGCGTGACGGCATCCGGATACATCTGCGAGAGGTCGCGAACGGGCGGCAGATCCGCTTCGGTCATGGTCAGCGTGTTGGCCGCATCCGCATGTTCGCGCAGCCAGCGGCGCAGGTCAGCGGCACTGCACAGCTCCGGCGGCAGGCGGGTGTCGTAGAAAGCAAAGGCGGTTTCTGGATCAAAGAGCGCACCGTGCTGGCGCGTCTTTTCTTCGGCGTCGAGCAAGGTACGGATACGCGCGAGATTGTCCCTGAGGAAGGGCGGCACCGGCTTGGGGAAGGCACCGGCGATCAGCCCCTCGCGGATAAAGATCGCGCGCGCTTCGGCCGGTTCAATACGGCTGTAGTCGCGAGTGCGGCCTTCGACCAGCACAAGCCCGAAAAGGGTGACGCGCTCCCGGACGCGTACGAAGCCGCGCCGCTCATCCCAGGATGGGGAGTGGTAGCTGGACTTACAGAACCGTTTGGCGATGGGTTCAATCCACGACGGATCAATACACGCGGCGGTTCGCGCGAAGAGGCGCGAGGTTTCAACCAGTTCGCCCGCCAGAATCCAATCGCGCGAAAGCACGTTGGGACGTCGGCTAGCAGTGGATGGTTTCGTGCGGTCGGGCAGGGCCGGTTTCGCCTCTTTAAGTTTGGCGAGACCCGAGCCGGGGAAGATTGAGAAGCGGATCCCGCGCGCACCGCGATAGTCGCCGATCTCGGGATCGCGTTTGCCGAGATTGCCCAGCAGGCCGGTCAGCAGGGCGCGGTGAAGGCCGTTGTCGCCGCCGGATGCGGATGTGACGTCGAGTTGCAACTCGGTGCAGAGGCGTTCGAGCTGGCCGCGCAGATCGATCCAGTCGCGCATGCGCGGGTAGGAAAGGAAGTTGTCTTTGCAGAGACGGCGCGCGCGTGATTGTGAGGCACCGGCGGTCTGTTCGTGATACCAGCGCCAGAGGCGGAGGGTGGCGGCGAAGTCAGAGAGCGGCGTGAGGAAGCGTGCGTGGAGTTTGTCGGCCTCGGCCTGTTTCTCGATGGGCCGGCGGCGCGGATCATCGCACTCCATCGCGGCCACGACGATCAGGGCGTCGGCTAGAACCTTTTCGTGGTGCGCCGCGAAGAGAATGCGGGCCAGAGCCGGATCGAGCGGCAGCCGCGCGAGCCGTCGACCGAGCGCCGAGAGGGTAGGGGGGACGGAGTCGCTGACCTCAGCATCGGATGTTGGGGACGGTGGGCTTTCTAGGGCACCGAGGAGATCGAGTTGGCGGTAGCCGTCGCGGATCATCGCGGGCGACGGCGGATCGATGAAGGGGAACGATTCGATATCGCCCAGCGCAAGGTCGAGCATGGTGAGGATCACACCGGACAGACTGGAGCGCACAATCTCAGGCGGGGTGAACGGATCGCGTTTGCGGAAATCATCTTCGTCGTACAGACGGATGCAGATGCCGGGCGCGAGGCGTCCGCAGCGGCCTTGGCGCTGGTTGGCGCTGGCTTGCGAGATCGGTTCGATCTGGAGACGCTGCACCTGCGTACGCGCGTTGTAACGGCTAAGGCGCGCCAGTCCGGAGTCGATCACGTAGCGGATGCCGGGCAGGGTCACCGAAGTTTCGGCCACGTTGGTGGAGAGGATGATGCGGCGGTTGGATGAGAGACGGAAAGCGCGCTGCTGTTCGCCAGCGGGCAGCGAGGCGAGCAGCGGGATAATTTCGGTGTTCGGCAGACGCCGACCGGTGAGCGTTTCGGCGGCATCACGGATATCGCGTTCACCGGGCAGGAAAACCAAAATGTCGCCCGGGCCTTCAGCCATCAGCTTATCGCATGCGTTGGCGATCTGCCGGGGCAGGTCGGGGTCGTCCGCCTCATCGGGCGGACGCCAGCGCGTTTCGATCGGATAGAGCCGGCCGGGAACGGAGAGGATGGGGGCGTTGTTAAAAAATTCAGAGAAGCGCTGCACGTCCAGCGTGGCGGAGCTGATAATCAGTTTGAGGTCGCGGCGGCGCGCGAGCACACGCTTGAGAATGCCGAGCAGGAAGTCGATGTTCAGCGAGCGCTCGTGCGCTTCGTCGATGATCAACGTGTCATAGGCGCGGAAGAGCCGGTCGCGCCGCGTCTCCGCCAGCAGGATGCCGTCGGTCATGAACTTGATCACGCTGTCGCGCGACAGCTTCTTGTCGAAGCGGTGCTGGTAGCCGACAACCCCGCCGGGGGTTTGGCCGAACTCTTCGGCCACGCGGTGCGCCATCGCCAGGGCTGCGAGGCGTCGCGGTTGGGTGCAGCCGATGAGCTCGCGCTGTCCGCGTCCGGCCGCGAGTGCGATTTTAGGGAGTTGGGTGGTTTTTCCCGAACCGGTGTCGCCGCAGACGATGATGACCGGGTGATTACGCAACGCTGTCGTGATCTCCGCCGCATGTGCGGAGATCGGCAGTTCGGGAGGGAAGCGGATGTCTGGACGTATGCTCAATCGCGTGACGTCGGGGCGGGTCCGAAAGAAGAAGCGGGCCTAGTATTCGGCACTGTGCCGCTACTCCTTGTTTTTCCCCCGCAACTCCTTGAGTTGTGTCACGCCAGCCGCCACAATCATATCGCCCGCAGGGGCGGCGAACCAAGAGGAAAGACCTTCGTAGCCTCCTTCTTGATGGGCTTGTGTGCTAGGGAAATAGCCGTGGCTGCCGTTTGTGAGACACGAGATGATCGTTGTTGCGAACGGCGACTGCGCCTTGATCGCACGGCCGATGTCGACGTACGGCTCGCCGGGGATACCTGCAAACGCGAGCGCGTCGCCGATCACCAGTGTGCTGATGAGAATCTCCCTGCTGTCGGGACCGTCTTTCAGTGCCCGTGCACGTCCCCCCGGACTTGTGAGCGTCGTGAGTTCCATGCCCTTGAGCGGGATTTCATTCTTACGTCCCGCGTCAAAGAGTTCGATCCACTTGATTTCGTCGGCACTGGGACGGTTTGTCGGCAACGGGTGCGCCTTCACTATGCCGCGCACCGGACCGGAGGGCACATCTTCGCAAATATCCCACACGGAGATCGCCGCCCCGGCGACAGCGCGTCCCATGAATGTTGCGATTGCCTTGGGGTTTGTCCCGTTTCCCCGCGCCGCGTAGAGCGCCTGGCGCGCCGGTGGCGGAAGACGCATGTGATGGTTCACGTCGCCCTGTGCGCCGTTGAGGAAGAGGCACTTCACGCCGCCACCGATAGCACTCTCAAACGTCTGGCGCACGGCGCCCGGCCAGTCGGCGGAGTACTTTGTGCCGCCGACCGTGTCGGGGTGCGTGCCGAAGTTGATAATGGCGATATCCGGCGCGCCCTTCCGCTTGAAGCGGACGACGCGAAGCGACTCGTCCGGTGTGCCGATCGCCGCCACGACATCGGGGTTCGAGGTCCCTGGATTCGTGCGCGAGGAGCCGTCTTTCATGCGATAACGCCGGATGAAGGAAACGCCCTTGCATTCGGTCTGTCCGATCGAAATCGTCGCCGGTGCGCGGTCGGCGAGCGCGGCACGCCCGGCATCGGCGAGCTTGGCGACACGCAGTTCGGCATAGGAGGTAACAAGCTGATTCTCCTCCGGCGTGTAGCTTCCCCTCGGCATGTCGGCGACACCGGTATGCGTATGCGTGGAGTGGACATAGATGCGGTCGCGCGGTATGCCCGTCGCCGCCGTGATGGCGGGGAACGCCTTCTCAAAGAACGGACCGGTGAGGTGCAGGTCATCAACGGAATAGATCAGCGCGTCATTCGTACCGTCTGAGACAGCAACGCACTCCACGCACAGCGGATCAAGCACGCCGTCGCCGATGCGCTTGCTGAAGTATCCGGGCATTGGAAGCCCGGGGGGCGGCGTGATGTCCAGCCGCGCGAAGCCAGCCGAGAACTCAGCCCGCAGCAGCGGGACCGCGAGAGACACCAGAACGATACTGATCAGCTTTTTCATTTTCACCTTTCCTCCGAGGCAATTGCAAAGCCCCCTGTTACTCTTTTCTCGCCGCATTGTAGCACGATAGGACGATTACAACACTACCAAATAAGCCTCTCCCACGGTTTTCTCCGTTGTCATGCCGACTAGAATAGGTATACTGGTTACCGGTTGGTTAAACGAGGCTCTTGCAAAACCCCTTGTTTATAGGTGTGGCACGGGCATCTTGCCCGTGTTTCATGGGCGGGACGCCCATGTCACGAGGGGTTTGGCAAGAGGCTCAAACATCATTGATGAGGAAATCCCATGTCAACGTTGACCATCAAACCCGCTGGCAGTTGCCGTTTCGATGAAATCTCTTTAGGCGAGATCATGTTGCGCCTTGATCCGGGCGATTCACGCATCAAGAACGCGCGTTCGTTCACAGTGTGGGAGGGGGGCGGTGAATACAATGTGGCGCGCGGCCTGCGCAAGTGCTTCGGTCTCCAGACGGCTGTGGTGACGGCGTTGCCTGAAAATGACATCGGGCACTTGGTCGAGGATTTTGTGATGCAGGGTGGTGTGGACACTTCGCTCATCAAGTGGGTGCCATTTGACGGGATTGGTGCGGCCACGCGTGTCGGGCTCAATTTCACAGAGCGCGGTTTCGGTCTGCGCGGCGCGCTGGGCGTCAGTGATCGCGGCCATTCGGCGGCATCGCAGTTGAAGCCGGGCGATATCGATTGGGAATATGTCTTCGGCACGTTGGGCGCGCGCTGGTTCCATACCGGCGGCATTTACGCGGCACTGTCAGAAACGACACCGCTTGTGCTTGAGGAGGCGATGGCGGCGGCGCGCAAGCACGGCACGATCATCTCGTATGATCTGAACTACCGCCCTTCGCTCTGGAAGGCGTTCGGCGGTCAAGAGGCGTGCCGCAAAGTCAATCGCCGACTGGCCAAGTATGTGGATGTCATGATCGGCAACGAGGAGGATTATACGGCTTGCCTCGGTCTGGCGGTGGAGGGCGTGGACGCCAATCTGAGCGCCTTGCCGATCGACGGCTTCAAGCGCATGATCGAACGCGCCTTGAAGGAGTTTCCCAACTTCAAGGTTGCGGCGACCACGCTGCGCACGGTCAAGAGTGCTTCGGTAAACGACTGGAGCGCGATCTGCTGGTATGACGGCTCTTTCCATCAGGCGATGGAGATGAAAGACCTCTGGATTTACGACCGCGTGGGCGGCGGCGACAGTTTCGCTTCGGGATTGATCTACGGTCTCCTGACCTTCAACGACGCGCAGAAGGCGGTCAATTACGGCTGCGCCCACGGTGCACTGGCGATGACCACGCCCGGCGACACCTCGATGGCATCGAAGGCAGAGGTCGAAAAAGTCGTGGCGGGCGGCAGCGCGCGCGTGGTACGCTGATGGGCGCGCGGGTGCGATTCAACGTCGTTGAATGCGCACCCGAAGGAGAATTTAGGATTTAGGATTTAGGAGTTGTCCCTTGCCCCGCCTCGCAAGTCTGACGAAGAGATTTGGAGTGCGTGCGGCAAGCGGTATTCCGCGCGACGCCGCTTTTTGGTTTTTCATCCACAGATGGGCACAGATTAACACAGATTTTTTGGGGAGGCACTGCTCGGTTTTTTGGAACCACAGAGAGCACAGAGAACACAGAGGTTTTTTGGGGGGCGTATGAACAACGAAACACAGTGCTGTGCCTTTTCGAGTATTTCGTGGTAGGAATTTTGGATTGTGGGCTTCACCCGCGCCAGTTTTTTGTCTAACGTTCAACGCTCAATTTTCAAGTGGCGCGGCTCGCGAAGCGCCGGGAGGGTCAAGCGTCTGCTTGACCGGCCGCGCTGCGCGCGGCGAAAACTCCGTAAGTCTGGCAAATAAATCTGGTGCGCGCGGCAAGCGGGTTTCCGCGCGACGCCGCTTTTTGGTTTATCCGCAGATGGAAGATTGGCGCTTGCATGACGGAGGCGCTTAGGCTATAGTCTGTATCTCCATAGAGAAACAAGCGTGTTAGGCGCGGAAGGATCGGAGTTGATATGTCAAACGTTACAAATGGAATAGGGCCGGACGAAAAAGGTTTTTTTGGCAAGTACGGTGGGGCATTTTTACCGCCTGAATTGGAGGCGGCTTTCGCGGAGATCGTCGAGGCGTATCACCGCATCGCTAACGATGCGACGTTCATCAGCGAACTGCGTTTAATCCGTAAACACTTTCAAGGACGTCCGACGCCGGTGTTCCACGCGCGCAGGCTCTCGCTGGCGAACGGCGGTGCGCACATCTATCTCAAGCGTGAAGACCTGAACCATACGGGTGCGCACAAGATCAATCACTGTATGGGCGAGGGGTTGCTGGCCAAGTATATGGGCAAGCGGCGGGTGATCGCCGAGACTGGCGCGGGCCAGCACGGTGTGGCGCTGGCGACAGCGGCGGCGTACTTCGGTCTGGAGTGCGAGATTCACATGGGCGAGGTGGACATCGCCAAGCAGGCACCGAATGTCAGCCGTATGCGGATGCTTGGGGCCAAGGTGGTTCCAGTCACGCACGGACTCAAGACGCTGAAAGAGGCGGTCGACTCGGCATTCGAAGCCTATCTGGCCGATTACAAGAACTCGATCTACTGCATCGGGTCGGTCGTGGGGCCGCATCCGTTCCCGATGATGGTGCGTGATTTCCAGAAGGTGGTGGGCATCGAAGCGCGCGAGCAGTTTATTGAGATGACCGGGAACCTGCCCGATGCGGTCTGCGCGTGCGTGGGCGGCGGTTCTAACTCGATGGGAATTTTCCACGGCTTTCTGAAAGACCCGACGGCGCTTTACGGTGTCGAACCGCTTGGGCGCGGTCCGAATCTCGGCGACCACGCAGCGACGATGAGTTACGGCCACGAGGGTATCCTTCACGGATTTAGGTGCTATCTGCTGCAAAACGAGGATGGCTCGCCCGCCCCGGTCTACTCCTGCGCAAGCGGTTTGGATTATCCGGGTGTGGGGCCGGAGCACTGTCACTTTAAAGATACGGGGCGCGTGCAGTACGTGACCTGTTCCGACGATGAGTGCCGCGACGCCTTTTTTAAGCTGTGCAGGATGGAGGGGATCATTCCGGCGATTGAAAGCGCGCATGCGGTTGCTTTTGCGCTGGCCAAGGCACGTGAGATGGAGCGCGGCGCGATTCTCGTCAACCTCAGCGGACGCGGTGACAAGGATCTCGACTATGTGATTGAAAACTGGGGCGTCGGCGAGGACTGAGGATTGTTCAGCCGACGGCTCTTCATGGGCGAGACGCCCATGTCACGATGTGTGGCACGGGCATCCTGCCCGTGTGTTTTCATGGGCGGGACGCCCATGCCACCCACAAAGGCGCCTCAGCCGTGCTTCAGCGGACGGAAGCGCACGCGCGTCGGGCGGTCTGCCGCATCGCCCAGTAGCTTGCGGCGGTGCTCGTGGTAGTCGGCGTAGTTGCCCTCGAACCACGTCACTTTGCAATCGCCTTCGAAGGCCAGGATGTGCGTGGCGATACGGTCGAGGAACCAGCGGTCGTGGCTGATCACCATCACGCAGCCGCCGAAGTCTGCGAGGCCCTCCTCCAGCGAGCGCAGGGTGGCTACGTCGAGGTCGTTCGATGGCTCGTCCAGCAGCAGCAGGTTGCCGCCGCTGCGCAGCAACTTGGCGAGGTGTACGCGGTTGCGTTCGCCACCTGACAGCACGCCCACACGCTTTTGCTGCTCCGCGCCTCTGAAGTTGAAGCGGCTGCAGTAAGCGCGGCCGTTCATGCGTGCGACCGGCGCGGCTCCAGTGCCCTCGCTACGGCCCAGCGTTACGAACTCTTCGCCGCCGGTGATCTCTTCGTAGACCGTGTTGTCGGGGTTCAGATCGTCGCGAAGCTGATCCACGTAGGAAAGCTGCACGGAGGGGCCGACCGTCAGCGTGCCGGAGAGGGGCTGAAGCTGACCAGTAATCAACTTGAAGAGGGTGGTCTTGCCGGCGCCGTTACCGCCGATGACGCCGACAATGCCGCCGCGCGGCAGATCGAAGCTCATGTTCTCGAAGAGCAGGTTGTCGCCGAAGCCCATCGACACCTCGTCGGCCTTGACCACCAGATCGCCCAGACGCGGGCCCGCCGGGATCTGGATACGCAGGTCGTCCTCGCGCGTGCTGACCTGCTGTGCTGCCAGCTCTTCGTAACGGCGCACGCGCGCCTGATTCTTGGCGCGCCGTCCCGAGGGATTGGTACGCACCCACGCGAGTTCGTTTTCAATCAGCTTCCGGCGCGACTCGGCCTGCTTGGCTTCGCGCAACATAGCCTCTTGTTTTTGTTGCAGCCACGCTTCATAGTTGCCCTTGTAGGGATAGGTGCGACCGTTGTCGAGTTCGAGGATCCATTCGGTGACGTTGCTCAAAAAGTAGCGGTCGTGCGTCACGACGATCAGGGTGCCCTTGAATCCCTTGAGGTAGGTCTCCAGCCATGCGACCGATTCGGCATCGAGATGGTTGGTGGGTTCGTCGAGCAACAACACGTCGGGGTTGGAGATCAGCAGGCGGCAAAGCGCTACGCGGCGGCGTTCACCGCCGGAGAGCGGCGCAACCGGCGCATCGGACGGCGGCAGACGCAACGCTTCCATGGCCATCTCGATCTGATGGTCAAGATTCCACAGGTCGTTCATGTCGATGGTGTCTTGCAGGCGTCCCAGTTCGTCGTTCAACTTCTCGGACTCGTCGTCGCTGAGATCACTGCCGAGCAACTCGCAGATTTCGTCGTAACGCGCCAGGATCGCCTTCGAGCCGGCCACGCCCTCCTCGACGCATTGCATGACCGTTTTGCTCGTGTCCAACTCGGGTTCCTGGGGGAGGAAGCCGATCTTGGTGTTTTTCGCGATTTGGCACTCGCCCATGAACTCGGTATCGAGGCCAGCCAGGATTTTCAGCAACGAAGATTTGCCCGAGCCGTTGGCACCGATTACGCCGATGTGCGCGCCGTGAAAGAAGGAGAGATTGACATCCTCAAGGATGGTCTTCTTCTCGTGTTGCTTGGTAACGTTGATGAGAGAGAATACGTATTCGCCGGCCATAGGGGAGTTAGGAGTTAGGATTTAGGAGTTAGGAGTTAGGAGTTTTCGACTTCAGCGTTCAGAGTTCGACGTTCAGCGTTCAGAGTTAAAAAACTTTTAACGCTCAACGTTCAACTTTTAACGCTCAAGTTATGGGCAAGGAATTGGGGATTGGAAATTATTTGGACGGCTTGGGTGCCAGCGATGTCAGCAGGTGCAGCTTGAAGGCGCAGTCAGAACGGAACGCGGGAATGGGGATCGCGAGTTGTTTGTCCTTGCTGCGTACATCGAAGCGGCGGACCACCTGTCCTTTTTCCGTTTCGTAAAATTCGACGCGATAAAGTCCCGGCGTGAATCCATCCAGTGACACGGTCAAGTGTTCGCCTTTGGGCGGTTCTTCACCTTCCCGCGCGAAACGGACGGGATAGATATAGCCGCGCGCCGTATCCGGCGAGGCCGTACACACTGCCTTAAAGCGGGCGGCGGCATTCTTTTCAGCCTTGGCGTCGGCGCTTAGCGTGGCGTCGATCATCTGCGACGCCGGATTGCGCGGATCGACACCCTCCATGAAGGCGCAGATCGGCGGGTAACGCGTATAGAGATTGTTCTCGTCAATCACCTGCCACCACCAGAACATCGGGATACCTGCCATCGGCACACAGGCGCCGGACCAGATGGCGGCGTGTTGCTCGATCATCAAATTCTCCAGCCCGGTGGCCATGGCCGATCCGCCGAACTCGGTGATCAGGATCGGCTTGTTGTAGGGCGCGCCGGCCTTGGCGGTGCCGACGACCAGATCAACGATGTACTCCGGCGTGTCGGGGTGACGGTTGTTATAGGCATCAAGCGGATTGAAATCCATCTCCGCCATTTCACAGAGCACGGGATTCAGCAACCGGTAGTCGTTGGAGACGTGGACCGAGACCAAATGACCGTAGGCATCAATGCTTTTCATGTACGCGCCGAGGACGCGGCACCATTCGACGACAGTGGGTTCAAAGTGGGTCTTGTGATGGGTTTCGTGTCCGGTCAGGTTGATCTCGCTACAGAGCTCATATCCGAACACGATCGGCGACCACCCCCAACGGGCGTGCGTGTAGCGGCAGAAACGGCGCTGCATCTCAATGGCGCGTGCGTCGTTGAAAAACTCCAGCGGCGCTTCCAGCCAGCCTCCCGGCGTCACTTTGTTGTAGGGGTGCAGATGCCACTCTGGATCGCTCCATGTGCTGATGCGCCCGTGGTAATTGAGCACCAGATTGATGTAGATGCGGTGGTGCATGGCCAGATCGAGCACGCGGTCTAACTCCCACGCATTCCCCATGTGGTAGTCGTTGGCACCATGATATCCGCTGATCCCTTCGGTCCACTCGAGCCCCAGCGACCATGCGCTCATCCAGACCTCGGCCATGTTCTCGCCGGACTCTTGCATGCGTTTGAAGTAACGGCGGTAGGCGGTTGGGCCTTCCTCTTTGCGCAGAACCCAGGGAAACTTGTCATCCATGCGCGCATCGGTCGCCGAGCGCGTGTTGTGCCCGATTGGATAGAAGAGTGTCCCGTCATCAAACTCGAAATAGCGGCGGTCGGTGTGTGAGACACGCACGAAACGCAGGGCGTCAGCCGCGGCCGGCGCTGCGTTGAAATGCAGGGCATTGGTGGCGACGGTGTGCCCGAACGCGTCGCGCGCGTAGAGCGTGACCGTGTAGGCGCCCGGTTCGCGCGGGCAATAGCGCAACCGCCACTCGGGTAGCCCGTCGGGCTCGACCGGTTGGCCGACCTCATCCTCGAGGCGATAGTGGGAGAGGTAGTAGAACGCATGGATCGTGTTGGTCACGCCGGACGGGGTGACGATCTGCGCGCCGGCATCGATTTCCGTGGGGTCAAACGGATTGGCATAGCGGTCGGGCAGAGTGAAACCAGCCTCGAACAGGGCATAGGCGCGCGGCGTGCGGCTCAGGGGCCGGACCTTCGTAATCTGCGGAGCGCCGGCGGGTGGCTGCACGTCGAGTATTGCCGAAATCAGCGTGCACGTGCCGGTAAAGGCGGCGTCTGCGAAGACACGGAATCCGACAGATTGCGGATTTAATCGGACCCGGTGGTGCCAGCCCACGGAGTGCCCCGGCGTCTGCCATCCCTCCGCGCCCGGCTGGAAGGGGATGGTCAGTTCGTTGGTGACGCCGGGTTTGAGGTGACCGGCGACCACATGCTGGTGCCAGAAATCATCGCGGTCCTTGAGCCAGACCAGTGCGCCGGAGTAGGGCGGCGCACCCTCCGGCCACACAAGGCTGATCCGCAATGCGACAGAAGAGAGCCACTGGGTCGGACTGGCGGTTGACAGCGAAAAGTTGTGCTCCCCAGGGAACGTTACGGTTTGCTCGCAAGGCAAGTTCAGCGCTGAACCGTCGCTTCCGGAAAGGGTCAGCGGGACGGATTCAGCAGCCCGACAGCACAGGCTACAGGCCAAGAGGGTCAACCCCCAAAAAAAGGTGCGCTTACTAACCCGGCCACACATAGTCTTGCGTTTCATATGGACCCTACAAAACTCACTGCTCTCCTTTTCATCCTATGGTGGAACAAGTGAGACAAAATCACGCCTGCCCCCGCGTGGCATCCATGACACCGCGGAAATAACCGATCGATTCGGCGATGCCCAACAGAGGGTCGGACATATCCTTTTCGTATTCCAGACTGCACACGCCGCTATACTTGACCTTGCGCAGGGCGCGCACAAACGCCACCAGATCGATCTTACCGCGCGGCAGTTCGATCCCCCGCCCTTTCTTGGTGGCCTCGGTCACATTCTTGATGTGGATGTCGTGGATGCGGTCGGCATACTTCAGCATGGCCTGGACGGGATCTTTGCCGTCGCGGAGCTGGTGGCCGATATCAAAGCAGAGCCCCACGCGCACGTCCATATCCTTGATGATCTCCATCCCGCTTTCCGCAGTGGGGAACAGTTCCGGCATATCAGGGCCGTGATTGTGGATCGCGTACTTGATATCGTACTCTTTGACCTTCTCATTGATGAGCGCAAGCAGTTCGGGCGAAGCGACGCGTTTCTTTTCGACCATCTTGAACGGGACACCGACCAGCGTCTTGACGCCTACGCGTTTCGCATAGGCGAAAGCCTCGTTGACCGCCGCTTCGCTCCCCATGTAGATCGGCCCCACGCCATATCCGGTGACGCCGGAACGCTTGCAGGTCTCGTGGAAGGCTGCGATCTCCTCATCCGTGCTCTTCAACGGCAGGTGGAAATCCTTGATGCACAGATAGTGGACATCGACGCGCTTCATCATTTCAAGCGTCTGATCCAGTTTGAACTTGTGGAAGGTGTACCCCGCGATGCCGAGGCGGAAAGTGTCCTGCGGGTTGCCGGTTGTTGTATCCGCCGACGTCTGCGCGTGAACGCGGTTCGCCAACAGTGTCGGCGTACTGGCCGCCGCCGCCAAACCAAGACTCGCCTGCTTGAAAAATGAACGCCGAGTTGTCATCTTGAACCTCCCGTGTTGTCTGAGCGCTAAAAGCGACATCGCGCAAACTTTCCCCGGCGCGAATCGCGTACCTAAAAAATGGAGCGGGCGATGGGAATCGAACCCACGTAAGAAGCTTGGGAAGCTCCTATTCTACCATTGAATTACGCCCGCCAAAAGAACGGTGCCACTGTATCAAAAATTCACAGGCGGTCAAAGGCGATTTTTTTGAAATTAGTCAACCGCGGTATGTCATAGTCATGGACACCGTAGCCAAAATCGCGGTGTCCGGAAATCAAGCGCATCCGTCAAATACTGGACACCGTGCTAGAATCGGCTCGCATGAGAAACGAGATGTCACGGAAAGCC
>DUPH01000444.1 GCA_012838435.1 Lentisphaerota bacterium | reverse complement strand
CGACGGCCTCGGGAGGCTCTTCACGCGCCACGGGAAATGGTACGGCTACAAGCCGCCAGACCCCGAATCAAACCCGCTCGGACTGGTCTTTCTGGAATGACCAGATTTTTTGGGGAAACTCCTTTTACGTTGCGCATGGACGATTAGAAACGAATCGGGTACAATGTGTTGAGGTGCTGGGTTCTCTCACACAACTAGCTCAATGCGATCCGGCCAAGTACAATCCTCGCCTACAGGCCCTCCTTAAACCACAGTTGAAGCAGACCAACAAGAGTGTTAAGGATATCCTGCTAGCTGTCTGGTCGGCGGATCTGCGCGATCTGGCACCCGCCTTAGAAAACATCGCCACTTCCTCACCTGACGACTACGAGGACGAAAGAGCCCGCAGTTGCGGAGGCGAAGTGCGTGCTATTGAAGGGCGTTTTCATTTGGCCAGGCAGATTCTGTCCCTGTGGAACGAAGAAGATGCGATGACTCGGTGCAGATTGTTGTTGGCTTTCGGATTCAATCATGCGTACGAGTTTGTTGAAGAACCGGTACCTGAACGGCTGGCCCGCATGAAGATCGAACTTGCCAAGACAGCACAGGCGCTGACTTGTGATGAGCGGAAGGAAGCGACCGACTTCCTTCAGTGGTATCAAGATGAACACATCAACAAAGAGAATGAACCGGTGTATCGTGATCGTCTCGTCAAGTTCGCCGCATTGGCCCAAGCCGTGCTGAATCTCCAGTAATCGATCAGTGACAGGGGGGACGAGGGGCATGCGTTTCTGGTGAAAAGTAGAGTAGAGAGTCGGGAGCGCGGGCGTCCTCGCCCGCAACAACGCGTCTTGCAAAAGAACGGACTATTACCTATTGCTTATTACTTATTACTTCTTACCTATTACTTCTTACTTCTCTCCGCCCAGTCCACTGCTCATTATTTTTTGTTCGTGATCCGGCACGCTCCGCCGGTGGTTGTGAAAGAGAGTGTATGGTTGCCGGCGGCGCAGTTGGCTGTTGTCTTGCCTTGCGGTCCGGCGATGTGCCAAGTGCCTGCGGCGAGACCGGCCAGCACAACCTCGTAGCGTGTGCCGTCCGAAGGCACTAAGATGTCAAGAGTGCCGTCGAACAGTTTGCCGCCGTGTGACAGGCAGACGATCCGGTCGGCGATACGGAGGATCATGTGGTCGGCGGTCTCGGAGAGCGTGTGCGGCAGGGGCGTTGCGGCATCGTCATGCGCCTGCATCAGGACGAGGAAGGTGTCGTGCGCTCGCGCTTGTTGAGGCGAAACGAGTACGCGGTGGCCGTTGGCCTCGGGCCGGGCGGGGAAGGGCGGCGTGACTCGGTAGCCGAACACATCGTAAACATCGGCACCGCTCTTGATCTCGATGGTCTGGTCGTTCGACGCGGGACGCAGCACGCAGACATCGACGCGGCCCGTCACGTTGTTCACCGCGTTGTGAAACTGGACGCCGCGCGGCGTACGGCGCGGCGGATTCAGTGTGTTGACCTGCCAGTATTTCTTGAAACTGGGATCGGCGGTACGGATGTCATCCAACACGATCACACATGCGGGATGACTGGGCTTACCAAGGTTGAGGAAGCAAAACGAGCGTGTGAATGAGGCGACCTTGTCGCTATAGGCGGCGGTCAGGTCGGCGGCGTAGTAGCTGTACGAAGGGCGCAGAGCATCGGGGCCGAAACCGCATGCGAGTTTGCGTCCGTAGTGAAAGAGGGGAGTCTCCTGAAGGTGCTTAGGTGTACGCGGAGCGCTTTGGATAAAGCGCGAACCGCCGTCGTTGGCCGGCCTATTGAGAAACTTCTCGTTGGGATCGAGCACCAGCAGCATGCTGTGCGCGATGGAGCGCTTGTTGAAATTCATGTCGTACGGGGTGCCGTAAAATCCGTATTGGCCGAGATCTGCGACCTGTAGGCCGCGATAGTAGAGCTGGATCGCGCCGACGTCCGCATGCTGATGGTTGCCGAAGTGATAGCCGCCGCCCTTGATCTCCGCGACGACCGTGTTGTTGATGTTGCTGTCGATGTTCCAGTCTGTGCGGGCGATCATGCTGCTCAGCACCGGGCCGAAGTCAATAGTGGTCGGGAGGGTCTCGAATCCCTGCACAGGCTGGAGTGTGGGGTCGTTGAGCAGTAGGTAGAGCAGGGGATCGGCCTTGCCGCCCTGTCGTTGGAACTCGCCTTTAAGAATCGGGTCGCCGTTGTAGGCGTAACAGAGCAGGGCAGTCTGCGCGAAGCTGTAACGTCCGGACGGAACACCATCGCCGTCACGCAGCATCTCCAAGTTCGGCAGCCGCATATTGAGCCAATAGAGCGGCACGGTTTTGATGTTGGGGTCAAACACTTCTTTTCCGGACATGCGGAGGAAGAGCCAGGCCGCGTGCATTTCCCATCCAAAGCGGTAGGTCGCGTAACTGACACCTTGATTGTGGCGTGGCGACTGATACTCGAAACGCCGCATCGGGACGAGTTCTTCGAGGACGCGGTAGGCGCAGTAGCGGTAGGGCACGGGGTCTTCGTCATATAGCGCGATGCCCATGGCAAGGAGGTCGCGATTGATCATGGCCTCATTGCCGTGTCCATTGACGATCAGCCCCTTGAAGGGGGGCCAGCCGCACTCCATCTCTTCGGCGAGACGCATCATGTGGCGACGCAGGATCGCACGGTCGGCGGGCGTGCAGAGTGCGTAGCACCAGTCATAAACGAGGGCGGCGGTGTAGATCGCGGCGCCGGTTTCACGCGTGATATCAAGCAGATTGCCGAAAGAGACGCGCGACAGATACTCGCGCATCAAACGGACTGCCTCAAGGCCGTGCTGTTTGTCGTCGGTCATCAACCAGACGAACGCCTTCGCAGCCACGGCGCGTTCAAGCGCCGTGTTGTAGGACATTTCCGCATCATCCGGGAAGGAGACCTTCAGGGGTTTGGTCGCCAGTCCACGGACAGAGCGCCACTGTGCCGCATGCTCCGGATGAGCAAGACGGGCGCGGACATTCGCGAGCGTGTTGCTGGTGACCCACAGGCGCGGATGGCCGGAAGGCGGCTGTACGGGGGGACGATACGCGGCGGCCTCTTTCGGTACGGCCGGCGCACGGTAGGGGTGCACTTCAAGCCGGTCAAGCCGTACATGGGGCGGCAACCAGAACTTGATTGATTGCGTACCGTTGGTCAGGTCGAAAATGCCGAGGACTTGGGTGCAGAGTTCCGGTGCGCTCCACGGGACAAAAACGACGCGCCGCGTGGGGCGTCGCGCGTCGATTTGGATATCGGCGAATAACGAGTGATGCTTGCTTGAGGCACGGCGCATTTGTTCGGCACCGGCATCGTCCACGGCGGCGTAGGTGCGCAGAACGAAACGTCCAGCGGTCGGTTCGTTGATGGAAAAGATGAGGTCCGGAGGCGTATCGTTTGTCGGGCCGACGGCGGGCATACCGTCTTTGAGCGCGACGCCTCGTCCATCTTTAAACGAGGCCTGCTCCACGATTTCAGCACGTTTTGGGTTGATGTGGGCAGACTCCGCCTGATAGACCAGCGTGCGCTTCGCCGGTGCAGCGACAAGTGCACAGGGAAATCCGAGGAGCGGAATAATAAGGAGGGTTATTTTTCTCATGGATCGTCAAAAGTTGGTGACGGCCGTCAAGGCCCAACGTGGGTGACAAGCATTGCTGGAATCGACATACAGGAGTATGGTACGGTCACTCGGTCTCAAAGGCAAGCCGAGAGAGTGTGAATAACGAATGGCACGAATGCGCATAACGGGGCATGGGTGTGCGGTTTTTTCATGTGAATAGAAGTGAGTTGTGATTGACAATCGCGGTCGCTTGTACTAAATTGCTCCCCGTTTTCACGCCCTATACGGGGGATTAGCTCAGTTGGTTAGAGCACTTGCTTGACATGCAAGGGGTCGGTGGTTCGAGTCCACTATCTCCCACCAGATTTCGACCCCGTTTTTTGCAAAACGGGGTTTTTTGTTAAAGGAGAGAACTGAATGAAGACGCTGATATTCCTCATGACCT
>DUPH01000443.1 GCA_012838435.1 Lentisphaerota bacterium | reverse complement strand
CTTGCTTGCAGGTGTGGCACGGGCATCTTGCCCGTGTCTCATGGGCGGGACGCCCATGCCACGAGGGGTTTTGCAAGAGCCTCTAATGTCAAACTACGCCCCCCACTGCTTGGTCGATCGCGGCACTCTTGGCCTTCTTGCTCTTCAGTTTTGAATAGGCGCGCCGCTTCGCGCCGACGTATTCCATCGTGGCTTTCCGTGACATCTCGTTTCTCATGCGAGCCGATTCTAGCACGGTGTCCAGTATTTGACGAATGCGCTTGATTTCCGGACACCGCGATTTTGGCTACGGTGTCCATGACTATGACATACCGCGCGCAATTCCCTTCTCTCGATGATCGTTTGACAAAACCGGCACCGGTGCGTTACCCTTCTTTCTCAATTTCACTGTATTCTGTATCTGTAAAGCAAAGGACATCGTATGAACATCATTATTTGCCCGACCGCCGAAGCGGCCAGCCTGCGGGCTGCTGATATGATTACTGAAGCCGTGCGCAAACGCCCTGAGACCGTGCTCGGCCTCGCCACCGGCAGCACGCCCACGCTCCTTTACAAGGCGCTGATCCAAGCCCACCGTGACGGACTCGACTTCAGCCGGGTGCGCACCTTCAACCTCGATGAGTACCACGGGCTCGCCCCCGACCATCCGCAATCCTACCGCCGGTTCATGGAAGAACAACTCTTCAACCACCTGAATCTGGATCTGGCCAACACGCATGTGCCCGATGGCTTGGCAAAGGATGTTGCGGCGCACTGCGCGGCGTATGAGGCGGAGATCAAAGCAGCCGGCGGCATCGACATCCAGGTGCTCGGCATCGGCTCCAACGGCCACATCGGCTTCAACGAGCCCGCCTCTTCGCTGGTCTCGCGCACTCGGCTTGTGGCGCTTACCCAGCAGACCATCAGCGACAACGCGCGCTTTTTCGATGCAGCCGACGAAGTGCCGCGCCACGCCATTTCGATGGGCATCGGTACGATCCTCGAAGCCAAGCGCTGCATCATGCTCTGCTTCGGCGAACACAAGGCCAAGGCCGTGCGCGCCGCGATCGAAGGCGGCGTCTCGCAGTTCACGCCGGCCTCGGCGTTGCAGATGCACCCTGACACCACGGTCTTCCTGGACGAGGCCGCAGCGGCCGATCTCGAGTTGAAAGAGTACTATCGCTGGAGCGCTGCCAACCAGCCAGCTTGAGCTGGAGCCAATGTCCGCCACCCCGACTCTTGCGCCTTGGTTCCGGCTGCTGCGTCTGCCCAACCTGCTGACCGTGCCGGGCGACCCCGTCGCCGGCGCCTTGTTGGCCGCCGCAGCCGTGTCGCGTGCACCTAGTGCTCCGGCGCTGGCTGCCGCAGCGGGTGCCTCGCTTTGCCTGTACGCCTTCGGTCTGATCCTGAACGACCTGATGGATATCGAGACCGACCGCGCCGAACGGCCGGACAGGCCGCTGCCGTCGGGCGAAATCCCGGTGTCACAGGCGCGCATGGCGGCCGTTGTCGTAGCGCTCGCCGGGCTCAATCTGGCGCTGATTGCCGGACGTCCGGCACTGCACGCCGCAGCAGTGCTGGCCGCTCTGATCATCCTCTACAACGGCGGTGCGAAGCGCATTCCCGTAGTGGGCGCGCTGACGATGGGTCTCTGTCGCGGCATGAACTTG
>DUPH01000442.1 GCA_012838435.1 Lentisphaerota bacterium | reverse complement strand
CTTGCAAAACCTTGTTGCTCTTTCATGGGCGAGACGCCCATGTCACAAGGGGCGTGGCACGGGCATCTTGCCCGTGTTTGCCTCATGGGCGGGACGCCCATGCCACGAGGGGTTTTGCAAGAGCCTCATTGGTCAGCGATGGGGTTGTTATCCGATACTTCGAGAGAAGGCTGTGAACAGGTGGCTGATTCGTGTCGTGTGTATACACATGGACCTTCATTAAGATTCCGGCTGTGTTCGTCGGGCTCTTTGACACGTCATACTTAATGACTGGTTTTTGGTACCAGACAGCGTCGTCGTCTACTTCCGGCCGGTCAACGAGATACGCTTCCTGCTTCCATATGGGGTTTAGTATATTCACGGGTTCAATGCTAAATGATCTGCTCTGTACCTTTATGACGCTGTTGGAGGGCCAGAGCGACACAGCCGTTTCCAACGTGAACGGCTTCCCGAGCAAATCGCACGGGTCAACGGCAAGGCTAGTCCAAGCGGACACCATGAGGCATCCTATGATCAGCCTTGTCATGTTAGACGTCATATTCATCGCAAACCTCGGTTTACCTGTGAACTTCTTCATCAATCGTGCAACACGCGGACTTCACCCGGTTGCATGTGGAGCGTGATGACTGGGCCATTGCCGAGTTCGGTACCGTCCAGGGCATCGGTGACGCGGTTCTGCCGCCCGGTGTCGATGCGTACCGCGCCGTCGGTGTGGGCCTGTATGGAGAGATGACCGTTCGCGGCCCACAGCGCGGGCCCCGGCGCGGTGTAGCAGTGGACACCCGCCAGCCGCGCAAGCGCGTGCACCAGTTCGGGCGTGAGTTGCGGGACGCCGACAAACACGTCGTGACCCTGAGCGGCGCGGCGTATCGCCACGGCGGGCGAGCCGTCGGTGTACGTGGCCCAGACCTCGTCGTCTGCGGCCTCGACCGTGAACAGCGGCCTCACCTTGGCGACCGGTCCCCATGCCTGCGTCAGGCCGTGTTGCCGCCCGCGCGCGGTGGGTGTCGCCTGAGCCGTCTCCACATCCGCCGGACGCGCCTTGAAGCCGGTCACGTCCGCGATGCCGCCGAGATCGGCACGATCCGGTCGGAGATAGCCCGGTGCCCAGCACCAAACGCGCACGGTCGCGCCTGCATCGCGCCGCTGCGCCGCGAACGTCTTACGCTGCGCGTCGTCCAGATGCCAGGCTGACAAATAAAACAGCAGGCGCGCCGACACTTTCCCGGCGAGTGCGTCCGCCAGCAGATACTGGCCGTAAGGCGCACCGCAGCGACCGAGCGCGGCGCGTCCTTCGTAGATGAGCGGTTGCGCCGCCGTCGCTGATCCGCCGGTCAGGTGGCACATGCTGGTCTCGTCGATGATGGCGGCGATTTCCGGCGTGAACGGTTGCGGCCTGCGGCACATGGCCTCGTCAACCGGCCTCAGTCGCACCATCTCGCGCCAGATGGCGGCATCGTTGAACCAGCCTTGGCCGGGCAGGTCCATCCACCAGGTACCGAAGCCGCGCAGCGCGGCTTGCGCGGTGTTGCGCAGCATCACCTGTTGGGTCTGCTGTAGGTTGACCAGTCCGCCCTCCTGGACGTGCTCTTGTTTGCGCGGATCAAGGTACGTGCGCGAGTCGTCCTCGTTGAGCCACAGGATTCCGCTGCGCGTCACGCTTTCGGCGGCGCTCATCACTGGGGCGGTACCCAGCCACCGGCGATCGGTATAGGAGATTGGCGAGCAGAGGATGTCGATGTCTGCCGCACCGCAGCGCAGCACCTTTTCAAGCGCGTAGTGACCGCTGGTTGGCGCGCCGTTGCCCAGTGGTCCGAACTCAAAGCCGTATCCGTAAAAGAAGAGTGTCAGCGCCTGTCCGCCGGAGCCACGGCGACAGGCCGCCGCGAGCGCCAGCACATGGTCGGCCATCTCCTCTTGCTGGAACAAGGCGAAGTCGATCAAGCGGCGTTCACGCGCGGGGTCGCGCAACAGGCCGTGGGGGTGCGCCCGCCGCGCTTGGTGTTCAGGCGGTTCGGCTGTTGCCGCATCCGGGACGCCACGCGCCGCGAGCCAGGCGCGGAAGGCGTCGCGCGTCGCGGGGTCGTAGCCGCTGAGCGGCGGTTCCCAAGAGTCGTAATAGAACCATTCGCCGGTGTTTTGCCCGCAGGGATGCACGCCTGCAAAATGGCCGGGGAAGGCTTCGCGCAAGTGTTGCGTCAGTTTCTCCAGATGCGCGCAGACGGCGGCACGGTAAGCGCGGTGCGACACGCATGAGATCGGGTACGGGGTTTGGCCGTCGTAGACCATGCGCGCGTCGGGATGGTGTTTCAGCCACCAGTCGGGGGCGTTGGCGCTGACGCGGGGAACCAACAGGACATTGGGGTTGACCGCGATGATGCGGCGGCAGAGGGCATCGAGCGGCGACCAGTCTTGCGTTTTCTCCGGCGGTGCCCAGCAGGCCGGGGCCGAAAATGAAACCAAGTTGACACCGGCATCGCGTGCCAGCGCGATTTGCGTGTAGAACGAACCGGGCGGCCCGCCGATGCGCGAGTAGTGCCCGTTGTCGACACGGTACACGCAGGGCAGTACGCTTTGCGCCGGCGCGGCCTTCACGGCAAAGGAGCAGCGGTAGGTGCGGGCCTTGCTGAAAGTCAGGTGTCGGCTGTAGAGGTGAAAGTCCGGTCGCGCGGTACCGGCGGCAGGCGCGCGTAGCGTGACGTGCAGTGCGTTGTCGGTGAAGGCCAGCGTTCCCACCGTGTTCTCGGCACCTTGGGGCCAGACGCTCCAGCACTGTTGGAACGCGGCTTCCGATGCGAAACTGCCGCTCGGCAGCACGTCAGCGCCGGTCACCGTATCGATGAATCGCAACTCCTTGATCCAGACCTCTCCCGGTGTGTCGGCAAAACGGAAGTGGAGCGTGGCGTTGCCGGGCGCATCCCGTTCCGGTGTGAGATCGAACTGACATGTTGACCAATCGGCATCGGCCCGGATGTTTCCGCTGTTTTCGGAACCCCAGAAAAAGCGCGGCGGCACTGGAGTTCCGTTGACATGGATCTGCGGTCCGCCCGGAGTTGTCGCGACCCTGACCGACAGCGGTTCGCGGCCGTACGCGGCGGCGACCCATATCAGCGCGATACTCCAGAACCAGCCCTGTGTCCGCAATCTGTTTGAGACGTTCATCGGTCCGCGCTCCTTTCGTTTTCGGTTGGGGGGTTATGCGCGCATGCTATTACGACGGGCGCAATGCACCGAATATCGGCTGGAGGTGGCGCACGTAAAGGTTTTCGGTGACGTGTTTGGCAACCACCGGCTGACAGGCGCGCAGCGCGTCCAGATAGCGCGGGCCGAGTTCAGCGGCGATCTTGAAGGAGACGTGCATGAACTGCCTGAAGTCGGAGTTGAACTGGGTGTCGGCGGGAGCGTGCTTGAGCGTCGCGGCGAAGCGGCCCGCATTCCAGCCTTCAACCTCATCGAGTCGCGGTAGGCGCGAGCGCTGCACGTCGATCACGGCCGCATACGGGGCGCACAGTTCGTCGAAACGCGGCAACGCCAGCCGGTAGATCTCTTTGGCGATAGCGAGTCCCTCGCCGCCGGACTTGGCCAGTCCGGTCAGTTCTTCCAGCCAGGTGGTGCCGGCGGTTTTGATATGCACGCCCGCGCGGTGCCTGGCCAAGGATTCCGCGATGGCGGGGTAGAGCGAAAACTTATCGCTGCCGGAATGCACGCTGAGCTTGAGCGAGGCGGGCAGCCCGAAGCGTCGTGCCGCCTCGCGCACCACGCAAACATTGGCGTCAAATTCAGCCGCGAACTCCTGCGGGTCGCCCACGTAGTCGACACCTTTATTGAAGCGTCCGGAGAACTTGGGCGCGATCGTCTGCGCCGGTATGCCTTCGGCCGCCACGGCGGCGAGAATCACAAAGAGCATCTCGGGGGTCTGCGGCAACTCGGCCTCATCCATCGAAATCTCGGTCACAAAGTTGTCTGCTCCCTTGATCTCCGCGATGTGTCGGTAGAGTCGTCCGGCCTGGCGTACCGCGAAGAGCGTGCTGCGCAGGCATTCGGCCAAATGGTGGCGTGTCAAGGTCAGCGGCTCTTCAAGCCCTTCGATCGCGTGGGTGCCGACGAGCGTCTCGTGCCGTCCAATGAACGCGTAAATCTCGCTCTCGCCCAGAGTTTCGCCGATGTAGTCCGCGACGTCCAGCGTGAAGAAGTCCGAGGCCTCGATAAACGGATCGACATTCTTCAGGGTGATGTGGTCGGCGTCCACGAAGTAGGGGGCCTTCCAAGCGGCTTCGCGTACCGCCGCGTCGGCTTCGTCGCGCACGTCCTGCGGCTTCGTGCCGATCAGGGTGTGTTCCCGGTTTGATTTGTTCCAGACCGGCACGACGGTCACGCCTTCGTGCTCGGCCAGCAGGTGAAAGGCTTCGAGTTGGGCTGTACCTTGCTGACCGAACCGGTCGCCGATACCCATTGAGTAGGGGGCGAGCTGTTTCATGGTGATTCTCCTTTTCTACAGAGGTTCTTGCAAAATCTCTTGCTTGCAGGTGTGGCACGGGCATCTTGCCCGTGTTTCATGGGCGGGACGCCCATGCCACGAACGCTTGCATCGCCGCTGGGCGGCGCGAAAAGTGTGACGCGGGGAACGTCGGGCAGGTCGCGCAATCGTTCGCTGACTGTGCGCGTGTCGCCCGGCAGGCAGGCGTCCGGGCGCAAGTCGGCGAGCGGCTGCAACACGAACCGGCGCGTTCCGGCGCGGGGGTGGGGCAGCGTCAGTTCGGGATCTGCTGAGCGGATATCCCCAAGTGTGATGATGTCGATGTCAATGGTTCGCGGCAGGTTGCGTACAGCGCCGCGCGTCCGCCCCAGTCGCTGTTCGATAGCGTGCATGCGGCGCGAAAAATCCTGCGGCTCAAGTGCGGTTTCAACAATGACGATCTGGTTGAGATAACGCTGCTGTGCAAATGCGTCGGGAACGTCGACGGGGTCGGTCTCGTAGACCGGCGAACACGCCCGCACCGTGAGCGCGTCTTCGGCGGCGAGTGCCGCGCGGGCGCGGCTCAGCCACAGCAGGCGGTCTCCCTCGTTACTGCCGAGCGAGAGGATCGACTCGCGAAGCTGTGGATGATGGCACACGTTTCCTCACACGGATTCAAAGCCGAGCACATGCCGCATCGTGTAGATGCCGGGTGCGCGGCCTTGGAGCCAAAGGGCGGCGCGTAGCGCGCCGGTCGCGAACGCCTCGCGGCTGTTGGCGCGGTGCGTCAGTTCGATCCGCTCCTCGTCGGCCACGAACATGACGGTGTGATCGCCGACGACCGCGCCGCCACGCAGGGCGTGGATGCCGATCTCGCCGCGCGGCCGTTCGCCGGGCATGCCTTCGCGTCCGTAGCACGCGACCTCTTTGAGATCGACGCCGCGGCCTGCGGCCAGCGCTTCGGCAAGTCCGAGCGCGGTGCCGCTCGGCGCGTCCTTCTTGAGACGGTGGTGCATCTCGACAATCTCGGCATCGTAGTCAGGGCCGAGAACTGCGGCCGAGCGGCGTACGAGTTCGAACAGCAAGTTCACGCCCAGACTCATGTTGGGCGCCCAGACGATCGGGATTTTGGCGGCGGCCTCGTGGACGCTCTGCTTCTCGGCATCGGTCAACCCGGTGGTGCCCAGCACATAGGCTTGGCCGTTTTTCACAGCGTTTGCAAGATGGTCGGTGACCGTGGTGTGGAAGGTGAAGTCGATGACGGCTTCCGCCTGTCCCGGCCACTGGTCGGTATAGCAAAGGTCGTCGGGGACGGCCTCAACGTTCATCAGCGCACCGCAGACCGCCTTCACGCGCGAACCGATCGCCGGATGGCCCGGGCGCTCGGTGGCCGCGACGATCTCGCACTGTTCGAACTTGCCCGCGCAGCGTAGCAGGTTTTCACCCATGCGGCCTGCCGCACCCAGAATCGCAATTTTCATCAAGATCATTTCCATGTTTGGGGATTAAAGAAGACTCAAGCTGCGCAGTGTGCGGCTCAGTTGATCGCGGACAGCGGCCGAGGGCTCGCAGAGCGGCAGCCGGAACGTCGGGCCGACCCGCCCCATCAGCGTCAGTGCCGTTTTCACCGGAATCGGATTGGTATCGATAAAGAGATCGCGGAACAGGGGGTAGTAAGTACGGTGCAACTCACGCGCGCCGACCAGATCATCCGCGAGCGCGAGACGGATCAACTCCGACATCTCCTTGGGGATCACGTTCGACGCCACGCTGATCACGCCGCAGGCACCGACGCTGATCATGGGGAGCGCCAGACCGTCATCGCCGGACAGCACCGGCAGATCGCAGGCGTTGCGGATGGCGCTGACGCGCTCCACGCTGCCGGCCGCCTCCTTGATCGCTACAATGTTGGGATGTGCCGCCAGCCGTACCACCACATCCAGCGGGATCTCCTTGCTGGTACGTCCCGGCACGTTGTAGAGCACGACCGGCAGGCCCAACTCGGCGACCGACATAAAGTGACGGTAGAGCCCTTCAGCGTTTGGCTTGTTGTAGTAGGGCGTGACCTGTAGCGTGGCGTCGACGCCAGCGTTCAGCACGTCGCGCGTCAGATCGATCGCCTCGGCGGTTGAGTTGGCGCCGGTGCCGGCGATGATTACAGATTTGCCGGCCGCAGCCTCGGCGACAGCTTCGATGACCTGGGCGTGTTCGGCGAAGTCAAGTGTCGGCGCTTCGCCAGTGGTGCCGACCGGTACAAGGCCGGTCACGCCGTTTTCGATTTGCCAGTTCACCAGATCGCGCAGCGCGGGGTAGTCGACGCTGCCGTCGGTGTTGAATGGGGTCACTAATGCAGTGAATGTGCCTGTTAGCGTCATAACGTCCTTCAAAAAAATGATGTGCCACAAGTATGCGACATGCGTTCGGAGAGGTCAAGGGGGGAAAGAATAAAAGGAGTTTCCCCAAAAAATCTGGTCATTCCAGAAAGACCAGTCCGAGCGGGTTTGATTCGGGGTCTGGCGGCTTGTAGCCGTACCATTTCCCGTGGCGCGTGAAGAGCCTCCCGAGGCCGTCG
>DUPH01000047.1 GCA_012838435.1 Lentisphaerota bacterium | reverse complement strand
GCACCTGTCGGCGTAGTCGGGATGGCGGTCGCACGTGGGATGCGGAGATCCTGCTTGCGCCGGACGCGAAGAACGGCAACGCGCTGGTAGACGAGACCAATGGCGATCTGCTCTACATCAATCCCTGCGAGGGCTGGCTGTTCCGCAGTCGTGACAACGGGGCCACATGGACGCGCGAAACGTGCGAACTCCGGCCCGATGGCTTTGGCCTGAAACCGGGGCTGGAAGGGGTCGGTGCCATGCAGGCCGGCATCACGCTTGCATTCGGCGCGCGCAAGGGGCGCCTGCTCTCGCCGGCCCGTATCATGGGACCCAAAAACTCGAACGATGTGCCGTGGCGTCCCTACCACTACAGCACCGCGCTTTTCAGTGATGACGGTGGCAAGGTGTGGCAGACCAGTAAACCGTTCCCGGTGATGGGAACCGGCGAGGCCGCGCTGGCCGAACTGTCCGATGGGCGCATCCTCTACAATTCGCGCGAGCACATGAGTCCGGGCAACCGCTTTTTCGCATGGAGCCATGACGGCGGCGAGTTGTGGATCAACGTATCGCGCAGTCCAGACCTGCCCGACGGCGTGAGGGGCTCCTCGTACGGTTGCATGGGCGGCATGCTGCGCCTGCCGATCGCCGGGCGCGACATTCTCATCTACAGCAACCTCGATACCGATGCGGGAGAGATGCCGCGTCAAGTCGGTGCTTCCACCAGCAAAGGACGCGAGAAGGTGAGCGTGTGGGCGAGCCTTGACGGCGGTGCCACATGGCCGGTGAAGCGTCTGGTGTATGACGGTCCGAGTGCCTATTCCAACCTGGGAGTCGGACGCGCCGGAACACCGAGCCAAGGCCGGATCTTTCTGGTCTTCGAAGCGGGTGCCAAACAATGCTACGAATCGGTGCGGGTCGTCGCGTTCAATCTGAGTTGGCTGCAGAATACGAAGTAACGCCCAACGCCGACCATCGAACGCCCAACGTCGAACTCGGAAGTATGGAAGCCGGAAATCCCGAAACCAAATTGCATTCGCGGCGGGGGGAGAGTATGATGAGCGGTGATGTCAGGCAGTAGAATCGATAAGCGTGTTTGGAGAAAGTGGGGGAGGCGGGTGGTGCGCACTGTGGCTCTCGTGGCGGCGGCCGCGTGCGCTTGGCCGCGTCGTGAGCCGGTGTGGCTGGCGGGCGTGGTGCCTGCGCTCAGCCCATTCAATGCTTTGGTAACGTTAGTGGCCGGTGTCGGTGGGGCCTTTTTGCTGGGTGCGCTTGTGCCTGCGCTGATCAGCGTGATCTGGCCGCGCGCCTTCTGTCGGTGGCTGTGTCCGACCGGAACCTGTCAGGATGCGCTGGCTGGCTGGGTGCCGCGGCGCAACTGGGTCTCGCGTGTGCCGCGCGTGGGGCTGTGGCTTGTTATGCTGGCGGTTGGTGCGGCGCTGGCAGGGTATCCGCTCTTCGGTTGGCTTGATCCGCTGGTGATTTTCAATGCGGCGTTCGGCGCGGCGCGGCGTCGGCTTGAGCTGCGCGACTGGCTTGCGGCGGCTGGCTTGCCTGCGCTGCTGCTGCTCGCGTTTCTCGCTCCCGGACTCTGGTGCGGCCGACTCTGTCCGCTGGGGGCCTTGCAGGACCTGATTCGTTTTCCCTTCAGGCTGCGGATGTTGGTGGATAAGACGGCGCGACGCCGCGAAAGTGCCGCACTGGGACGCCGCGCGTTTTTGGGTCTCGGATTGGGCGCTGGCTACCGTCTGGTTCTGCGCCCCGTACGTGGCGGCACTTCGGAGGCGGCGATCCGCCCGCCGGCCAGTACGGGTGACGCGCGTTTCACGCGGCTCTGCACGCGCTGCGGAGCGTGCGTGCGGAGCTGTCCCAACGGCATCATTCGTTTCGGCGGCGTCGGCAACGGCTGGGCCGGCGTGCTGGCGCCGGAGGTGACGTTTGATAACGGCTATTGCCCGCCTTCCTGCACCCGCTGCGGCCAGGTCTGCCCGAGCGGTGCGATTCCGCGTTTTACGCGGGAAAATAAGTATGTGCGCCCGATGGGAACGGCGCGCGTGGATGAGGATCATTGCTTAATGATTTCCGGCCGCGAGTGCGGTGCCTGTGTTGGAGCGTGCCTGCACGGTGCGCTCGACATGGTCTGGGATGCTGAAAACATGACGAGCCGAATCATCATTGATGCTGCACGCTGCACCGGATGCGGTTGTTGCGAGTATGTCTGTCCGGCCTCGACCCAAAAAGCCATAAGGATTCGCGCATGAAAATCAAAGCATTGCTTGCTGACTGCCACACCTTTCTCACCAGAGGCGTATGGGAAACCGACTGCCGCACTCTGCCGTGGTTTCACAGGATCGGCGTGTATGCCGTGCGCCTCGTGTCGCTGGTGCTCTCCGGTTTCAAGAACGACCAGTGCTCGCTGCACGCTGCCTCGCTGACCTTCTTCTCTCTGATGGCGTTGATCCCGATTCTGGCGCTGACGCTTGCGATGGCGCGTGCGTTCGGTGGCGCGGACTTGGCGAAAGCGCAGTTCGACAAGCACCTGAACGCTTGGATGACGCAGATGGAACAGTCGGTCGAGGCGAAGGTGCAGGCCGAGGGTGTTGCAGAGGAGGCGGTGTCGGATGGGGTGGCGCGTGCCTTTTCCGAGCAGGTGCGGGAGAT
>DUPH01000441.1 GCA_012838435.1 Lentisphaerota bacterium | reverse complement strand
TCGCGTCAGACGGCCGCCGCGACCAAGCGGTCGGCGGGCTCACGGATAACACGCAGGCGCAGAGCGTCTCGATCATGGCTCGCTTCACCAACGGCACGAGCCTGGACGTGCGCAAGTGGGACGTGACTTTTGACGTTGAGAAGTACAGGCAAGGCACCGCTGCCAGCGCAGTGCGACTGCTGTACGGCACGGATGGCGTCACATGGAGTGAGGTCGGCGCTCCGGTCGTCTTCGGAACGGACACCGAACCGGGTGCGACCAGCAGCGCAGAGCGCCGGGTCGAGTTTAGCACGCCAGTCGTGCCGGGCGGGACGTTCTACCTCGCGTGGCAGATTGCCGTCGCGGAGGGTGACGCTGTAGCGGATGCGCAAGCTCTGGCGATCGACGACGTGAGCGTGACGCCGGTGAAGCCCATCCCCGGGATTCTCATCACCGTGCGGTGAGTTGCTCTAGGAGCGCTCCGGCGCGCAGACGCAATGCAGCGAGGCGCGACGGATCTGGCAGGATGCGGGTCGAGAAGCGTCCCCCGGCGTTGGGGATCTCGACCAGCGCGGCGAACTCCTTGAGCAGGGCGTCGGCCTGTGGATTGCCCGCATGCCGCTGCAGGAGCTTGAGATACTCGTAATCCTCGACGCCGTCACGCGCGGCTTCCAGGCGCACGGTGGTCACGGGATCGGGAGAGCCGACCGGTGCACCGGGATAAAGCAGATAGCCGTCACCATTCGGATAGCGCACGTAGTAAAATTCGCCGGGCGTGCTGCTTTGATGAATGTAACGGTGCCAGCCGAACTGCCAAGGATCATAGGTCAACCAACTCACGCCCCAGAACTCGTACGCCTCAGCGTCGAAATGGAAGCAGTAATGGGGCAGCAGACGTTCGACCGCACAGAAGGGCGTGTCGGTACACATCTGGCCGTCGGTGGTGAACCAGATGCGGTCGCCGGCGGCGCGGCGCGCACGCATCTCGTCGAGCGGGAAACATCCGTAATGCCCGACGCCCCAAACGTCGAGATACCCGTTCCAATCCGGGCAGTGACGCCATGTGCTGCAGTAGATCGGAATTTGGGGATCGACCTCATGGATCATGTCGCAGAGTGCCTTCATCTGATCAATGATCGGTTTCTTGGTGAGGAAGGGTTCGTCAGAAATATAGAGCACCAGCCGGTCGGCCCAACCCTTGGCTTTGACATGATCCCAATAGAGGCGCAGACAGGTCTGGTAGGTCTCCTTGTAGGCGGCGCGCAGACGTGTGCGGTCTGCATCGGCATACGGATGCTCACCCTCGTAAGGTGCCTCGCCCATCACCTTCTTGGGCGGGTGCTCCCAACCGAACAGATAGAAGAAGCCCGGCGTGTATGAGAAGCGGAATTTCAACTCGTCGAAATAGAGCTGTGCGGCGCGGTCGTACGCTGTGAAATCAGCGGTGATGCGCCCTTGCTCGTCACGCGTGAAGACCGGGCTTGCGCCGACATCGTCGGGCGACACACGTTTGTCGGCCATGACACGCATCAACCGTTCGCGCTGTTGCGCTGCCGTCGAGCCGTCGGCTGTCCATTGCGGACTGAGACGGATGTCATAGATCGCGGCGCAAGTGCTTTCTGTGGGCAGCTCAAAATCCCAGACCGTGACGGTGAAGGGTACGCGCTGCACAAGACGCTTATCCGCATCAAGAATGCGCACGTTCCCGGCGTAGGTGCCCGGTTTCGTGGTCGCCGTGGCCTTAAACGAAACCCACACCGCCTGCGTCTGGTTGGCACGTAGCGCACCGCGCGCGGCCGGGCGGATCGGGTCAGGCCACCAACCAGACCAGCCGTCCGACGAGCCAGCCCGCGTAGGATGCTTCAATTGCCACGTCGGCGTGGTCAGACTGTAGTAAGAGGTCGGATGGTCGATCGGCACATAACCGACCCAACCGATCGTGAAGGTATCAAGCGTCTGACCATCGCGCCGCTTCGGCGGGTCGACCGCAATCTCGAGATCGGCAATGTCCCGACCGGCGCGCAAAGCGAGTTGCAGCGCCTCCTCTTCGTTGCGTGCCAGAGCAATCGCGCTCGCCTCCGGTTGCGCCGGGGGGAGGGTCTCATGGAAAACCTTGATGACCGGATCGACCGGCCACACCGTCAGCTCATCCGGATCCATGGGCGGGGTTTCCGGGTCTCCGGCTGTGGCGTTCAGACACTCGGCCAGAAAGGCACCGTCATGTTTGAGCGTGCCGTGCGCATTCATGGTAAGATGGAGTTGGAACACGCTCGCATCCGCTGGCACGGTGACAGTGCCGAACATCGGGGTCCACATCGCGGTGCCGCTGATACCAGCGCCCGCGCCGAGAAAACCGCCCGCAGTCACCTGCCCCTGTGCATTACGCAGGTGCGCGTGCAACATGGCGGAACCCTCTAGGTCCTCGCAGGCAAGCCATGCACCATACAGGTAGGTGTGCCCGGCCTTGATCGGTACCGACTGATACCAGCCGCGCCAAGCGAGGGTAACGGATTTATCAACGGCCATACGGGCATGGCGTTGACCAAAACCACCGGGGCTCTCGATCGCAAACCGGACGCCCTTGCCTTCGCTACTGTGCGACCAACCATCGGATTGCTCCGTCCCCTCTTCAAAGCTAGGGTTTTTGACCTGATTCACCGGACTGACGAGCAACTTGGCAAAGGCAACCGCATCGGTAGCGTCGGAACCGGTCGTCAGAATCTGATCCGAAGGAATATCGCTACCTAGCGTGGAAGCAGCCGCGGCGCTCGGTTCAGGGCGCTTGCCGGTATCAGCCACATACAGGTAGTAGGTTGACAGACTACGCGCACTAGGCGAGCATGAGAAGAGCAAACGGTCGCCCAATCGGCAAGTCTCAACGGTCTCGCCATTAAAGGTCATGCGGAACTCGGGCGCGACGATCCCGCGCGCGGCGCTTGCGAGATCGGCCACGGCGAGCAGATTGGTGGCTGGCGTGTCGCGCAGATTCACGACGCGAATCGGCAGGCGGTAACGCCAAGGACATTCGGCGACGCGATAACGAGGCAGGATCGACGCGACAGCGCGCCTCAGCCAATTCGATCGGCGTCCGCGTAGCTCGGCGGGCCATGGCGCATCCGCGCCCTGTTCGATCAGTTCAAGGCGCTCAACCGCACCGGCACGCGCACTGGGCATCGGTACCGGACGGTCACTCTCAAAGCTGAAGGCGTCATACCAAGCTGTGCCGGTGCCGTAGAGCACGGAGCCGGTGGCCATGCGCGTCGCGCCCTCCGGAACGGTGAAGGTGATCTGCATCTCTTTCCAACCGAACGTGCCGTCGCCAGCCTTCTCGACACGATTGATCCGCTGTAAATTCTTTTCGTCGCCGACATGCACATACCAGCCAGCAGTGCCGGTGACGTTTTCGCCACGCACACGAACCCGGATGGTACAGCGCGCTCCGGGAACGACGGTAAAGTCAGAGCGCGAAAACCCGAACCACACGGAGGCAGCACCCGACGAAGCCTCGGCCTTAAGACAGCGCGTGCCTGAAAACGGCGTTTCGGTCGACCAAGTAAGACGGTGTGTGGCACCACTCATCTGCCGCCGCCATCCTGCCGGCGTATCGCCGCTGCCGCGTTCAAAATCTCCGTTAGTGTCGGTGAGGGGCCGCTTGTCGAAGAAATCGGCCAAGCCCCACGCACACGCATTGTCGAAATAGACGTGATAGGTGGTAGAGGTGGCGGGACCGCAGACAGCAGGCAGGCTCAAGACCGCGCCAGCCGGAACCGCACCGGTGGTGATCTGACGATCCATATCCGGCGTCCAGAGCGCGTAGAGCAGTTGGCGACCTTGGCTGTCGGCCACGCGCAACGCCTCGGCCCGCGCACCAACGAGCGGTGCCTGGCCGGGCTCTCCGCCCACCGTCAACGCGACCGCCTGACCGTCGAGTTCACCGTCACCGGGATTCGTCACCGTGACCGGAAAGCGGGCACGCCAGACATCACCTCGACCCAGCCAGAGCGCGTCATGCCAATCGGCAGAAACGTACGAGACACATAAAACAAACAAAGCAAGTAAATACGAGTACCGCATAATGATCATCCTTTTTTGAATTTGTGATTTGTGATTTAGGAGCAATCTGTGGATAAAAAACCGAACCATGAAACACATGAAACTTCATGAAAAACCATGCTCATCTTTCAAAAAAACCGAGCAGTGCCCCCAAAAACCCTTCGTGTCCTTTGTGCCTTTGTGTGATAAAAAAACCGAGCAGTGCCTTTCCGTGTGTTCAGTGTATTCCGTGGTTAAACAAACCCGAGCCCTACCCCCCAAAAAATGCGTAATCTGTGTTAATCTGTGGATACCCTTCGTGTCCTTTGTGCCTTTGTGTGAGATTTAATTGACACATCTTTTGCAAGCGCCGCAACTACCACGTCGCAAATCCGTTCCACATCATCCCGTTCGAGCCCGGCACCGGACGGCAGACACAACCCGTTAGCGAACAGACGCTCGCAAACCGCCCCGCCGACCACCCGCGCCCCTTGAAAGACCGGTTGCAGGTGCATCGGCTTCCACACCGGACGCGACTCGATATTCTCCCGCTCAAGCGCCTCAATCACCCGCATCACTTGCGCGCTCGGCTCGTTTTTACACTCGTCATTGCGACCACTTCGTGGTCTGCCGGGCTCATCATTAGGCTCTCCCCGCGCATCTCCCCATTGCATGCCCCGTGCGCATCTAGTGCCTGTTCCTCGCCCGTTTTTACACTCGTCATTGCGACCACTTCGTGGTCGCAATAACTCCACCACCGTAAGCCACCTTGAGCACCGTCCATACCCCGCCTCCGGCATCAGCCTCACCCCCGGCACGTCTTCCAGCCGCTCGCAATACCATTCGAAAATCTGCCGCTTTTTCGCGAGAATGATCTCCAGTGCCTCAAGCTGTCCCACGCCAATCGCCGCCACGATATTACTCATGCGGAAGTTGTATCCCAGTTCCCGGTGTTCATACCACACCACCGGCTCACGCGCCTGCTGCGCCCGCTTCCGCGCCCGCTCCACTACCCCCGCATCACGCGACGCCAACATCCCGCCACCCGATGTCGTGATGATCTTGTTGCCGTTAAAAGAAAACACCGCCGCCCATCCAGCATCTCCGGCGCTCCTTCCTTGAGCGTTGAACGTTTCCACTTCTGCGTTCCGCGTTCTACGTTCTGCGTTCTGAGTTCTCGGGCAAGCAGACGCTTGCCCCTCCCGTTCCCTAACTTGAGCGTTGAGCGTTGAGCGTTGAGCGTTGAACGTTCCCGCTTCTGCATTCTGAGTTCTGCGTTCTGAGTTCTGCGTTCCCGCGACCACTGGGTGGTCGCAATAACAAGCACCCAGCGCCTCCGCCGCATCAATAATCAGCGGCACCCCGTACTGCTCGCACAGCGATTCGATACGCCCGTAGTCGCAGCATTGGCCATAGAGATCCACCGCCACCACCGCTTTGGGCAGCCGTCCTTCGGCTACGGCCTGCGCCAACGCCTCTTCCAGCAAATCCGGATCCATCGTCCAGCTTGTCTCGTCGCAATCGATGAACACCGGCTCGGCACCGCGTTGTACCGCCGACGCGATGGAAGAGATAAAGGTTAGGTCAGAACAGAATACTCGATCCCCAAGGCCGATCCCCAACTCGTGAAACAACAGGTCAAGCGCAGCGCTCCCGCTCGACAACGCACAGGCATGCGCAATGCCCGTCCGCTCGGCGAACGCGCGCTCAAACCGATCCACCATCGGCCCGCACGGCGCGATGTAGCCGGACGCGAAAGCCTCTTCCACCCTGTCCCGCTCGCTGCCGCCCAGCCACGGCGGCGACAAAAAAATCCGTTTGTTCACAACATTCCCTTACCACACGATACGATGCAGTACACCGCGACGCTCGAACGATTGCGCCTGCTCAAGAATCGCCTCCGGCACATAGCATCGGAGTGGCGACACCACATAACCGCCATCCGGCGACGCCTGCAACCGCTGTATGATCACTTCGTCCTCTTCATTTTGCCAATAGGAGAGCCAGCGCCACGACGCCGGCAACCGTCCCATCGCCTGGGCCGCCATCAGCGGCGCGACCGCCGTCGTATCCGCCCACACCACCATGTCCTCGGGATAACGCTCACGCGCCACCGCCTCGACAAACCGCTCCGCCGAATTCTCGTTGTGCTTCCACGGATATGCCCAATACGCAAACTCATCGCGGAACGGTAACACACGCGACCGTGGCGGCAACAACCGCTCAGCCGTCCTGCAAACCGCATGCGGTGCCAACACGCTGCATGCCAGCGACACCGCCACACTCGGCGCAAACCACCCACGCCGTTCGCGTAACACACGCGCCGCGCCCACTCCCGCCCACACCGCCAGCAGCCCCAGCGTCGGTAGCAGGAAGGTCGCCTGATCCGGTACCAGATACCGCACCCAGAAAAACGCATGTAGCACCGTCAACGCCAACAACGCCGCCCCACTTCTGCGTTCTGCGTTCGGCGTTCTGCGTTCGGCGTTCTCGGGCAAGCAGACGCTTGCCCCTCCCGTTCCCGTGCTTGAGCGTTGAGCGTTGAGCGTTGGGAGTTGAGCGTTTTTCCCATTCTCTACTTCTGCGTTCTGCGTTCTGCGTTCGACGTTCGACGTTCGACGTTCTGCGTTCTCGGGCAAGCAGACGCTTGCCCCTCCCGTTCCCACACTTGAGCGTTGAGCGTTGAGCGTTGGGAGTTGAGCGTTTTTCCCATTCTCCACTTCTGCGTTCTGCGTTCTGCGTTCTGCGTTCGGCGTTCGACGTTCGGCGTTCGACGTTCTCCCTCTCATCCGCCACTCCCACCACGCCACCAGTGGCACCACCGCCGCATACAGCCAGCACGGATTCATGAAACTGACACTCGCCAGCGCCATGTTCGCCCGCCAGAGCGGTCCTTTACGTACATCCAACGCCAAGATCTTCTGCTGGAACACCTCGCCGAACAACGCACTCTGGATCACCGCTTCCAGACTGCCGCTCGCCACCCAATAACGCACGATCGGGATCACAATCGGCAACGCGCCGAACAGCCAGAGCACCGCGCATGCGCCCCAGTGCCACGCCTTGCGCCGGAACAGCAACCAGAACAGCACCGCATACACCGGCAGGTTCAGCAATGCAAAGTGATGCACTCCGAAATGAAAACCGTTGAAAAAGATCGCACCCGCAAACCATGCGAATGATCGTTCCCGCAGCGTCTTCATCAGGCATGCTAGTTCCAGCATCAGCAAGGCCAGCGACCATGTGTAGACCTCCGCCATCGTACTCAGCCACCAGGCCATGTGCGCACCGCCCAGCAATACAGCCGCTAGACACCCCGCGCGCAATGACCGCGTCATGCCATACACCGTCAGCACCAAGACCGCCAGCGCCAGCGCCATGCCCACCCCGCTCGACAGCGTATAGACATACGGCACACCCACCCACGGCAGGCATGCCGCCAACAGCCGCGTCAACAGGATGTATGTCGGATGCAGACGCGCAATGCCCGCCCCGACCTCCCAGTCGTATGCCTCGGCTAAAAACTTATACTGATACTCGCCGCTGTCCTGCCAACTGATCCCGCGCTGCGCGGTCG
>DUPH01000440.1 GCA_012838435.1 Lentisphaerota bacterium | reverse complement strand
CCGGCAGCGTTGTTGCCGCCCTTTTGGAAGTAGCGGGCGGTCAGCGCGCCGCCGTTGAGGTTGACGTACGCTTCCGGCGCCCCGTTGCGATTGGCGAGGCGGATCTCACTGTTGACGACGGCTTGGGCGTCGTTTTCGAGCGTGAGCACGGCGAACCCGTTGGAGTAGTTGTTCTCACCTGCCCACTCGCCGAGCTGGAGGGAGTGGCCGCCTGTGTCGAACACGCCGCCCGCCAGATGGAAGATGCCCACGCCGGCGCGGCAGGAGAGGGTGCCGTTGTAGTAGTCGCCGATGACGCCGCTGGCGGGGGCGACACCGGTGTTGATACGCAGCGTGCCGCCACGCTGTTCGATGATACCCGTGGCCCCGCTGTTGCGGCCGAGCTGGACATAGCCCTTGTTGGCCAGTTCGCCGCCGTCGAGGCGGTAATAACCGAAACCGTTTTCGCCGATGCGACTGTCGTTGGCGGTGCCGCCCGTGTTGGTCACGACCCCTGCGGTCTGATAGACGGCGCCGGCGGAGCCGGTGCCGTTGCCGACGAGCAGCCGTCCGTTGGCGACGGCGCCCTCGCCGACATGCAGAATGGCGCGGGAGTCGGATGCCGCGCCGACGAGCAGCGCCGGACCGGTCCGGCTGTAGCCGGGATCATCCGTGTTGAGCGCGGTGCCGGCCAGTCGCAGGACGGCGCGTGCGGAGGCGTCGGGTGCTGCGCCGACGGCGACCGAATAGGTGTGCAGCGCGTGGTTGCCGGTGGCGGTCAGGTCGAGTTCCCCGTTGTACACATCGACCGGACCCAGATCGGGAGCGCTGCCCGTGAGGCTGAGCGTGTGCGTCCCGAGTTTTTTCAGTCCGATGAACGGGAAGTCGCTCGTGAAGGCGAAATCCTCGTAACAGGTGTCGAAGCCGAGGGCGGTGGAGGCGGGTGCCGTGGAGAACGTTGTATCGGCCAGGGCCGTGAGCTGCGCGTGGCTGAAGCCGTCGGCGGAGGTGCCGGAGGCGACACGGGCGACGAAGGCGCCGGTGTCGGAAACGGTGAGGCCCGCGACGGCCTGCGCACCCAGTGTACCGGGCGCGACGGCGTAGAGGTTGCCCTGTGTCACGGTGGTGGCGCCGGCGTAGGTGTTGGCCGGGTTGAAGAGCCAGAACCAGCCTTCGCCCTCCTTGAGCAGGCCGCCGTCTCCGCCGACGGCGCCGGTGATGGCGGCGGTTCCGCCGGGCAGGGCATTGAGGCGCGACGTGCCTGATGAGAGCGTCACCGGCCCGGCCCAGACATTCAGATTGGTGTCCATGTTGCCGTTGTTGACGCGGAAATAGGCGTTGTCCGCAAGATTCAGCGACCACAGCAGGGGCGCTGTCATCTGATACAGGCAGACGCCCGCGCCGGCGGCGGCGTCGGCGACCGTGGCCGCCGAGCCTTGGAAATCGCTCTGCTCAAAGCGGAACATGCCGTCGGCGATCTGCACGGAAGTAGCGGCGGTCACATTGGAGACCGCCGACTGCACGATGGAGAATTCGCCGCCGCCGTTGACGGTCAACGCGTGGCCGCCGAAATCGAAGCTGCCGTTGCGCACGTCGAAGCGCGAGGCCGAATAGACGGCCGTGTCACCTGAGAGCGCCACGTTCCTGAAGGCGTTCTGCTGGCTGACGCCGCCGCTGTGGCGCAGGGCGCCCAAGCCGTCCGGGCCGGTGCCTTCCGCTGTGATCGGATTGGCGATGGACGCGGTACCTGTGACGGGGTTGGCGGTGGCCGGCGCGTTGGCGATATCCAGCGCGCCGCCGTTCGCGATGGAGACGGG
>DUPH01000439.1 GCA_012838435.1 Lentisphaerota bacterium | reverse complement strand
GCATCTTGATCTGCGAGAGGTGCGAGCCCATGTCGGCTTTCATGTGTTTGTGGTAGAGGGCGGAGCAGGGGAACGAACAGACAAACGGCTTGTCGAAGCCGACACTGCGCGCAAGGTCGAGATGACGTTGCAGTGTGTCGAACGAGAAGAGCCAGCGTCCGTCCTTGTACCTGCCCCACAAGCCCAGCACCACGGTGTTCATGCCGTGCTCGCGCATGTCGCGGTGTTCGGCCTCGGCTTTACGCTGCCACCAAGCCCGCGAGAATGTGTCCGGCGCGCCTTCACTGTTCGGTAGCGGATGACGGTAGTATTGACCGTAAACGAGTGACTGGTCTTTGAGCAGCGTGATCGGCAGGACGCGCAGCGTGAGCGGTACTTCGAGCTTCGTGTGGTCGGCAGTGACGGTCGCGCGTCCGTGATAGAGGCCCGCGGGCTGGCCGACCCCCACATGCACGGTGAGCCAGAGGCGCAGGTTTTCGCCGCGCGGAATCGGTTGCGGCTGCCAAGGCATCAGGACGTCCGGCGCGCGGTAGGTGGTGTTGAAGGCGTTGTAGTTGGGACGCACGTACATGTAGCGAACCGCGCGCAGGTCGATGTCTTCAGCCGGGATCTCGATGCGCGTACGGCCGTTGGTGCAGACCATCGCACTGAGACGGACATCAACGTTGGTGACGGCGCGCAACGCATGAAGCGTAAAGGTCATTGGCTCATATTCGCCCTGGGCGGCGAAGGCGCGCACCGGTGCGTCCAGTTCGTGCTGACGCGGTTTGTGGTCGGGCCATACCGGCTCGCACCAAGGCCGCGCATAGACGGCCACGCCGTCCTGCCGCTGCCGCTCGGTCCAGACCGGTTCGGGTGAGGGATCGGGACGCGGGACGATCTTCCATGACGCCAATACGTCGCGCGGTAGCAGCAGCGCGTCGCGGAGCAGCGGTTCAATCGTGTCGCGCTGCGCGGTCTCCCATTCGGCGGTCGGCACTGCGATCACGGCGTTCAGCACCCAGCGGCTGCGTGTGGTCAGGGCGAGGCGGATGCCTTGTGTACCGGTGGTCGCGTTCAGCGTTAACGCTCGCAGTTCATGAGCTCCGGCGAACGTGGCCTGTACGCTGGCTCCGTCCTCGGTGGTCACACAGGTGTCCCACACCTGTGCGGCGTGTCCTCCGGCACGACCGCAGAGCAAGACCAAGCGGTAGGAGCCGGACGGCAACGCGAGGGTCAGCGTGGCGGGGGCAGTGGCGGCGACATAATCGCAGGTGAGTTCGGTATGATAGGAGGCGGGTGGATCCTTGCGCCGCGCGTGGGTGTTTTCGACCCAATCACGCTGGATGGGATTGGCCCGCGCGGCAAGCGGCGCGGCCGATTCCCATGTGGCGTGTTCGCCGCCTTTTTCGGTGACGCGCAGCGCACCGTCGTGCAAGGGGGAGTCGGCGGTTCCCAAATCAAAGATGACCGGTGCGGCATAGAGGGAGGATGATGCGGCTGCCACGAAGAGGGCGAGTGTAATACGTGTTTTCATGGTGCTCCTTAGTGAAAATGAAAGAGGGGAGGGGGTGTCATTATTGCCAAGGTGAGGTCGTCACGGTGACAGCCGCTTCGGGTCCGCGTCCTTCGGCATCCGGGGTGACGACAACGGTATAGGCACCGGGCGGGAGCGGCTTTGCATCCAAAGGCACGTAGAGTGTCTGGCGACCGCGTGCCACCGGCAGGCTGCGCGTGAGTACCGTGCGTGTACCGGAACGAAGCTGCACCGGAATGCCGGAGGCGAGTTGTGCTGCCGGACCCTCGATGACGAGTTCGATCGGCAGCACGCGGCTATCGCAAAAGAGGACCGGCGTTACTGCGCGTAGCTCTGTGACATGCGGTGCCGTCCTACGCGACAAGCGGAAACCGCCGACATGGAAGGCGACCCAGTCTTTGTCGTTGTAGTCGGATTCGTTGATATTGAAACCCAGACGCGCAACCGGTCCGGCCAGACCGAGGTCTGAGAGATTGACGCTGACGGTGCGCCATTCTTTGAGTGTAGCCTGCTGCAACTCGATGAGCTTCTTCTGCCCCTGCGTGTCGTAGAGGTGAAAAGTGACGGGACGTGTGGGCAGTTTTTCGCGAGAGCTTTCAGTATAGAGTTGGAATTCAAAGCAGTCGTATTCGTTCCAGCCCCGCTCTTCTTCGGTCAGATTCAGGTACATGCGTGGCCAGCCGATGGGGTAGGCTTTTTCACCGGCGTGAAAGTCGACCGGAATGTGCATACAGGCGACCGGATGTTCCCAGGCACGGTGCGGCGAGACGGTCACCTCGCACTCGGCAGGTGCCCAGCGT
Source organism: Lentisphaerota bacterium (assembly GCA_012838435.1). Classification (GTDB taxonomy): domain Bacteria; phylum Verrucomicrobiota; class Kiritimatiellia; order RFP12; family UBA1067; genus DUPH01. Next base: position 1,188 of record DUPH01000439.1, on the reverse strand, counting down.
TTGGGCGAAGCGAGTTCGTCCAGATAGCGATATTCAATCGTAGATTCCGAACGGGCGAACAGCACGGCGCAGAAGGCACCGGCGATCAGGGTACAGGCATGTTTCATGAGGGTTCCTTTTTTTGTGTGTCGGGAAAGAGAAAGTCGAGAAAGCGTTGCGCGACGGTCGCGCCTTCGGGCGGCGAGATGGCCATGTCGGGACTGACCTCAATGACCGTGAAACGGCGTGTGGCGCGGTCAATCAGGAAGTCGACACCGGCCAGCGGCAGATTGAGGCTGCGCACGATGCGTTGCGCGATGCGGAGTGCACGGACGGGCACCTTGTCCGTGACGATGTCGACTGTGCCGCCAGTGTGGTAGTTGTTGGTCAAGCGTACGCGCACCTGCTCGCCGCAAGACGGAACCTCGTCCGGAGTGCGGCCCAGTTCCGCGAGGTTGCGACGTGTTTCGGCGTCCCACGGAATCAGATTGCTGGGATCTTCGCGGCGGCGGGAGGCGTTACGGCGTAGGATGAGTTGGCGCAGCGTGTGGATGCCGTCGCCGGTGACGGTGGCAGGCGTCCGGCGGATGGCGGCTGCCAACTCGCCTCCGACGAGGATCACGCGCAGATCCTCACCGGGCACAGTCTCTTCCAGAATCACATCGGGCTCGAAGCGTCGTGCGCGGCGGACGGCGGCTTGCAGGTCTTCGGGGGTACGCACGCTCATCGACACGCCGCGCGCGCCCCACTGCATGCAGGGTTTGACGACAATCGGCGCGTGGTCGCGGAGAAAGTCCAAGGCGAGCGCAGGATGCGCGTCGTCATAGACGATTTGCGCCGGCACCGGGATACGCTGGCGCACCAGCCAATTGTGACAGGCGCGCTTGTGATTGACCAGATGGTAGGTAGCCGCACCGACCTGATCGGTAAGGGCGTTGAAGCAGCGCACGCTTTGGCCGTTTCTGATGAGGTCGAAGATCGGCAGGTCGGGATCGTTGTTGATCAGGACCACGCGGATGCCGCGGCGTTCGGCTTCATCGGTCAGTGTCGTGGTGTAGGGGGTGAGCATGGGAATTTAGGAGTTGAGGCTCTTGCAAAACCCCCACACCGCAACGCCTGACGGCCTGCGGGCGGGACGTCTTGTCAGCGAACCATCCCACCGCCCGGCGCGGCCGGGCATGACGCTCCGCCCCACGCCGCGTCGCCTTC
>DUPH01000438.1 GCA_012838435.1 Lentisphaerota bacterium | reverse complement strand
GCTCCAAAAACTCCTAAATCCCAACTCCCAAATTCTAAATCCCGTAATCCGTCCTTGCCAAATGGCGGGGTGACCTGATTTAATTGGCCCCGTGGTGATGTGAACCCATAGAGGGGGGGCTCGGATGCAAATGACAGCTATGTATTGGCTATATGCCGGTGTGGCGTTGATCCTTTTAGAGATCATGACGCCGGGTTTGGTGTCGCTGTTCTTCGGATTGGCCGCGCTGACGGTGGCTTTGATTGTGTGGCTGATGCCGACGCTCGCTCAGGGCTGGCAGTGGCTTCTGTTTTCCGCGCTGTCGGTGCTCTACCTTGTGCTGCTGCGTAAAAGCCTCAAGTCGGTTTTCAGCGGAACACGCAAGGTCTCGGACGATCCCGACGACGGTTTTACCGGCAAGCTGGCGCTGGTGACGCAGCCCATCGCGCCGAATAGGCCGGGGCGGGTCGAGTTGGGTGGTACGACGTGGGATGCCGAGGCCGAAGGCGAGTTCGATGTCGGCGCGTCGGTCCGAGTGATCGGCAAAAAAAATCTGACGCTTCGAGTTGAAGCGGTCTAATGTTCACAACGATGCTAAGTCGCCTGACGAAACGGGCTGGCTTGGCATCCTGAAAAAGAGAAGGAAAGAATCATGCAGGCTCAATACACCGTTTATCTGATCGCGTTCGCTGTGGTCTACACGCTTTACAAGTGCGTGCGCATTGTGCCGCAGAAGCAGGCATTCATCGTGGAGCGGCTGGGGAAATACCACTGCACGCTCGAGGCGGGCCTCCACGTGCTGGTGCCGATCCTCGACCGCGTTTCGTATCGACACACGCTCAAGGAACAGGCGATCGACGTGCCGCCGCAGCAGTGCATCACGCGCGACAACATCACCGTCGAGGTGGACGGCGTCCTCTACCTTCAGGTGATGGACCCGGCCAAAGCCTCCTACGGTATCGGCAACTACCTGTTCGCTACCACGCAACTCGCACAGACCACCATGCGCTCTGAGATGGGCAAGTTAGAGTTGGACCGGAGCTTTGAGGAGCGTATGCATATCAACGGCGCGATTGTCGAGGCCGTGGACAAGGCGTCCGGCCCTTGGGGCGTCAAGGTCACGCGCTATGAGATCAAGAACATCACGCCGCCCCAGACGATCCGCGACGCAATGGAGAAGCAGATGCGCGCCGAACGCGAAAAGCGTGCCCTGATTGCCGAGTCCGAAGGTGACCGTCAGGCCAAGATCAACCGCGCCGAAGGCGAGAAGCAGCAGGCGATCGCAATCTCAGAAGGCGAGAGAACAAAGCGCATCAATGAGGCGGGTGGTCGTGCGCAGGAGATCCTGCTGGTGGCGGAAGCGCAGGCCAGCGGTATTCGCCAAGTGGCCGCAGCGATCAATGAGCAGGGCGGCCTGAACGCGGTGAACATGCAACTCGCTCAGCAATACCTGAACGAATTCGGCAAGCTCGCCAAGGCCAACAACACCATGATCATCCCCTCTGATCTGGCGAATGTGGCCGGCATCCTCAAAGCTGCCACCTCGGTGATTAAAGAGAAGTAATAAGTAAGAGGTAATGGGTGAGAGGTAGTGCGTGTGCGGAGCAGCACCCGCACTACCGGCTGTGCCGGGGAAGACCCTCCGCGCTGTGCGCGGAGGAAAAGCGGCGTCGCGCGGAATATCGTTTGCCGTCGCAGATCCATTCATCAGGCTTGCGGAGCGCCGGGAGGGGCAAGCGTCTGCTTGCCCGGCGGCGGTTACGCCGCCAAGAACGCTCAACTCCCAAGCGGAAAACTCCTAACTCCTAAATCTCAAATCCTAAATGTCTTCTCCGTGCGCAGCACGGAAAAGATCACTTAGGCATCTGCGCGCCTTTGCCTTCCACCGCGCCGAAGAGCTTCAGAGCATCGGTGAGAGGATAGCGGTTGGCGAACATATCCACGCGGGTCGTTCCCTCGGCCTGCAGGTTCATCCCAAACGCACTGCGCACCTGATTGACGGGCGAATTGCGATCCAACAGAACCGATTCGGAGTTGTTCGCGCTGACGAAGCCGTTCAGGTAGGCTTCGTTGATCTTGCCCTTGAAAGCTTCCGCCGGGAGTTCCGCGTTCCCCTCGTACTTGTAGAGTTCTTCGCGATCCTCGAAGTTCTTGGCCCGGACAAACAGCCACTTGGCGCCGCCCGGAAGCACGAGGTCACCCTGTGTGTTCAGGAAGAAGGCGTTGTTTTCAGCGCCGGTCTTCTTCATCTTCTCATGGTCTTTTGAGTTCTCGATACGCGCCCGGTCCAAGCCGCCGAGCGTGGAAGTACCGATGATGCAGTGGTGGACATCGGAGTGGACGTTGTTCATGTAGCGGAACCCGTACCCCATGTCACCCAGATCATTGGTCCGCGCCCAGTTAAAGAGGATCGTGTTGTAAGCGCAGTCGATGGTCAAGCTGAACTCGCCGCTCTTGCCGCCGCCGGACAGCTCGATGGCGGCATAGGTGTTGTTGATGAACACGTTGTTCTCAATGACGACCTTGCCTTGGCTCCATGAGCCGCGGATCGCGTAGTTGCCGCCATTGGCGAACGTGCAGTTGCGGATCGTCACGTTGCCGAACCCATTACCGAAGTAGATGAGCGGCTGGGCGACCGTCGCCACGTTCTTCGCGTCGCCGTTGATGCCCTGCCCCGGCGGATTGATGAGCATCCCCGTATCGACATCTTTGGGCTTGCCCTTCGTCGGATGGTAGCCGTTCGAGAACCCACGGTCGAAGACAATCCCGTCAATGGTGATGCCGCCGTCACCGGCGTTGAGCGAACGGGGTTTGTTGGGGTCGCCGATGGACAGCAGGGCGAACGAGCGCGAGGTGCCGTTCTGCGCGGTGGTGGGCTGCACCATGGTGAGGTTCTTGAGCACGTCGCGGCTTGCGAAGTCGTCCGTGTAGCCGCCCATGATATTGACCGGGATGGTCATCTTCAGAAATCCTTGGTCACTGGTGCCAAGGTAGTTACCTGCGGCGACAAGGATCGTGTCGCCTGGTTGCGCCTTGTCCAGCGCGGCCTGCAAGTCGCGCCACGGCTTCTCTTTGCTGCCGTCCGCTTTACGCACACTCTCGCCGGTTGTGGCGGAGACATGCAGGGTCGCGGCGTGAACGACCGTCGACGCAGACAGAATGAATGCGGCGGCGGAAACAAAAAAACGAGAGGTTTTCATCGTGAGATACTCCTTTTTTTGATTTGATTTTGATAACGTTTTTGAACAGAAATGGGATGTGAGTGGTTGGCGGCAGGAAGGCGCGCGAAACGGCGGGAGGGGCAAGCGTCGCTTGCCCGCGGACGAGCAGACGCTCGTCCCTCCCAGTGCTCCGCAAGCCCGGTTGCAGAATGGGAGGGTCAAGCGTCTGCTTGACCGGCGGCGGTCACGCCGCCATCTTTTCGCGCCTTTTTCTTGAGCCAGACAATACACCCGACAGAAGCGACCAACAACGGGATGCCGATCAGCGGACGGTAGGCGAGCCAGGCGATTGAGATCCACAGGAACGACCAGGCCAGTCCGACGAGGGTGCAGACCAAGCCGACGCCCGCGCCGACGATGTCGCCCAGAATCGGGATGACCTTGGCGAGCGCCTCCAAGATGCCGAAGATCGACTTCAGGCCGAAACATACGCACAACACGCCGACAAGTCGCAGGATCCACGTCAGCGTGGCATTCTCCTTGGCCGCGCTGGCGAACATCTCCTCCGCGCTCCGGATCCCATCGTCCAGACGTGAGACGGACTTGCCGTTTTTCGCCACGAACTTCACAAAGGTCTTGCCGGAAACCTTGCCGATGATGGAAACCTCATGCGGCGGCACCCAAGTAAACGACACGCGGGCGTCGCCGATTTCTGGCGCACTGGGCGAACGCCCGAAGTACACGGTGTTTCCGCTGGCGTGGACGACCGGAGGCGGCGCATTCGTCACATTTTGAGAGCGAGGAAAACGCGGATGCTCGATCATGCTCTTTGTCCAGGTCTGAATCTGCTCAGGCGCGGGACTGACATTCGCGCTCTCGGCCTGACCGATGGCCTCCACAAAGAACTGGGGCAACGTGTAAGCGCCAAATGAAACGTTCTTCGCGTATGACGTCTGCGCCTCAAACGTCAACCAGACGGTGTTGCGGTTCTGGTATTCGGGGTCACGGAACGCACCTGAATCCACCGGCTTGGAGCGCCATTCTTTCTTGTATGTATAGGTGGTCACCCGTTCCTGGCCGCCGCCCATCTTATCACGGGTCTCGGTGCGGGACTCCTCGACCCACTGGTAGTATTCTACGCTGCGTCGGAGTTGGATCCCCGTCTGCTTCACACCGAATTCAGCATCTTCCAGAACGTCCTGCGTTTCAGCGCGGGCGCTGGCGTGGATCAGCTTGCCTTCGAGGGCAGGATCAATGGTGGCGACCTGCTCGACCGGCACAACGGCCCCCTGCGCTTCATCGAGCGCTTTTTTGGTTTTGACGAAGTTCCCTTCATTCCAGAACAGCAGCGCCGTGCCTCCGATAAACATTACAAAACCGCCGACCACGCCACCCAGCGCCTTCTTCAGACGGTCTCCGTATCCAGTCCTCGTCACTTCTTGATAAGCCATTGTTACTCCTTATTGTGCAGTTCCAAACATAAACCAACGGTCATCGTTGTGGCATATTGCAAAACGCCCGTCACGCGGTATTTTTTGAGTATTTTTTGAGTGTTAAACGTTGAGCGTCAAAGTTAAAAGTTCTTACGCTTCCGCGCTTGCTTCGGGGCTCTGTTTATTGAGGCTCTTGCAAAACCCCCTCGTGACATGGGCGTCCCGCCCATGAAACACGGGCAGGATGCCCGTGCCACGCCTGCACGCAAGGGATTTTGCAGGATTTTCTGACGAAGAGGCGCAGCGGTTGCT
>DUPH01000437.1 GCA_012838435.1 Lentisphaerota bacterium | reverse complement strand
CTTTGGTTTCTGGTTTCAAGGTTTCATGGTTTGATCCAAATCGGGATCGGGATCGCTATCGGGATCGATTGTTTAACCACGGAACACACCGAACACACGGAAAGGCATGGCTCTGTTTCCGTGTGTTCCGTGGTTCCGTGGTTCCAATCAGAAATTGCGTTCTGCACCAAATAGGTGCGGCGCGGATCTCAACGGAAGCCAATGTTTACGGGGCTTTGCTCAAAATCTGCATGCTCAACTGCTCTTTTTAGGTTTACTTTCTGCTGGGCTTCATGGCGGCGGCGTAGCCGCAAGAACCAGATGCCGCACAGCGGGATCGACGCGAGATAGAGAAGGCCGATCACGCCTAGTGTCAGCCAGAACTGCGAGACCAGCATGCCGATGGCAAACATGACGGCAAGTAGAACCGGCACCACACGTTTGGCTGGAATGCGAAGGTGCTTCGCTGAGATGGTCGGGGCACGGCTCGCCATGAGGATGCCACACACGACCAGCATGGCGCAACCCACCCATGGCGATTGAATAGCGGTACTCTCGGTATGTAGTTGCCAGACGATAGGCGTCATCAAAATGCCCGCGCCGCCGGGGGCCGGCAGTCCCATGAAAAAGTGCTTCCAGTACGGTTGTGTGGGGCCTGCATCCAGCATGACGTTGAACCGGGCCAGGCGAAACGCGCAGCACATCGCATGGAACAGGGCCAGTGCCCAGAAGAGACCGCGAAGGTCATAGGCGAAGCTTTCGGGCGAAACGACCTGCATGATCCAGAAATACATCAGCAGGGCCGGTGCCACGCCGAAGCTGACGAAATCAGCGAGCGAATCCAATTGCGCGCCTAGCTTGGAGGTGCTGCGCAGCATCCGGGCGACACTTCCGTCGAGCCCGTCCAGCACGCAGGCAATGAGGATCGCGACGACGGCCGGTCGCCAATGCTCCTGGCAACTGTAGCGGATTGACGTGATGCCGCTGGCGGCGGCCAGAAGCGTGATCAGATTCGGGATCATCGTGCGGATCGGGATTTCGCGCGGGATGCGCGGCTTGCGTTTACGTTTTTTACGGAATCTGAATTTCCCCATAACACCACTCCCGAAAAGCGTTTAGAGCCGCGCAATGGGCGTTTCGCCCGCGACCATGGTTTGCCCGATGTGCACACAGGGTTCGACGCCGGGCGGCAGATAGACGTCTACGCGACTGCCGAACCGGATCAGTCCGAACCGTTCGCCGGAGACTAAGGTCTGCCCCTCTTGGACAAAGCTGACGATGCGGCGTGCGATGAGCCCTGCGATTTGAACGAAGGCGAGCGTCTGACCGGCGGGGGTCTGTGTCAGGTAGAGCATTCGTTCATTGCTGTCGCTGGCCTTGTCCAGAGAAGCATTCAAAAAAGCGCCGGGAATGTAGTGTTTTTTTACCACGGTGCCGGCGATCGGCATCCGGTTGACATGGACATCCAACACGCTCATAAACACGCTGACGCGCCAGACCGGGCGATCCCCCGCTTCGAGGACAGCGGGAATCGGCACCTGCATCAACAGGCAGACGATGCCGTCGGCGGGACTGAAGAGCGTCTGCGGATCGTCAGGCGTGATCCGTTCCGGGTCCCTGAAAAAAAGAAAGACGCCGTAGGTTAGGAGCAGGCCCACGAAAAAAAGCGGCGGCCAAATCACGGCGGCCAGCAGGGCACATGCTCCCGCGATCCAAACAAAGCGCCGCCCTTCCCGGTGCATGGGCGGTAATAGGAAACGTCGGACTGAGAGGTCAGGCGCAGACATAGATGGATCACGCCTCACGTTTGCGGCGACGGGCGGAAGAGCGCGGAGCCGGATCCACCGCGCGCGGTTCATACGGCTTCACGAAAACGTCGTTGAAGTCGTACACCTGCTTAAAATCATCGCGGCTGTCGCTCTCCGTTTTGCCCAGGCGACCCGCATCCACCAGATTGAAAACGATTTCGCCGAAATCCTCCGTCGTATGGATGCCCCACTCGGAGAAGACCGTGAAGGCCAAGGGGCCGAATTCGTCTAATGCAAACTCCTTGATGCCCTCCAGCAACTCTTGGCCGGTGACATGGCGGGGATGATGGCCCGACTGGCATCTGTTCAGTTTTTTGACGGTCACATCAAGTGCTTCAACGATAAATTCGTAAGCATCGGGATGATAACGCGTGTCCTTCTTGCAAATGTCGCGGACGGTTTCTTGGAACGAAGGATTCATGAGTGGGTCGGAAGAATAGGGGGATGTCAGGGCGCGGTTAACCGCTGTTGCAACTCTGCGAGTTCCTGGTCTGGATCGTCATATGCGCCCGGAATCCAGTTGATGGACTTGCCCGCCCAGCGGGGGACAACATGGATGTGGACATGCGGCACGACCTGCGAGGCACACGCGCCGTTGTTTTGCAGCAGGTTGAAGCCGTCACACGGCAACTTCTCAAGCAGTCGGGCCGCTACGCGTTGCACGGCCTGGCCCATTGCGTCAAGCGATGCGGCAGGCAGGTCGGTGAAGTATGCGGCATGGTGTTTGCTGACCACCAGGGTGTGTCCCTTTTCAAAGGGGGCGATATCCAGAAAAGCAAGTGTGTGCTCGTCTTCGTAGATCGTGTAGGCCGGCATCTGTCCGGCAATGATTTTACAGAAAATGCAGTTGGGGTCTGTCACGGCCACTCTCCGTATGATGGTGGTCAATGGTGGGCCCAGCAGGGCTCGAACCTGCGACCAAAGGATTATGAGTCCTCCGCTCTGACCGACTGAGCTATGGGCCCGTGGAATATCGGCTATACTATAACAAGGCGGGACGGCGCGTTCAATGTCAAAGGAGAGTGAATACGAAACCAGAAACCAAACAACTCCTGCTTGACGGCGGCGTACGCCTCTGACACCCTTGGTTGCAACGGGTGAGTCGGCATGCATGATGGATTTGTTAATCTGCGCGTTTCTAAGGACAGTAACATAGCGGATTTGCGCAAATTGAGCCGGGTTTGGCAGACGCACGACAATGTAACAATGGACGTAGAGTCTATGTCGCTGGAAGAGGTGCGTCGCTTGACGTTAGACATCCTTCCGCATCTACCGGATTCTTTTATGGAGGGAGTGCTCTGCGAATTTGCGACTATTCCCGAGCTTCCCGATGATCTCGTTCGCTTGATATTCGCGCACGGAGATGCGGAATGCAAAATTGCTGTCGCCTTGCGTGAAAAACTCCCCGAAGAAGTGCATGCGGCATGTCGGAACACGTCAGATGATGACGTGAGGGAGCACTATTTTCAAAAACATGGTGCGCCGAACATTCGAGGACACGCCCCCCCAGCTTGTTCGTGACAGACGCTTCCGATCATGGGAGCGGTTATGGACGAGTGACACCCGGGGCGAGGAACACGAGAAAAGCGGTGTTTGAGCCTTTTATATTATGCGCGAGTTTCTTGGCATTCGTGGTTGTTTTTTTACCCGGTATAACAATCTCGACAGGATGGTTGCTTGCAAATAACCGACCGATCATGTTTGTAATACTGAACGCACTTTACTTGGTCGTAATCGTGGTGCCGCTTCTCATAGGTTACAAAAGACTGAAACACGAGCCCGATAGATTTAAAGGGTATTGGTTGTTTAGGATGACACTACTGTTTATGGTTTTGCATTTCTTGGGCGTGTTTGGGTTTGCAATAGCCTTAAAAAAGTAGAAACATGGTTAAAAATGGCGACGGTGAAGAAAGAGCGATTGTTGCCGCAATACAATCCTGTCAAGGGTAACCCCTTTTGTGACGAACACTGCAACGGCTGATGGCCGATGTTATCGGGAGATTGGGACATGGACAAAATCTACCTTCTGGCTTTTGGTGCTGTATGCGTCGTTACCTATCTTTGTTTTGGGAGTCGGCTTTATGTTAGGCTGGCCGTGGCGGGCGGATTTTTTCTGTGTTGGGCATGTGTTTTCCCCAATATGCAGTTTAACACTGCGTACGTGATGGCGAACTGCGTCACTTCTTTTACACAGCACATTTCTGAATTGTTGAAGGCTGAAAAATATGAGGACGCGAACAAAAAACTGACAGCGTTCAATTTGGGGTTCCGCTCCGTAGTCACAGATGAAATGGAGATGAGGCGGTTTGTTGAGAACCTCATCGCACTAAGAGAGAAAGTCCCAAGGGAACAAAGTAGGATTCAGAGCACTCCCCCAATGTCTAAAAAAACGTCCAACGCCGAACGCCGAAGTGGAAAAATCCTAAATCCTAAATCCTAAATCCTAAATTTCTAACTCCACACATAGCGCGGGTCGCGCTTTGTGCGGGAAAATGGTTTGGATTGATTTCAGCGTCCGGACAGGGTACGCTACTGTG
>DUPH01000436.1 GCA_012838435.1 Lentisphaerota bacterium | reverse complement strand
CGCTGTGCAGTGAGTAATCCTAAAAAGAGCAGTTGAACCTTCAACTCTCTTTGGTTTCTGGTTTCTGGTTTCAAGGTTTCATGGTTTCATGGTTTCATCCAAATCGAGATCGGGATCGCTATCGGGATCGATTGTTTAACCACGGAACACACCGAACACACGGAAAGGCATGGCTGTCCGCTGTGGCAAAGCCCAAGCCCCGAAGGGGTGGCCTCACCTTAGCCCAGGGCAAGCGGAGCGCGGCCCTGGGTCAAGAAAGCCGAAGTTCTGTGGCCTGAAGGGCCACCTCAAAGAAATGGCCGGACGCAGATTGAAGTGCCCTTTCAGGGCACATGGATGGGGGTGACGTTCGTTACCCGGGGCTGCGCTTCGCTTGCCCCGGGCTATGGTGCATCCGGCCCTTTGGGCCGGTGGGCGGTCCGAGACGTCCCGCCCCACCTTGCCATGCATAACTCTTTCACCAGAAACGCATGATCTTCGCATACCCCCTGTCACCAACCGCGCGATTACAACTAATCCCTTGCTTGCACAAGACAGTGTGCTACACTAGTGGCGACAATCGTATCTTGGGTTGTATCCAGCGGCGTTAATTCTCGACTCGACAAAGGAGGGGCCATGATGATTACCTCGCGTGCAGTCCGGGCGGCCTTGTGCGGCCTGTCGTTTTCATTGGTGTTCGGTGCGGCGGAGGGCATTGCGGCACCGTCCCTGCGCTGGAACGGTCCAGCGAATGGGGTGTGGGACGCCACCACGCCCAACTGGCTGGACGCGGGGAACAACGACGTGGTCTGGATCCCCGGCGCCGAGGCGATCTTTGAAGGCGCGGGCGGATTGATCGAGATCGCCGCTGACGTCAGCGCCGTCAACCTCACCTTCACCGGTAACGGCTACACGCTGCTGGGCGCGGGACGCCTGTGCGTCGAAGGCACGATCACGACCGCAGCCGCCACCACCAACTGTATCGCCGCCGATCTGCGTACAGTCAACGGTCTGACGAAGGATGGCGCGGGTGCGCTGGCGCTGGCGCGCTGCGCAGGTCCCGTGAGCGTTCAGAGCGGCAGCCTGCTGGCTGCGGGTTCGCTCTTCACAGACGCGGAGATCGCGGTCGCCGCTGGCGCGTCGCTGGTCACGCTGGGCGAGCCGGACAGCGGTGCGAACCTGATCGCCAACGCCAGCTTCGAAACGCCCGCGTTGGCGAACGGAGCGTACCGATACGTCTCGAGCGGAACCACCATCGACAACTGGGACGTGGTCGCCTTCCCCAACATGGTCGCGCGCCAGAACACGGCAGTGAACAACGCTTGGAACTCGGCGGGCGCCTCTCCTGACGGCGTCCACATGCTGATTCTGCAGTACGGCGGCGCTGTGGCGCAGACCATGACGGTTCCGGCTGACGGCCTCTACAGCGTCGCTTTCTTCTTCCTGCGGCGGCAGCATGATGACGAGCATCAGGTCTATGTATGGCTCGACGGCCTCCCGCTCGCCACGTTCCTCAACCGTGCCGTGCAGTTCGCGCCCGGACGTTTCGTCAGCGGCGCGGTCTGGCTCAGCGCCGGCACCCACACGCTGGGCATCAGCGGCGAGCACAGTTGGGATGACCGTTCTTCAATGATCGACGCCGTCTGCTTTGCCGCGCCTTCCGATGCAGAGTCCTGCCGCGCTCTGGGCGGCGACTCGTTGCTGCGTATAACGTCCGGCGCAAGCGTGGTGCTGGCGCATAGCAACAGCGTACCGATCACTTACGTAGCGCTCGACGGCACACCGGTCGCAGGCACCTTCGACGCCGCCCACGCCAGCGGCATCTTCTCCGGCGGTGGCAGCCTCGCCTGTACCGCGCCCGGTAACGTCTATGCGTGGCAGGGCAGCGGCGACTGGAGCGACGCCGCGCGCTGGCAGGACGGTGCGCCTCCGGCTGCGGGCGGCGGGCAGGATCTACTGCTACGCTTCCCCGCCGCAGCCGGAACCGCTTCCGACAACACCCTTGCGGGCGCATTCCTAGCACGCGGACTCTGGGCCGCCGGACTCGGCGCGGCCGATACCGCCACGCTGACCGGCAATGCCGTAACGTTCACCAATAGCGCGAGCGGCGTCACGCCCCGGATCACGCTGGCCTCTCCCGGTACGTGGACGATCGGAGCCCCACTCATTTCGCACGCTCCCCTGACCGTTGAGACGGACGGGGACATCTCCGTAGTCGGTCAGCCGCTGACTCTCCCCGATAACCAACCGCTAGAGAAAAGCGGTCCCGGCACCCTGCTGCTCCCCACACTCACAAACGCCCCGAACATTCTGCTGGTGTACGAAGGCATGGTCCAGACCCCTCGATTGCCCGCCAACACGATCGTCAACCTGCTCTCTCGGGTCGGCAGGACTGCCGAGTTGTGCCTCACCCAAGGGGATGTGATCCTTAACAACCGTATTACGCTGCGCGGCACAGGTTTGCCAGTGCTCACAACCCGTTGCGGCGGCGGACTCATCACCGTCACGGATTGGTCGCAAGCCCACAGCGACATCGCTTTAATTGATATCGGCGCGGAGGACACCCTCTCGTTGCGTCAGATCCTTGCGTTTTCCGGCAGCG
>DUPH01000046.1 GCA_012838435.1 Lentisphaerota bacterium | reverse complement strand
TTTTCGGAGGGTGCTACTCCAGCCGCAGGTCGCGCGTCGAACGTCGCGGGTCAACCTCTCTTGTTGCGGCCACGCAGTGGCTCGCAGCCGTGAGAGTAAAAGCGCTGTCCTGCTTTTTCGCCGCGCAGCGGCAGGGCGGTGTGCAAAAGCGGTGCCGCGAGCCGCGCACAACGCGGCTCTTGCCACCGCACTCCAAATTTTCGCACTTACTTGAGCGTTTTCTAGGACTGCCAAAAACGCCAAGATGCCCCTGTTTTTCATGTCAAAAAAAGAAACCCGAAACCAAGGGAAGTGTGCGCATCAGCCTTTTGCAAGACACGTTGTTGCGGGCGAGGACGCCCGCGCCCGACTCACTGCTCTCCTTTTCACCGGAGACGTACAATCTTCGCACACCCCTGTCACCAACCGATTACGCAAGACTGCCAATTAACAAGGAAAAGAAAGTCGATATGATCCATTGATCTAGCTCGGCCTAGGAAAAACCAGCACGAAAGGACGGCATGACGATACAAAAAACAGCGGTCTCGTACGGGAAGATAAAGATGTTGGGGTGGGGTGGTGGACTGGTTACCATGCTCACCATTTGGGGCGTCTTTGTTGCGCAGGAGTGTACGGCTGCGGTCGTTGGAGAGAGTGCGCCCCCGGTTTACACCGCGCCTGATCCGCTCGACATGTGGTGGACGTTCGGGGCGCACGAGCCTTATACGATGTACCGGCGCATGGGCGTGAGGTCCACTGGCGGTATCCACGGAAACTGCCATTGGCTGCCCGAGTGGTTCAAGTGGTGGGATTCGGAGAAGTGCCCGAAACTGATGGAAGAACTTGGGCTCAACTGGCTTTTATGCCGCTTCTACAAGGGCATGGGATGGGAGGAGGAGAAAAAGGATTTCCCGAACGTCAAACGCTTCGTGGAGAATTGTCATAAGCACGGGGTGAAGGCGGTCGCCTACGTGCAGTTCTCGACAATCTACCCCGAGACGATGAAGCGTGAAATCCCCAACCTGGAGGAGTGGGCCGCGCGACGCAGCGATGGACAAATCTATTACTACTCCAGATATTTCCGCTGGGAGCCTTGCTTCAATGAGCCCGCCTTCGAGGAGTATCTCAAGAAGGTGATCCGCATCGCGCTTACCGAGGGCGGCTTCGACGGCATCTTCTTTGACAACGCCTATATGAAGCCGTGCTTCTGTAGCCGTTGCCAGAAGCTGTTCCACGAACACCTGATGACGATCAAAAATCCGGCGGACCGCTTTGGCTTCGATTCGTTAGACTGTTTCGGGATGCCGGAGTACGCGGCGCTGCCTTGGGGCGAAGTGCGCGAGCCGCTCCTGCAGGAGTTCAACGTGTGGCGCACGAAGCGTATGACGGCGCTCTTCAAGCGCTTCTACGACTATGCTCATTCGGTGAAACGTGACTGCGTGGTCGCCGCAAACATCTGTCCTTACCGTGCCCCCAATACCGTAGGCAACAAGTCTGTGGACATGACGGAGCTTCCGAAGTGCTTTGACCTCGTGATGGGGCAGGCCAACATGTATCCGCACCTCGAAGGCGATGTGATCGTCAACCGCGTGCGCGATCTGAAATATGCGCGGGAGTTTCCGGCCACCTACTTCGCCTCGTGCGACGGTGCCGCAGGCGACAGCCAGAACGAAATTGAAGAGACGTATCTGCTGCCGATGGTTGAGGACGTTGTTTTCGGCGGCGTGCCGGCTGACCGCACGATCATGGCCCCCTATGCCGATCCGGACGGGGGGTTCATCAATCGACAGCGTCTCGCGCGGCGTCGGCCCCAGCTTGTCGCGTTCCAGAAGTTTGTGAAGGCGAATCGTGCGTTGTTCGCCGCGAAGGACTGGATGCCTGTGCGTTTGCTCGTGTCGGGACCGTCGATGCTCCATTCTCAGCTTTCGCATGAGTCGCTTCTGGCTGCTGAGGGCGCGGCGTTGAGAGGGCATGTACCGTTCGGCTATTCGATCTCTACCGAGGCGAATCCGTTGCCGCATGCGGAGGATGCCGCGGTGATCGTTGTGGCGAATCAGACATGCCTCTCGGATGCGCAGGTCGCTGCGCTTGTTTCCTATGCGAAGAAAGGGGGACGCCTCGTCTGCACCGGCGAGTCGGGGCGTTATGACGAGTGGAACCGCCAGCGCCACACGAACCCGCTCAAAGCCGCAGTTGCGAAGTTGCCGAATGTCGCATGGCGCGATAAAGCCGATTCCGCCAAGATGAAATACCTGACGCACATCAAGTACGCGATATACCGCCCCGTGGAGGGGTCCGCGCCGTTTCTCGCCGACCTCGCCAAAACCGGCTGGAAGCCGTCCGTGGAGGTTGTCGCCGCGCCGGAGACGGTGTTCGCTCAATTCAAGGTCGCCGGGACCGACGTCGCTTCGGTGCACTTCGTTAACTACGAGTTTCTGCATCCGGTAAAAGGTGTGCGGCTGCGTCTTCCGGCGGGTAAGAAGCCCGTATTCTTCGCTCCGCTTGACGATCCCGCCGCAACCGATCCACCACGCGAGGTTTCGCCCGGCGTCTGGGAGTTGCCGCCGTTCGTCAAGTATGCGTATTGCACGATTAACAGTAAAGGAGGGTGATATGCGATCAAAAAGAAAGTTGGCCGCACGTGCGGCTTTTTGGCTCAAAAAAGAGAACAGGAGTGCGTAATGAAAATGACAAGCCGACGCAGTTTTATGGTGGGGACAGCCCAATTAACGGGCCTGTTGACGGCGGGGTTGAATCTTAGGGCGGGAACCGGTGGAGAGACCAAATCTTCCAACCTGCCCATTGATATCTGGCCCAAGCTTAAACCTAAGCTTTGTGCCGAGGCGGACAAGAAGGTCGTCAAGTTAACGCCGGGTTCACAAATAACTCTTGATGCCGCCAACGGTGTGCTGGCTCCCGACATCAGGAGCGTGTCGGTTCAGTCTGTCGGCGACAAGACCGCAGTTATTCCGTCCGAGGGCTTTCTTACGTTTGCGCTGGATGTCGCTGAACCGTTGTACGTGACCGGCACCGCATCTGTCGTGCCCGACGGTGACTTGCGCCCGGGGCTGCGCTTCTACGTGCTGTCCGATGACACAGTCGTTGCCGCGCCCATGGTTGCTGCGCCTGCCTGGGTGGGCGTCGGCAATGCTGGGACCGGCCCCGCGCCCGACTGCAGAGGGACGAACCCCCCTGATGCCGTGCCGTTGGTGAAATGGTTCCTCTCCAAGGGCCGACATTACATCACTGTCGCCGGACCACATTTCCGTCCCGGCGGGACTTTCAAGCGCTTGGAGATCACCGCACTCAACAACAACGTGGAGAATCCGCAGTATCAGTTCGCCCTTGTGGCTGATTCCCACTTGAGCCTGGGGAAGCGGTATAAGTGGACAAACGTGATCATGACTGAGCCCAGCATTGCGAAAGAGTTGGCCGCCACGTTTAAAGCTCTTCGGGAGGAGGGTGTTGATTTTGCCATGTTTGCCGGTGACATGACCAACAGCGCGACCCGCGATCAGTTCCAACAGCTCGCAGATGTTTTAGAAGAATCCAAGATGCCGTGCTATGGCTGCGTTGGCAATCACGATGCCTACCATAAAACGTCCCGGCCAGATCAGTTCGAACTTTTACCGGGAATGTTTCCGGGAGTGGCAACCGACTATATCCTTTACAAGCGGCCTCTCCGTTTTATCGTGTTGGACGGTTCCTTCTGGAAGCACAAAGACGGAAAATTCCATGACTTTTATGACAAGAAACAATCCGTTGGCATCGGGATGAAACCCGAGCAGATTGAGTGGCTGCAATGGGCTCTGGCCAGCGATGTAACCACCCCGACGGTGATTGTCTCGCATTATGCGTTTAAGGTTAACAATGACGTCTCCTCTGCTGGATTTAATCTCGCGAAAACTCCCCCGGCCTCTGTAGGCCCCAAAGTCATGGAACTTTTGAGCAAGGCACCTAATGTCGTTGCGACACTGAACGGCCATACGCACTGGAATGAACTGGCGTCGCATGGAGACATCCAATGCATTCAAAACGCCGCTTTCGCTGAGTGGCCCTGCATGTACCGGGTTTTCCGTGTCTATGCAGATCGGGTGGAATGGGAAGTCCGGCAGGCAGGGAACCGCGGCCTAATATGCGAAGCCTGTCTGCCTGAAAAAGCGCTTACCTGGATGATTTCTACCCACGCGGGAGATCTGGCAGGAGAGGTTCGGTTTCGTGCGGGAAACAAATGATCTTCGCGTACCCTCTGTCACTAACCGATTACTTGTTTTGGTGTGACGGGTATTGAAAAACGGCCGGAGTTGTCCTATCCTTAAATCGACCCGTTCGCGTTCCGTCACAATGGACGGACGGCGGGGAGTGTCAAAATCATGAAACTGGGAGAGACAACATGAGTATGCAGGGAACAGTTTTTTCACGTCGTTCTTTCATGGGAGGCTTGGCAGCCGCAGGCGCGGTGCCGCTCTTGCCGGGGTGCCGTTCGATGTGTGCGGGCAAGGGGCCGTGCTCGAAGTTTGGCGGGGTGCAGGTCGGCGTGATTACCTACAGCTATCGTTCGATGCCCGACAAGAGTGCCGAGGCGGTGTTGAAGCAGGTTGTGGACAGTGGCATCAATTCGATCGAGTTGATGGGGGACGTGGTTGAGAAGTACGCCGGCTCGTCGCTGGAAAAGGTCGCGGATCTGCGTAAGATGTATGCGGATGCCGGGGTCGGCATTCATATCGTCAAGTTCGGCAATATCGGTGACAAGAATTGCACGGACGAACGAATCGCTTATTACTTCAACGTAGCCAAGGCACTGGGGGCCAAAGCCATCACGCGCGAAATCTCGGAAGAGGCGGCTAAGCGTGTCGGTCCGATGGCGGACCAGCACGGCGTGAAGGTGGCGTTCCACAACCATACGCAGATCAACGCGACAACCTATGACGGACCGATCCTGTCGTATGGCAAGAACCTCGCGATCAATCTCGATATCGGCCACTATGTGGCGGCGAACGACGATTGCGTGCTGGCGGTCATTAAGAAATACCACGACCGTATCTTCAGCCTGCATCTCAAGGACCGCAAGCGCAAGGCGAACAAGGGCACCAACATGCCGTTCGGTCAAGGCGACACGCCGATCATCGAGGCGCTGCAATTGCTCAAGAAAAACAAGTGGCGCATCTACGCCGACATTGAACTGGAGTACCCGATACCGCAAGGTTCGGACGCCGTGCAGGAAGTGGCCAAGTGCGTGCAGTACTGCAAGCAGGCCCTGATCTAAACCGGCGACATCACGCACGCCGGTCGCACAACAAAAGTAGAGGTGTGGCAATGAACACATGGGGAATTCGTTTGGTGCGGTTGTCAGCGATCTGCTTGCTCTATGTGAGTGCGGCCGCGTGCGCATACTCGGTTGATGGGGTCAACACGGTGAACGGGGTTTCGAACGCGGTTCCGCCCGGTTATGTGCCGCCGCTGGTCAGTAACGGCAGCCTCTGCTTGCAGGTCGATCAGACCGGCGGCCAATTGCAGCAGGCCTACGTCAATATGGTGCCCACGATCTTCTGGGCAGGACGTCGTTACGATCCGCCAGCTTCGCGCCTGGTCCCGTTCGGCCATTTTGACTGGTGGCTCGAAGCCGATGGCCAGCCGTGTCCGGTGCCGGCGGCGTGGTCGCAGACGCTGGATACGCGCGCCGGGGTCGTGGGTTGCCGCAGTCATTTCGGGCAGGGCGTGGAGGTGGAGACGACCGTTTTCACGCCGCTGGGACGCGATCTGATTGTGCTGCAGCGCCGCTACCGTTCTGCCGATGGACAACCGCACCGTGTGCGCGCGGCGTTTGCATACGCGTTTTCCGAGCCGCGCAAGAGCGAGGGCTTTCCGCGGCGCGTGACCGGCACAAGTGTTGGGGATGAGTCCGCGCGTTGTGCGCGCATCACGTATCAGGCCGACGGTTATCCGGCCAGTTCCGGGATCGTGACGCTCGCCGCCGATACGCCAGTCACAATCAAAGCCGATGGTGCGCGGGTTGAACTGGCTTTCGAGGGCAGCGTGAGTGAAGGACAATCGCTCGTGCAGACCATCTACCTGATTTTTACCGACTCGCTCGACGGCAAGGATGTTGAAGCGCGCGAGCAAAAGATGCGGGCCGAAATACTTGCACTGGGATACGACGCGCTCTTGGCTGAACAACGGGCGGCGTGGGCCGCGTATTGGGAGCGCTCATTTGTGCGACTGCCCGAAGCCGCGCTGATGCGTATGTATACCACCGCGCAATACCACCTGCGTGCCAATGCCACCCGGTGGTCGTTTCCGGTCGGTCTCTTCAACACGCACTGGGCCGGACGTTATTTCGGTTGGGATGAAATGTTCTGCTATCAAGCGCTGGAAAGCAGCAACCGGCCTGATCTGGCACGCCGCTGTCCTGAGTTTCGTTTCAAGGGGTTGAAAAAAGCGCTGTACCGCAAAGCGCACTACGGGCGTCCCGGTCTGTTCGGCGCACATTATCCGTGGGAAGCACTGGAAGACGGTGCCGAGGGCGCGCCGCCTTATGGGTTTTGGGCCGATCACATCTTTCACATGTCCAACATCGCCCTATCGGCTTGGCATCACTATCTTTACACGGGAGACGCCGACTACCTGTCGAAAGTCGGCTATCCGGTCATCAAAGAGTGCGCGCGCTTCTTCTTGGCGAACATGATCTACGAATGGCCCGACGGCTCGATGATTATTGGCAAGTGCACCGACTTGGAGAGGCTGGGTACATCGCGCCTCAATCCCTTCCTTACCTCCTGTGGCGCGATCTATACGCTGGAGTCGGCGGCGGCCGGGGCCGAACTGCTCAAGCTCGATTCTGATGAGGCCGCGTCTTGGCGTCATGCCGCGTTAAAGTTGCGTGAAAGCCTGCCGCACGAGAACGGACGTTATGTACCCTACAAAGGGTGTGCGGAAGAGAGCGTGGCCTCGATGGGCGGACTCTTCCCGTATCCGCTCTTCGACGAGACGAACGAGTTGCAACGAAACGCGGCCTACCATTTTGTGCAGCACGGCCGAGCGTTCGGCAACATGTATCAGGTGGGCTCCTCCGTGTGCGCGTGGTATCTGGGTTGGATGGCGGCGGCGCTGGCTGAACTGGGCGATACGGTCGAGCCGGCGCGCATGTTGCGGGAAGCGGCGAATGGCGCGGGATGCTTCGGTGAGATGTTTGAAATCAACGAGGAAAAGGTGCGTCGTTGTCCCTGGTTTTCCACGGCCTCCGGTAACGTCGTCTACGCGCTCAACCAGATGCTGGTACAAAACCGCGAAGGGCGCATCCTGCTTGCGCGCGGCGTACCTGCGGCGTGGCGGGATTACGCCTTCAAACTCGCTTGCCACGGCAATCTGACCGTGGAGGCAGAGGTCAAGGACGGCCGTCTTGCACGGCTGGCGCTACTGCCGGGCGATCCCTCGCGCGAGCAGCGGCGGACCGTCATACTGCCCGCCGGTCTTGCCGAACACGTCACGTTCGACAAGGCGTCGGTCCTCAACGTCACGCGGCAGGATGGGGGCGTGCGGCTGGAGGTTCTTGTCAAAGGCCCTGTTGAGCTGGTGCAAAGATGAAAGCAATAAAAATCATCCATACGCTTGCTGCTTGGGTTGCCATTCTTGCCGCAAGCTTCTATGTTTTAGATGCGATTGCGGGCATACATTTTGCCACAACGGTTGAGCGCCGTTTGGGGTTTCGATTGATGGTGCTAGCGGATGACCCAAGTCGGCTCCATCAGACGGTTGAAGATTTTTTCGTAGGACTGCCACCCCCGCAGACATTGCACAAAGAGATATTCGTGACGCGTCAATTGATGCAGAGATTGGCTTGTGATGGTTGTGTTCTTTTCCTTTCCGTGTTCGTGTGGCGCATCACACGGACGAAAAAACGTCAGCCCGGCGACGCACCTTAACGTGCATAACCGCGTGCTACAGATCAATTTGACACGTGATGGTGGAGGAGCGTATGGACATTGTCAGCAGCGAGATCCTTGTGTGGGCATTGTTTGGTCTTGTCGTGGCACTTTTATTTGGATTTGACGCCGTCGCGGCTCGTCGACGTAAAAGACAAAGAGGTTCCAATCACGCCTCGCAAGCGACCTCGGCCACCGGAGAAGATCAGCCGTCTGCCGCTGATCTTGCTGATGCCCCAAACATGATCAAAGTCTATGATGGCTATGGCCGCGAGATGTTCATTACCAAACAGCAGTGGCGGGACGGCATACTCCTCGATAATCTCAAGAAGCATCGCGATGATCCGGATCAACTCTACGGGATGCTTGTCGGAGCGTTACAGGATGGATTTGCAGCAGACATAGTCGCCTTTGCGGAACACTTGCATCGTACAGACCCCGTCCCTTACAGGGGAACGACCCTCCTCGCGATTGTTTATATGGAAAACAATCGACTAGATGAAGCAGAGAAGACGCTCACGGACTTCTTGTCCAAGCATGGCGATAATGGCGTGGTCCTTACCAATTTGGCAAAGATCTACAGTCGGCGGGGAGACGACAGTCGCGCTGAATCCACGCTTTGGCGCGGGTTGGAGCTTGACCCCAATCAAGACAACGGACTTGATTGGTATGCAGCAATCTGTCGGGATCGCGGTGGCGAGGCCGAAGCGCTTGACGCTTATCGACGCGTGGCCAAACTGCCTCAAAGTTGGCGTGCCCAGCTTTGGTTGGCGCGGGATGCGTTGCAGCGTAAAGAGATCTCCGCTGCGATGGCCCTGTACGACGAAGCACTGGCAAAAGTTAAGACACCGGTGCCTGCGGACATGCTGATGCAGATGAGCGGCGACTTGGGCAACAACGGATATTTACAGGAAGCAATCCAACTCGTTGAGCCGTGTTTCGACCCCGCCATACATGGAGTGCTGGTTGGCAATAACCTCATCAAGACCAATTATGACCTTGGCCGCATTGACCGCGCACGGCATCTCCTGCATCAACTTTACGCGGAGAAACGTCCCGATTGGCAAGAGACGCTCAGGTATTGGGATACCGAATTGGCAAAGGCAGAGGTCGCCCAGCGCGCTCCCCAAAAACAGGAGCTCCCGTCCGTTGCGATGATGTCGGTGGAGGGACCTCTGTGGTTGCGGTGCGGCTCGCCCTTTGCTGCACTTCTCCCATCCAAGAAGGATACGGCGCGATCGATTGCCATCCTCGGGAGTACCGTGTTACAAGCCGATCCTTCTGGGGAACCAAGAACGCAGATGAGCGACAATTCTGGGCGCATAAGCCGTGCTATCCCTCTTCTACTTGCGGAGAGAATTCATCTCCAGACCGATGCGACAGGTATTGCTCTCATCCCCTGGGCACAGAATTTCGGTTTTGCCGTATTCGGCCGCCCCTATGACGACGGAGACATATGCGACCTCGCGAAACAAAACGACCGTCCCCCTGATTTCTTAGTTGGACTCACCGTGGATGCCACGCAACCCACGTGGAACTTTTCGATTCGTTTGGTACGAGCGGCGGATGGCATCCGCATTGTCGAGATGCAGGTCGCATCGGATCCACAAGACCTTAGCTTAGCCGGCGAGCGAGTTGCCGAAATAACCCAACTTATGCTTGTGAAGCATGTCGGTGTCCGTACGATCCGTCCGCCCAAATGGTATCGTACTCCCACGGGGCCGGACTTCTTCAACTACCTCTTGCGGCTCGAACAGCAACTTGCGGTCACCTGCATGAATCTAGATTTTCTTGAGGGCGGCGGATTGATTGGCGAGCATGAGATCCTAGACGGTATTATCCATCTCTGCGTGAGCCAGCCCGACAACGAACTTGTCCGGATGGTGCTTGTCCAAACGTTACGCCAGATGAAAAAGGTGCATCCTGCGTTGCTTGCCGAATACAGGGAAAAACTGGAGCTTCTGCAGCGTGAACATCCCCTTAAAGGCGATATCGGAAAGATGATAGCCGCCAACATTTCGGGGACGATGTCCGACGATGCCCCCGTAGTTGAGGTGAAGGAGTGAAGGAAACCCGAATCATGTGGATCGAAAGAAAGGATGGGTTGGCCGGTCCGGCCCGAATCGGTCGCGTCACATTCTCCAAGAGTCGAAAGTCGCTCCACTACGACGGCAAAACCTTTCACACTTTGGCCGGGCGCGGATTCAAGACGAACTACGTCGATGTCGAGACCGGGGAAGAGTACTGGATTTCCGGTTGCCACAAAGACGGTCGGGATGCCTTGTACACGACGGATGTTGAGGTTGACGAAGACGTGCGCGTGGAATATTGGACGGAGATCCGAGGGCAACCGGACAAGGTGCGAGTCGCGCGCTTCCGAGCAGTCGGCAAATGCAAATGAAGTGACGAGCGGCATCGGTTGGAATGTGTTGCGACAAGCCTGAAAAAATGGATTGGATTGCAGCAGATGTGCGTTTTTTTCCTCTCCGTCCTCACGTAAATAAAGTGGGGAATACGTCAAAATTTCATTTCTTCATAAAACAATTGACATCATGTCCGCCTTTTAGTTTCATGTCATCGTGAAAAAAGGGCAAAAAACGGACCATGATCGAGAAACGGCGCTTGATCCATGTGTGGTTGGCGCTAGAATACGCGATCTGCGTCGGCGGGCGCACCTGTCGCAGGGCGAGTTGGCGCGCCGCCTAGGCATGCGGCAAGGACCGGTGTGTAACATTGAACTGGGCAAGAACCTCCCGTCCACGCCGGTACTGTTGCGTCTGGCTGAGGTTCTTGGCGTCACGGCAGATGCAATCCTGCGTCCTGATGCCGAGGCTCCCCTTCAGGTCAGAGAAGCGTTAGCGGAATACGCGCCGTACGAAGTGCCGCCCATCCGGGATGGCGTATCGTTGCCCGACGCGGGTATTGCGGCCATCAACGCCATCGCCCGCGACTATCTGGCCTTGGAGGATATCTGTTGCGTACCACGTCAGGCGCGCGTGCCGCTGCAGGTGCCCTTCGAAATCTCGTTCGCGGGTCTCTCTCGGCTGGCCACGCAGTTCCGCGCGCTCTTCGGGGTCAACGACGCGGTGGTTTTCGATCCGCTGGAGCTGTTTGAAAACCATGGCCTGCGGGTGATCTTCATGCCGCTGGAAACGGTGCAGCGTTTTTCCTTCTACGATGCGGCGAATGCCAACGTGTTCATCTTCATCTGCGCCGACATCAATCCGGAAAGACAGATCTTCGGACTGGCGTACGAACTTGGCCGCACCCTGCTCCATACACGGTCGGCGTTTCCCGGTACGGAACCGCAGCTCGATGAGGCCGAGTCCGACAAAGCTGCACGCCACTTCGCCGCTTGTTTCCTGATGCCCGAACAGGCGGTGCGGGTCAGCGTGGCGCAAACCGGCGTGTTGCCGGACGAGTGGGACATGGAGATGCTCTTGCGTCTCAAGCACCGTTTCGGTGTGTCGGCTGAGGCCTTTAACTACCGTTTGCTTGAACTCGGGCTGATCACGGCTGCGCGGCAGGACAAACTCCGCGCCGCCATCAAGCGGCACTATGCGTTACATGATTTTGCCGAACCCGGCGACAGCCGCCGCATCCTCTCGCCAAACGGCCGCCTTGGTGACCTGCTCCATATTGCCCTGCGCCGTGGCGACACCGAAGCCCGCACGATTGCCGCCCGGCTAAAACGGCTGAAGGTGAACTGTAAACGATAAATTGCAGGAGTCAAGACCATGCCGCCACGTCTGAGAAAAAATGAGAACAAACCGCATATCCCCGCCATCCCGTTTGAAAAGTGTGCGGCCAAAACGACGACGGACGGCAAGCCCGGCACGACGGTATTGGATCACGGCATCCATGTCGGGCGTGTCGCCGAGGCGCTCGCTGCGCTGAAACCTGAGTGCGTCAAACGCCTCTTGCCCCCTCGTCCTGGGTTGCCTACCGGTGTGCATGATGTCGGCAAAGTCTCACCCGGCTATGCATTGAAATATTTCGCCAATACTGTCGTCCGTGAACACGCACCGGAACTATGTAACCAAAGCTCTTTCTGCAAGCTTCACGCCACGATCAGTGCCGCCGCGATCGAACGCTGGCTGAACACGCCCGTCACGCGTCACTCACCCGTTGCGCTGGCAGCAGCGGCACATCACGGCAAGATGGAAACACCTCCCTTTCCTCCTGACATGTGTGAAATATTGGGCGGATCCGCATGGTCAGAAGAGCGGCAAAAGCTGATCGCGCGTCTCTCTGAGGAGTTTGATGGCACCCTGCAAGATGCTGCCGAAGCCAATGAATGGCTGTTGGCCGGCCTGACTTGTGTCGCGGACTGGATCGGCTCCGATGAGACGTTCTTTCCCGCCGACCGTCCGCCGATTGTGGACGGAGATGCCGTCCTGACGGCGTGTCACGCGGTCACGGAGTGCGGTTTCGCGCCGATGAATATCATCAAAGGGCTGTCCTTTGAAGATGTGTTCGGATTTCCGCCGCATGCGGCTCAGCAGGAGTTTATCGAACGTGTCACCCAGCCCGGTCTCTATATTATGGAAGCGCCGATGGGACTCGGCAAGACCGAAGCGGCGCTCTACGTGGCATATAAGCTGGTTGAGGCCGGGCATCACCGCGGCCTGTACTTTGCGCTCCCGACACGCACCACCAGTGACCGCATCCATGAGCGCGTCCGCGATAATTTTCTCGCAAAAATCAGCGATGATCCTGTGATGCCGAAACTCGCGCACGGCATGGCCTGGCTGTATGAGTGCCGTTGGCGTCCGGAAGATGATGACAACGAAGAGGCGCAACCCCAACGCGCGGTACACCCCTGGTTCAACCCTTCGAAGCGCGCGCTGCTCTATCCTTATGCGGTCGGCACCATCGATCAGGCCTTGCTCGGCGTGCTCAATGTGAAGCACAGCTTTGTGCGCCTCTTCGGTCTCGCGGGTAAAGTGGTGGTTCTTGACGAGGTACACAGCTATGACATGTATACCGGAACCCTGCTGGATGAACTTTGTGAACGCCTGTTGCAGATCGGCTGCACGGTGATCGTGCTGTCGGCAACTCTCACAGGCCGTCGCCGCAGCCAGTTGGCGCCTGCGCTCAGCGGATTTGCCGGTACAGAGGCATACCCGCTCATCAGCGGATGCCCGACGGATGGAGAGCCGTTTTACGCGCCGCTTTCCGCGCCTGAGCCTCGAACCATACACATTCGCAGGGAGCACTGGGACAATCTGCGCCTGGCCGAAGAAGCGGTTGCCGCAGCACAGCGCGGCGAGTGTGTGGTCTGTATCGCCAACACGGTCGCGCGCGCCCAGGCCTGGTATCGCGCGGTCAAGGCCACGATGCCCGAGGGAGCCTTCCCTGTCGGCCTCCTGCATGCCCGCTTCCCCATGTTCCGGCGCGAAGAGATCGAAAACGAATGGCTGAAAAAATTGGGCAAGGAAGGCGACCGGCCCAAGGGCTGTGTGTTGATCGCCACGCAGGTTGTCGAGCAGAGCGTGGATATCGATGCCGACCGGATGATCACGGAACTTACGCCTTCCGATATGCTCTTGCAGCGCATGGGGCGTTTGTGGCGTCACCCCCGCAGCGACCGTCCGTGCTCTGTTCCCGAACTCATTATCATCACGCAAGACTTGTCTTCATGTGAAACGACTGAGCAGACGCGCGAGGCGCTTGGCAAAGAAAACGCCTATGTCTATGCTCCGTATGTGCTGATGCGGACACTCGAGGTGTGGCGCACACGCTCAAGGATTACGCTTCCGAACGATATCCGGTCGGTCATCGAAGCCACGTATGCCGAGCGGGAGGAGACGCCTGCGAGTGTCATGGGCACGTTCAAAAAAGAGTTGTCGGAAAAGAGCGAGCGTTTGCGCAAGCTGGCATACAGCGCGCAAGACACGAATCTGGGATTCCCGACCAGTGATAAGGATGACGAACGCGCCGCCACGCGCCATAGCGACCTGCCCACGCAATCCGTGCTGCTGTTGTCCGAACGACCGGAAGAGCTGGGGTATGGACGCGTCCGCATACGACTACTGGATGGCGGAAGCGCGTTGCAGTTGGACGCGAACCGCCCGGATTTTGCGGCGACACGCCGACTCCATGCCAGCACGGTCACGGTGGCAGCTTATCTGCTTGCTGACCAGAGCGGTACCCGCAAGGATACGGTGTGGCTCAATCGTCACTTCTACGACAAGCCGGTCGTATTGGTCTGTGACGATGGGGGCGTGTTGCGTGACCTCGCCGGCAACGAGATCGTTTTGCGTTATTCGCCGGAGTACGGGATCTGGCGTGGTGATAAAACGCAGGAGATGGCTTCCGCGCCGTCTGACTTCTACTCGGAAGACACTTTTTTTGATAACTTAGAAAAGGATTGGTAAAGGAGAGAGCAATATGAATCTGGTGAAGGAGCCTTGGATACCGGTCGTCATGCAGGACGGAAAACCCGCTCGGGTCAGTCTCAGGGATGCGTTTGCAAAAGGGGAGGACATTGCCGATCTGGCCGCAAACCCATGCCAGCGTATCGCGCTGATGCGCCTCTTGATCTGCGTGGCCCAAGCCGCGCTTGACGGCCCCAAAGACGAGGAGGACTGGCTCGCATGTAAACCCCGTCTCGTCCCCGCCGTCCTGTCCTATCTCGACACGTGGCAGCACCGCTTCAACCTCTTCGGCGAACACGCCTTTTTGCAGGTGGA
>DUPH01000435.1 GCA_012838435.1 Lentisphaerota bacterium | reverse complement strand
TTAGTGTGTTCCGTGGTTCCAATCAGAAATTGCGTTCTGCACCAAATAGGTGCGGCGCGGATCTCAACGGAAGCCAATGTTTACGGGGCTTTGCTCAAAATCTGCATGCTCAACTGCTCTTTTTAGGATAAGTCATCCAGTCATCCGGCTCGCGGAGCGCTGGGAGGGGCAAGCGTCTGCTTGCCCGCGGACGAGCGACGCTCGTCCCTTCATCATCAGCGCATCCACGTTGCGTAGCAGTACGCGCAAAGATGATGGCAGGTGTTATACATGCCGATGTCTTTACTGACGATACAGCCGCACTCTTTGCGCTGTCCTTTGTCCTTAAAGTACGGTCGGGCTGAATCCACGAAAAGGTCTGGTTCATAACCGAGAAAATCCATCAGCGCGGTATCGTGTGAAAACAGTTCTACCATGAGATCGTCATCGATGCATCGGTTGTGTTTGATACCGAATTGCTCCAAGTCTACTGTTTCGGCACAGGTGGCGATTTCAAATTTCCACTGCTTGTTCATATCGCTGAGACGCTTGCCGAAGTCGCGTATGAGGTCGGGCGTAAATTCTCTGTACTCTGCAGGTTGTCTGGCGAGATTGTTGCGGACTTTTTTGTAGCACTCGATGTCGGCGAAACTGATCACGAGTTTCCGTGTATGCCCTTTGAGTTGCGCGGCGATATGCGCGATGCGGTCGAGCAACACATCGATGGTCAGTGAGTCCGACAAGAGCAGCGGATCGAAACGCCAGATCACACGTTCCGGCCCGATTTTAGACGACAGCCGTTTGAATGCCTCGATACGCTCGGTCAGCGGCGGAACCTTCGGCTCCAGTCCCTCGTTTTCATAGTCATTGACGGTGAACTGAAAGTAGGAGTTGATACCGGTCGCCTCAATTTGCGGTAAGTAACGCAGAAGTGGCTTGGGGTTCTTTGTCCAGAAGACAATCACGCGTGCATCCGCAAACGAAACATATTGGACTTGGGCAGCGTTGAACGGATTTATCCAACGCACATAACCTGCTTTCAAGCGGTTGATCATCCATGTTGAAAAGAAAGCAGGAATATCCGTTGCGCGGCTCGCAGACAAAATAACCGGGCACACCGCATCCACAACCCTGCCATCAGGCAAAGTGAGCGCTGTCTTTCTCCATCCTCGAAATGACATGGGCCGCTTCTTTGCTGTCATTGTCTTCACTTTTTGACTCATTTGCTACCCATCCCGAATTTGACGAACAGGAATATACTCCCCGTTACTGGCTTACACAGACAGTACACCGATTGTAGCTTTTGTGCAATACACGTTTGTCAACGGGTGTCAACTCGTCGAAGCCAGCAGCCAGTCTTGCGTTCATCGCGCAATTGCGTCGAGGGGAAAAATTGGATATATTAAGACGCCTATGAAGATCCAGATTCTTCCATCGCTGTTGGCAGCGGATTTTGGGCATTTGGCTGAGGAGATGCGGCGGGTCGAGGAGGCCCGGGCCGATGCGCTGCA
Organism: Lentisphaerota bacterium; assembly: GCA_012838435.1. Taxonomy (GTDB): domain Bacteria; phylum Verrucomicrobiota; class Kiritimatiellia; order RFP12; family UBA1067; genus DUPH01. The sequence goes on along the minus strand of DUPH01000435.1, from coordinate 3,117 downwards.
TCTCGATATCATGGACGCGCACTTTGTGCCCAATCTGAGTTTTGGGCCGGACATGACGGTGCTCGCGCGGCGGGTCGTGCCAGACCTCTACCGTAATGTGCATCTGATGATGACGCGGCCTGACCTCTATGCGGAGCGCTTTATCGATGCCGGGGCGCAGACTCTCCAGTTTCATGTCGAAGCGGACTGTGATGTGTGGGCCGCTCTCAAGGTCATCCGCGCACGTGGCGTACGATCCGGGTTGGTGCTGCGGCCGCAGACTCCGGCGTCGGCGGTCTTTCCGTACCTGAAGCTGTGCGACGAGGTGTTGTTCATGACGGTGAACCCCGGCTATGGCGGTCAGGCGTTCATGAGCGAGGTGCTGCCGAAAGTCCGTGAACTGCGCTGCCATGCGGATGCCTGTGGCCTAGGTGCGTTGGACATCATGGTGGACGGCGGCATTAATCTTGAGACCGCCGCCCTTTGCGCGGCGCATGGGGCCAATCAGTTTGTGGCCGGCAGCTTCCTTTTTAAACAGAGCGACATGGGCGCGGTGATCACGCAGATGCGCGAGATTTGTACGAGAGAATATGGCACAAAGACTCGATAACATACGCAACTTTTGTATCATCGCCCATATCGATCACGGTAAGACGACGTTATCGGACCGCGTCTTGGAACTCACCGAAGCCATCGATCTGCGCAATCTGCGTGAGCAGACGCTGGACGCGATGGATCTTGAACGCGAACGCGGCATCACCATCAAGTCGCATCCGGTCTCGATGGCCTATACCGCCAAGGATGGCAAGACCTATCTGCTCAATCTGATCGACACGCCGGGCCATGTGGACTTTAACTATGAGGTGTCGCGCAGCATGGGCGCGTGTGAAGGCGCGGTGCTGGTGGTCGATGCCGCGCAGGGCGTCGAGGCACAGACGGTCGCGAATGCCTACCTTGCGATCGACAATGAATTGGAGATCGTGCCGGTGCTCAACAAGGTCGATCTGCCTGGCGCGAACATTGAGGATGTGTCGCACCAAATCGAGGATGTGCTAGGTATCTCGATGGATCGACCGCTCCTGATCAGTGCCAAGACCGGCGAGGGTGTGCCCGATGTGCTGGAGGCGATCGTTGCCCGCATCCCGCCACCGGAAACAGCAGGCGTTGATGCGCCGCTACGGGCGTTGGTGTTTGACTCTGTCTTCGATGAGTTTCGCGGCGTGATCACCTACGTGCGTGTGGTGGACGGTTGCATCAAGGTCGGTGACGCGGTGCGCTTTATCGGTAGCGGCCAGACCACGCAACTTCGCGAAGTGGGTATCTTTAGCCCGGATCAAAAGCCGGTTGACGTGCTCGAAGCGGGGCAGGTAGGGTACTTGGTCGGTGCGATCAAAGACCCGGCTGATATCAAGATCGGCGACACGGTGACTTGGGTCAAGGATGGAGCAACCGAGCCGCTGCCTGGTTTCAAAGAGGTGCGCCCGATGGTGTTCAGTGGCGTCTATCCGGTCAGCAGCGACGAGTTTGAGAAGGTGCGCGCCGGACTGGAGAAGCTGCACCTGAATGACTCCGCCTTCACGTTCCATGCTGAGAGTTCGGTCGCGCTGGGCTTCGGGTTCCGTTGCGGGTTCCTAGGACTGCTGCACATGGAGGTGGTTCAGGAGCGGTTGCGCCGCGAGTTCGATCTGGACATCATCAATACGCATCCGTCGGTCGTGTACCGTGTGTTGCTCAAAGACGGTGAAGTGCTGGAGTTGGACAATCCCGTGCAGTTGCCGGATGTGACGCGCATCGAGCAGATCGAAGAGCCGATGATCAAAGCCACGATCATTTGTCCGAGCGAGTGCATCGGCGACATCATGCGCATTGCACTGGAACGACGCGGTGAGGTTAAGGGCACCGAGAGTCTCGACACGCGGCGCGTGATCCTGACTTTCATCCTGCCGCTGAACGAAATCCTGATTGATTTCCATGACATGCTCAAGAGCGTGAGCCGCGGGTATGCCTCGATGGATTACGAGCCGTACGGCTATCAGGCGAGCGACATTGTCAAGATGGACATCCTGCTCAACGGCGAGTTGGTGGACGCCTTTTCAATTCTGGTGCACCGCGATAAGGCGGTTGCGCGCGGTCGTCAGATGTGTAAGGCGTTGTCCGAATCCATCCCGCCGCACATGTTCAAGATCCCGGTGCAAGCCGCGATCGGGCGCACGATCATTGCCCGTGAGGATATCCGTGCATTCCGCAAGGATGTCTTGGCCAAGCTTTACGGCGGTGACGTGACGCGCAAGCAGAAGGTTTTGAAGAAGCAGAAGGCCGGCAAGGCGCGTATGAAAGAGTTCGGGCAGGTCAATGTGCCGCAGTCCGCCTTTATCTCCGTGCTCAAGGGGTCATCTAAGGACGATTGATTGTAAAGGCGGCGGAAAAGGGGAGTCCAAGCGTGAATTATTTTGAGAAGCGAAAGATCAGAAAGCAGCTCAAGGCCGTGCTGCACCACGCGCGCACGTTGCGGTGCAGCCGTGAAGACATCATGAGTGCCGACGATCTGACATCGTTGAATGAGCATATTGCCCGGGCGCGAGAGGCATACACTGCGCGCGAAGGCGAGGCGATGGAGGATGCGGGCAGTGCGCTCGAAACCTGTATTACGCGCATCAACCCGCCCAAGCCGTATGCCGGCTGGCGCGAAAATTTCGACGTGCTGGTGGTGGCGATCTCGGTGGCGATGGCCTTCCGTGCCTACTTCTACCAGCCTTTTAAAATCCCGACCGGGTCGATGCAGCCGACGCTCTACGGCATTCATTCTGAGGCGCGTCCACCGTCGGCGGCCACGGTGCTGGATCAGCAGCCGCTCAAGTTCTTCAAGTGGCTGGTCACCGGCACGTCGTTTAAGACCGTGCGTGCCAAGACGTCCGGCACCGTGAATTTCATGCCGAGCGACAGCAGCAAGAAGCCGGGATACATGCCGGTGGTCGTGGCCGGTGTGCCGCATTACGTGCCGAACGACGCCGTCGAGATCGACGCCTATCGTCGTCCTGTACGGCTCGCGGGCGGCGTCGCCAACGGTGCCAGCGTTAGAGCCGGTGAGGTGCTGTGGTCCGGCGTGGTGATCTCCGGCGATTTCGTTTTTGTCAACCG
>DUPH01000434.1 GCA_012838435.1 Lentisphaerota bacterium | reverse complement strand
GGCGAGGAGTCGCCGGCGCCCGTTTTTTTTAGGTAATAGGTAATAGGTGAGAGGTGAGAAGTGGTCGAGGGAATCGATGGAACCGAAAGATTCGAATCATTCGATTCTGTCGATTCAGTCGATTCTATCGCTCTTACAACTCATCCTCGTCTTCTTCCCAGTCCTCGTCTTCGTCCTCGTCCCAGTCCTTGTAGGCTTCCCACAAGCGTTTGACAGACGTCAGTTGCGGCGCGCACTCATGCGCGGCACGTATACATGAGTAGGCCTCGTCATAACGCTCGGCGTCCTCATGGTAAACGGTTTGCGCGACCATCCATGTGGCAAAGGCGGCGGGGTGCGTTTCTTGCGGCAACGTCGTCGATTGGGCCAGCTCGTCGGCTTCATCATCAAGATTTAACAGCAACAACAGTTGCAGGAGCGTGGCGCGCGCAAAAAGGTAATCGGGATATTTTGCGACAAGGTCACGCAAAATTGGCAACGCTTCATTGTTTTTATTTTGCCTCAGCAGAGCGATCACATAATTGTAACGCGCCGGATAATAATCGGGCTCCTCATTTAAAATCTCCAAAAAAACTTGCTCGATCTTTTCCCAATCAGCGTTGCCCTTTTCGCTTGCGAGGACGGCCTTTTCGTATTTTTTGTCCAACTTCTCAGGCAATGGGTTTCCGAACCGGAAGTCGGGGTTGATCTGTATGCCGCCTAGCGCAACTTCCGTAGTCCTGCCCTTAAGAAACATTTCAATTTTCTGATCTTTAGCCAACTCATCGCGGGTTGACAATTCTGTCGCCGCTCTGATGCGCAATTCGTCCGGGCCGAAACGTCCCTTGGCGATCAGCCAGAGCAGATTGACGGCCTCAGGATGTTTGATGGTGGATATTAGCGCGACGATCTCCTCCCAATCCGCTACTGATTCGTTCAGAAACGTTTCGCAGAAATCCACGGCCACACGGCGATCCACCCAACTGTCGGGGTCTGTACGCATGCCGGCAGAAAAAAGGGATGCCGGGCATACTTCATGAATGGAAGACACATAAGGCCAATCGCCGCGAACGGTGTGCGGCGGTGTCTTTTCTTTGATATGCTGCAGGTAGCGGCGCACGACGCCAGATTTAGGGAAGCCGATACCCACACGGCGTAAATCCCTTTGGGCACGTTCGAAAGCACCAAGGTTGGCGGCGGCCACACCCGAATAGAAGAACATGTTCGGATTATCGTCAAACTCGCACCGGTCAACCAAGTCGATGATGTCTTGGTGGCGGCGCAAGCGTGCGAGGACTTCGCAGACCTTGACACAGGCATCGCTGCTCGGCATCTTGAGCTTCACCGCTTCATCGATATTGCGTTGGCAACCGATCTCGTCGCCGCTGATATACAGGAAAGTGGCCATGTTAGCCAGACCGAAAGGGTTGGGGAAGGGCGAGGCCATCAGGCCCTCTTTTTGTACCTGTATGGCTTCATCCAGCCTGCCCAATACCAGAAGGCACAGTGCGAGATTGTTTGAGGCGGTATAGATCTGCGGCATTGTAGCTATCGCTTTGCGAAAATAAGGCAGGCCCTCTTCCAGATCCCCGCTGCGCATCAGTTGCAGCCCTTTTTGGTTCAGATCAAAGCTCTCAAGGCATTTGTCCTCATCTGCGGCAAACAAATCAGCGAAAACGTCTTTGGTGTGCGCGGAACTGCTAAGACCCGCCGTTGAAGGGGCGGCCGCATCGTTCTTTTTTTGGTAGCAGCAAAATTTATATTTTTTGCCGCTGCCGCACATGCAGGGTTCATAAGGGTCTATCTGTCTCATGCTTGAACCTTTCTTATAGGCTTTGTTACGAGTTTCGATACCGATAGCGATCCCGATTGGGATAAAAAACTCCTAATTCCTAAATCCTAACTCCTAAATTCGTCATGTTTCTCCTCGAAAAGAGAAACATGACGGAAGGCTTCTCCGTCGAAAAGTCCTTTGTCCGTGAGCTTCAGGCTGGGGATGACCGAGAGCGAGAGGAAGGAGAGCGTCATGAAAGGCGCCGCGAGTGGCGAACCTAAAATCTTCGCGAGGCGGTCACAATCCGAATACGCCCTGGCCACCTGTTCGGCAGGCTCGGTGGAGATCAGGCCAGCCAGCGGCAGCGGCAGGGAGGTGAGGATTTTACGGTTGCTGTCGGCCACAGCCAGGCCGCCGCTGTGGTGAACCACCTCGTTGATCGCGGCTGCCAAGGCATCGTCCGAGGCACCGATCGCAATCACATGGTGCGAGTCGTGCGCGACACTGGTGGCGAGCGCACCACGCCGCAAACCGAACCCCTTGACCAAGCCGATCGCAGGAGCGGCGGGGACGTAACGGTTGCAGACAACGAGCTTTGCAAGGTCGCGTCCGGGATCGGCGACGACTGCGCCCTGATCCACGCTGGGCGTCTCCAGCAGGTGGGCGGTGGTGACTTCGCCGTCGCGAACGCCAATGACCCGCACACGGCACCCGGGCTGATCCGGGATGCGCAGTGCGTCGACATTGATAGGGCGTGCCGCGAAATTGTTTTCGACGCGCGGCTCACCAGCGGGCAGGAACGAGACGCCATCGCGGGCGACACATTGCCCACGCAACCAAACTTCGCGCGGTTGGAAGGTGCGCAGGTCGTCGACGATTTGAAAGTCCGCGCTGTCGCCGAGTTGAAGCAGACCGAGCGGGAGACGGTAGTGGCGCACGGGGTTGACGCAAGCCGCCTGCAGGATGGTCTGAAGGGCGAGCCCCTGCCGGAAGGCGGTGGCCGCGATAAAGTTGATATGGTCGCGCAACAGGTCGTCCGGATGCTTGTCATCGCTGCACAGCATGCAGAGGTCCGGGAAGCGCGGCAACAGCGGCAGGAAGGACTCGAAGCGGCGCGCGGCCGAACCGTAGCGAACCAGAAGCTTGATACCGGCCTTGAGTTTCTCACGCGCCTCTTCGAAGGAGAGGCTCTCGTGATCGGTCGTGATGCCGGCTGCAGCATAGGCGCGCATGGCGTTATCGCGGAGACCGGGTGCGTGCCCGTCGACGGGCAGGCCGCGCTGGTGCGCAGCATCAAGTTTGGCGCGGACGGCGGGATCATTTTTGAGCACACCGGGCACGTCCATCATCTCGGCAAGGTGCGTGATGCCGGGCAGATCGAGCAGGCGCGCAACCGCCTCGGGCCCCAGTTCCGCGCCAGCACTTTCGAAGGGAGTGGCCGGTACACAGGAGGGGACACCAAAGCCGAAGACGAACGGTGTTTGGCTGGCGAGTTCGAGCATCAGCATCACACCGCGCTCGCCTAGCACGTTGGCGATTTCGTGGGGATCGGCCACGGCGGCGAGCGTGCCGTGCGTTACGGCCGCGCGTGCAAAGGCGGCGGGGGTGAGCATCGAGCTTTCGATGTGGACATGCGCGTCGACAAAGCCGGGCAAGATATAGCCGGGATCGGGATCAGGCTCGTGCTCGATTGCGGCGATCGTACCTTGCTTCGAAAGGGTCAGACGGGCACCGAAACTGGTTTTCTGGACAGGGTCAACCAAAATTCCCGTAAGGGTATGCGGTGTGGCTTGTTTTGCGTTCATTTCTTTTGCGTTACCTCACATCTCTTGGTTTTAGAACGATCAGCCCCTTGGTCATTGCCCACGCCTGATCAAAAGGCAGACGCTTCAAGGCATGGCGCGGCCCCCATGAATCCGAATAAAGCAACGTGTTGTTTTTTTCGTTATAGCCGATGATTAGGCGTACATGACCGAAAATACCGGGCTGACCTAGTTCCGGCTCTTCCGGATACATACCCACCAGGCACGACCACAACAACGGTACCCCCTGTTCGGTATAGGTCTTGATGTTTCGCATAAACTTGTTCATGTCCTGCCGCTCCGTGCTCTTGGCCGTCAGAAGGATCTCGGGGTCCATCGCTTGCCAAATCGCCTGCAGGTCCACCACATTGTCGGTCGTAAACTCCTTCCAGTCTATCACGGTCGCCTTTTTTTTCTTTGCCGTAGCGTTATACCGATCAAGCTGTTTCATGTGTTCGCTGCGTTCGAAACTGCCCTTTGAATCGATCAAGATCAGATCACGTTTGTCCAACTGGAATTGTCGGCCGATCTTGCCCACGGCTACGGCCATGCCCTCGATCGTGGTGCCACCCTCCGCCGCAGTCTCTGCGAGTTGGGCGATCTGGTGCTGGTCTACCGCCAACCCGTAATAGCGCAGTATACGTTCCGATGCAGCCGCCGCGCAGTAACCCTTCTGGCCTTGGTCGACCATCGGTACGTTTTCGATCCAGACATCCCCATCTTCATTGCGTTGCACATTTTCCTTTATGACTCTGCCGCTCTTCGCACGGTTCGCCTGCATTCCCCCCGTGATCGCGGTCATCGGACTTCCGCCTTTTTTGAGCGGCACCATCACCACCTTGATGTACTCGGCATTGTACGCTACGCTTTCACCGCGCGAACGGTGCGGCTCGACATAAGCCCACTCCAGTTGCACGCCCGGCGTGCGTTTGACCCATTGGTGACGCTTGACCACGTAATTAGCGCGCTCGCTGGTCGTCTTGCCGGCCATCCCGTTGTCCTGCAAGTGGCCGCTTATGTCCGCCTTAGTCTTCTCCGCCAGTGCGTCAAAAGCCTCGCGGTCTCTTACGCCAGCATCACCCTTGTTGTAGACTGAAAGCTCAATCCGGCGCAGCGATGATGCCGTGAAGTAGACGCGCGCTTCGAAAACCGGTTGGCCTAAGAATTGTAACGATTCTTTGTCGGACGACATCGCGCTGCCTTTGTCGTCAAGGAAACGGAATCCGAACTTCTGGTAGTCACCCAAAAAAGTTTCAGCGCCGAGCGTCCAGCTCTCTGCCTTGCTGAAAACCTCGCCTAGGTCCACAACTTCCGACCGCGCTGCTGCCGCCGCGCAGACGGACACCATTATGGCCAAAATCATTCTACGCATGGATACACTCATACCTCTTAGCAGTCACACCCTCAAACACCTGCCATCGCCGCGCCGATCGCTGGTGAGTCGTCAGTGCGCATCAGCCGACATTCATCGCGGCAGCTTCCTTCGTTTTCTGTTGTTGCCCGCATTATACAAGATTAACAGGGACGGAGTCACCCCTTCAGTGTTTGGTTGGTGACGGGGGAGTGCGAAGACCATGCGTTCCTGACGAAAAGGGGGTGCGTTTTTAGACATGATTGACAAGATTGACGTGATTTCCCGCTGCGCGGGCGCATAAAGGTTGTGCCGCGCGTGGCGCGGCGGAAAATTTGGAGTGCGATGACAAGAGCCGCGCTGCGCGCGGGTCGCTGCACCGCTTTTGCGCGCCACCCTGCCACCGCACTTGTGCTTAAAAAGCGGCGTCGCGCGGAATACCGCTTGCCGCCGCACTGGTATTTTCGCCTGACTCGTGAGTACCAAAATGGGCACAAACCACGCACTCAACTCGCATGCCCCTGTCACTAACCGATTACGCTGAGGCTCTTGCAAAACCCCCTCGTGACATGGGCGTCCCGCCCATGAAACACGGGCAGGAAGAGGGTCGATGCGGCGCACCGCGTGCAGTGGCTTTCCTCCGTGACGGAGGGCTTTTACAATGATGCCGCAAACTGGACGGGCGGCGAGGTGCCGGCAAACGGCATCGACGGGAAATACGGCTATATCAACTTCCAAGCGAACGACGTGACGATCAAGGCGCCGCCGGAGGGTCTCGTCGAGAACTCCGGCACGATCTTTCTCGGCACGGGCAATGGTACGCACACGCTCACACTCGACACGCGCGGCACCTATTGGGAGAAGAAGGGCTTGAAATCCGTCACCGAGTGGTGGGGCGTGCCGTTCTGTCAGAACCTCACGGGTACGCACATCTTTAATTTCGAAGGTCTCTCTACGGTGTCAAACACAGTCCGCGTCTGGCGTTTTGACGACGCCCTTTTTACCTGGGAATCGACGGGCATATCGAAGCAGAAGTTCGACCTCTGGAGCGGAACGCTCGACATGGCCAGGCCGCTCTACCTCGGTTCGAACGGCGGCGAGGTATATTTTAACATCCATCCAGAGGCGACGCTCAACGGCTCCGCCGAAATCCAGCAGCGTGGTAATGCCGTTACGCACACCACGTTTCTGGGTGGACGCCACTCGCTCAATGGCATCTACCTCAAAGATCAGAATGCAAACGCCGGCCCCACTTGGGTGCATGTCACGAATGACGCGGTGGTCGTTTCGTGGGGCGGACTTTTCCTTGGGAACCGGTCCGCCATCGGGTTGGGGCAGTCGATCGGACTGCTGGACCTCACATGCACGGCGCGCATGGAGGTTACGAACGGCGTTAGGCTCGGTGCGGGCAATATGAGCGCTGTGAACCTGCGCAACGAGGGGCGCATCGACGTTCGTGAGAACGCATCCTTCTATTCGCATAATAGCGTCTATTTCGGTAACACGCAGTGTTCCACCGGTATTGTGACGGTGACGGACCACGGTCTTTTCGACGGTGCGTCTAGCTTCTATATGGGTTCGTCCTCGAATGCCGTGGGGCATCTTTTGGCGCAGGACGACGCCGCGGTTGTCTGCGGTGGTGTGCTGTACATGGGGGACGCGAAACAGGCGCGCGCCTACGTGACGCTCAAGGACCGCGCCACGCTTTCCGTCAGTCCCGTTGTCGGCAACTGGATGTGCCTGGCACCCAACACGGATGACGCCTACGGCCGCTTTGAGGCAACGGACGACGCCGTGGTCACGCTCAGCAATCAGTCGTCGATCGAAATGACGATGGGCGGTACCTCGCGCGCGGAACTGATCCTCGCCGGCAACGCGCAGTTACGCGGCGGCACGGGATCGGCCCTCACGAACAAGAGCGCGGTGGTGGGCAACACTGCCGTCTCGCTCTCTTCCAACGCATTGCTCGCCGTGCGTGCCGTGTACGGCGGCTCGCCTGCGGACGGTGCGC
>DUPH01000433.1 GCA_012838435.1 Lentisphaerota bacterium | reverse complement strand
TTGTCCGCCATGTTGATTCCGACCTCAGAGATCAAGGCCATCACGGCCGCCGCCATGGCTGGCCAAGCGGCGGCTCGGAAGCGTAACGCGCCCGCACGGCCACCCGTCCCTGATAATTTTTAATCCCGCACCACACAAACGAGTAAGAGCAAGGAGAGACATTATGGAACGCATTTCGTATTCACGTCGGTCATTTCTTAAACGTACGGGCGTCGCGTCGGCATGCGCGGCATTTCCTTTTCTACGTGTAGCCGGACAAACCAGTCCCAATGAAAAGGTCAACCTCGCCTGTTGCGGCATCGGCAATCAGGGCGCGGGCGACATCAACGCATTGTTTGCCACGGGCCTCTGTAACATCGTGGCGTTGTGCGACACAGAGATGGGGGGCAAGCGGACGCAAAAAACGTTGCAGAAGTTTCCCAATGCGCCGCGTTTCACTGACTTCCGCAAGATGTTCGACAAGCACGACAAGGAGATCGACGCGGTGTTGGTCGCCACGCCGGACCACTCGCATTTCGTCATCACGATGGAGGCGATGCGTCGTGGCAAGGGCGTGTTCGTGGAGAAGCCGCTGGCCCATTCGTTCAATCAGATCGATCTGCTGATGGCGGCTGAGCAGAAGTACAAAGTCGCCACGCAAATGGGCAACCAAGGCCACTCCGACGGCAACTACTTTCAGTTCAAGACCTGGCAGGAAGCCGGCGTCCTCGACAATGTGACCAAGTTCGTGGCCCACATGAATGGCGGTCGCCGCTGGCACAAGTGGAAGGGCGATCCCGCAGCCATCAAAAAGGCGATCGCGAAACAGCCGAACACCAACAACGTGGATTGGGACACCTGGCTGGCGCATGTCGCGGAGCATGACTTCACCGAGCAGTATCTCAATGGCGACTGGCGCTGCTTCTATGAATTCGGCAACGGTGCGTTGGGCGATTGGGGTGCCCACATTCTCGATACCGGTCACGAATTCCTGAAGTGGGGCCTGCCGACGTCGGTCGAGCCGCTCAAAATGGAAGGGTGGAATCCGTACGTCTTCCCGATGGCCTCTACGCTGCTCTTCAAGGTGCCGGCACGCGGACCGGGCCTGCCGGCCTGCGATGTGTACTGGTACGACGGTGTGGGCAACCATCCTGAACTGCCGGAGGGATTCCACGGGGTCAAGACCAACAGCAACGCGCCGGCGTCGCTCGGCGGCTCTGACCAAGGCAAGGCGCTGCCGCCCGGCAAGGAGATTTACGGTGACGGCGTGATATTCAAGGGCGGTTCGCACGGCTCCACGCTCTCGGTGATCGGCGGTGAAAAAGCCGATGCGGTGAAGGCCACGCTGCCGCAGGTTCCGAAGAGCCCCTCGAATCACTACAAGAACTTCCTGCTCGGCGTCAAGGGCGAGGAGGTCTGCCGTTCGCGCTTCGCGGTGTCCGGTCCGCTCTGCCAGTTCATGTGCCTCGGCATCATCGTGCAGAATGTCAACGCCAAGCTGGAGTTTGATCCCAAGACCCGCAAGATCACCAATCACGACGCCGCTCAGGCGTTGTTGCGGATCGGTGAGCCCCCGCGTAAGGGTTGGGAAGAGTACTTCAAGGTCTAGTGCGCGTGAGGGTTGCGACCCAACGCAAGGAGTCTGTTTGTAATGAGTCAACCTGTTCGGATCATGCCCTGTCTGGATATGCAGGAGGGACGCGTCGTCAAAGGCGTGCATTTTGTCGATATCCGTGACGCGGGTGATCCTGTCGCATGCGCCCGCGCTTATTGTGCCGCAGGCGCCGATGAGCTCGCCATGCTGGATATCACGGCGACGGTTGAGGGACGCGCCACACTGCTGGATGTGGTGCGGCGCGTGGCCGATGCCGTGACCGTGCCCTTTACGGTGGGCGGCGGCATCTCCGACGTGTCGACCGCTGAAGCGGTGCTCGCGGCTGGTGCCGACAAGGTGTCGATCAGCAGTGCGGCATTCCGCAAGCCGGAACTGGTGCCGGAGTTGATTCGCGCGTTCGGTGCCGACAAGGTGACCGTGGCGATCGACGTGGATCGTAGCGCGACGCTGCCGTCCGGGTACGAGGTCTATATCGACGGCGGCCGTACCGCGACTGGCACGGACGCCGTGGAGTGGGCCAAGCGCGTGGACGGCTTCGGTGTGCCGGTCATCCTGCCCACCAGCAAGGCGGGCGACGGCGCGTGCACCGGATATGACCTGCCGGTGATCCGTGCGATCAAACAGGCCGTTTCGGCGGAGGTCGTAGCATCCGGCGGCGCCGGAACGCTTGAGCATTTCTACGACGCCGTTCAGGCGGGAGCCACGATCCTGCTGGCTGCCTCGATCTTTCACTTTGGTGAGATCGGCATCGGTGACCTGAAGGCGTACCTCAGCGAACGCGGCGTGACGCTCCTGTAACGCCCCGGCGCACGAGGCAAAGCGGTTATGCGGATACTGGTGACAGGAGCGGCGGGTTTTATCGGTGCCCACTTGACGGCGCGTCTGCTGCGCGACGGACACGCGGTGACGGGCATCGATGCCTTTACGCCGTACTACGACGTGCAGTTCAAACATGACCGCTGGGCGGCGCTCGTCGGACGTGCGGTGGACGAGGGCCAAGAGGCGCGCCTGATCACATGCGATGTGTGTGATGGGGAGCGGTTGCAGGGCGTATTCGCGGAGTTTCAACCAGAGTGCGTCGTGCATCTCGCGGCACAGCCCGGCATGCGTGCGTCGCTCAATGCGCCGTTCGTCTGCCAGAAGAACAACGTGGAGGGCTTTCTCTCGTTGCTCGAGTGCTGCCGCCATGCGGCGGTTACGCCGCGTCTGGTGTATGCCTCCTCATCCTCGGTCTACGGCAACAGTGCCGTGCTGCCCTTTACAGAAGAGCAGCCTGCGGACCGGCCGGTGAGTCTCTACGCCGCCACGAAACGGGCGAATGAGCTGATGGCGCATACCTACGCGCAACTCTACGGTATCCCGTGCGTCGGTCTGCGGCTCTTCACGGCGTATGGCCCGTGGTGTCGGCCCGATATGGCGCTCTACCTGTTTGCCGACGCGCTGTCGCAGCGCCGTCCGTTGCAAGTGTTTCAGGGCGGCGACGTGAGCCGCGATTTCACCCACATCGACGATGTGGTGGAGGGCATCGTGCGCTGCATCGACATGCCGCTACACGCTCGGTATGAGCTTTTCAATGTGGGCAGCGGACGACCGGTCGTGCTGCTGAGCGCGGTCCGCCTGCTGGCGGAGAAGTTGGGTGTGACGCCGCAGATTGAGGTCGCGCCACTGCCGCCCGGCGATATCCCCGCGACGTGGGCGAGCCTCGCGCGGATTCAGGCTCGTACCGGATATCAGCCTGCCACGACGCTGGAGGAGGGTCTTGACCGGTTTGTTGCGTGGTTCCGCGCCTATGCCTTGGCGGGGGCCGGGAACGGAGTTGCGCGATGAGGTGGTGGCTCTACAACGTGTTGTTTGCTGTGGCCTACGTCGTGATGCTGCCGCATTTCCTGTTGCGCATGAAGCGGCGCGGTGGATACCGCAGCCGCATGGGCGACCGCTTCGGACGCTATCCGGCTGACGTGCTCACGCGGTTGCAACAAATGCAGGGCGCGGTCTGGATTCATGCTGTCAGCGTGGGCGAGGTCTATGTGGCGGGACAGATGATGCGGGCCATGCGGGCGCGCGAGCTCGGTCTCCGTTTTGTTTTCAGTACCACCAGTTCCACCGGATGGCGCGAAGCCGAAAAGCAGGTCGGTCCCGAGGATGTGCTCGTGTACAACCCGCTGGATTTTCCGCTCTGCGTGCGCCGGGCTCTGGCCGCGATTCGGCCGCGCGCGTTGATTCTGACGGAGTCCGAAATCTGGCCCACGTTGATCCGCGCTTGCCATCGGCGGGGCGTGCCGCTCTTTCTGATCAACGCACGGGTCTCCGACCGCTCGGCACCCGGCTACCGTCGTCTGCGCTTCTGGTTCGGGCCGGTCTTGCGCACGTTCACCGCGATTTTAGCGCAGTCCGAGGCCGACAAGCAACGCCTCGTGGACGCAGGTGCCGATCCGGAGCGTATCACGGTGACCGGCAGTTTCAAGTTCGACGTGGCGATCAGGAACCCCGCTAAAGAGCAGGAGGTCGCCGCGTTTCTGGCGCGGGTGGATTGTGGCCCGGCGCGTACGATACTGCTGGGCGGCTCGACATGGCCCGGTGAAGACGCGGCACTGCTCCGCATTTACAGCCATCTCAGGACACGCCATCCGGACCTGCGCCTCGTGCTGGTGCCGCGCCACTTTGAAAAAGCCGATGCCGTGCAGGCGGAGATCGAACGCGCCGGTTTTGCATGCGTGCGGAAATCAACAGGGATGCTCCATGAACCATCCGGCGAAAATACCCGTCCGCTGTCAGATATCGATCCTGCCTCTCCGCCCGTTATTCTGGCCGACACTACGGGCGAACTGATGGGGTTTTACGGCAACGCGCAGATCGTGTTCGTGGGTAAAAGCCTATACGAGCACGGGGCGCAGAACATGATCGAGCCCTGCCTCTGCGGCGCAGCGACGCTGGTCGGTCCGTACACCGAAAACTTCCGCCCGGTGATGTCCGATCTGCTGGCGGCCGATGCCTTGATACAGGTGCCCGATGAAGCGACGTTGGAGCACGAGATTGAGCGTCTGATGAACGATGCAGAGGCGCGCCGCGCTCTGGGCGCCCGCGCCACGGAAGCCGTGTTGCGCCGCAAAGGGGTGGTTGACCGCTGTGCGGAGTTCATTAGTGCATGAGTTCATTAGTGCATGAGTTCATTAGTGCATTATTTTGTCGTCGCGCCGCGCACGGCACAACAATCATGTCAATCGGGTCAGTCATGTCTAAAAAACGGGCGTTTCTTTGCGGCTGTTCTTTGCTAAACTACTTCCCATGACATCTATCACTCTTCATCCTAATCGGGATTTTTCCGTAGTTCGCCGGCATCCGTGGGTTTTTTCTGGTGCGATATGCAGCGTGGACGGCGCGCCGGAACCTGGCGAAAGCGTGCGGGTCATCGCCGCCGACGGCAAGCCGCTCGGCACGGGCGCGTTTTCGCCTGCGTCGCAGATCCGCGTGCGCATGTGGTCGTTCGATCCCGAGGTCACGGTGGATGACGCGTTTGTCAGCGACCGCATCGCGCGTGCTGTGGGTGCGCGTGCGGGGTTCTTGGGCGACGGAGCAACAAATGCTTTTCGGCTGATCAATGCGGAAGCGGACGGTGTTCCGGGGTTGATCGCCGACCGCTATGCTGATTGGATCGTCTGCCAGTTCACGACTGTAGGGGCCGAGTACTGGAAGCGTGTGATCGTTGACGCACTCCAGCGCTACTTCCCCTGTCGCGGCATCTACGAGCGCTCGGATATGGAGGCGCGCGCACATGAGGGGCTGCCGCAGGTTTCTGGCGTGCTGGCGGGTGAGCCGCCGCCGGAGCGGATCGAGATCGTGGAGAACGGATGCCGCTATCAGGTGGATGTGCGGGCCGGACACAAGACTGGGTTTTATCTGGATCAGCGCGAAAACCGCGAGCGTATCAAGCGGTACGCTAACGGGGGTGACGTGCTCAACGCCTTTTCCTATACGGGCGGCTTCGGGATCGCGGCGGTCGCGGCCGGTGCGGCCTCGGTCACGCATGTCGATCTCTCGGCAGAGGCATTGGCACTCGCTAAATCCAATACCGCGCTCAATACGTGTCACGTCGAGGAGTCATCCTTCATTCAGGGCAATGTGTTCGAGGTGCTGCGTACGTTTCGCGATCAGGGACGCAGCTTCGACTTGGTGGTGCTGGACCCTCCCAAGTTTGCAGAGTCCAAGGGAAGCCTGATGAAAGCGTCGCGCGGCTACAAGGATATCAATCTGCTGGGCATCAAGCTGCTGCGTCCCGGCGGCGTGCTGGCCACATTCTCGTGTTCCGGTTTGATGACGCCGGATCTGTTCCATAAGGTCGTCGCCGACGCGGCGGTGGACGCGAAGCGTGATATTCAAGTGATCGCGCGGTTACAGCAAGCCGAGGATCATCCAGAAGGGCTCTGCTTCCCAGAAGGGCTCTATCTCAAAGGGCTCCTCTGCCGCGCGTGGTAAGGGGAGAAGGGGGAATCGATGACGTTGACGTTGGTTATACCGGTTTACAAGGAGCATCTCAGGTTCGAGAGTTCGCTGCGGCAGATCGTCGCGTTTATGGCGGAGGAGAAGGCGCAGGGGGTTGAGATCGACGTGGTTTTTGTGGACGACGGATCGCCCGAGGCGAGCGCGGCGGTCATCAACGATTTGATTTCCGACCGTAACGATCCCCGCATGCGGTTGCTCCGCTATGCGGTGAATCAAGGTAAGGGGTATGCGGTTCGCACTGGTATCTTGGCCGCTGGCGGCGAGTTGATATTGATGTCGGACGCGGATTTGTCGACCCCGCTGCAGGACTGGCGCAAGCTCAAGGATGCGCTGGACGCAGGCGCGGACATTGCTTGCGGTTCGCGCGCGGTGCGCGGTGCGCACATCGGCAAGCCGCCGCCGTTTCATCGGCGTGTGCTGAGCCGCATCTTCAATTTGCTGGTCCGTTTGGCCGGTGTCCATAACTTCAAAGACACGCAGTGCGGCTTCAAGCTCTTCCGTGCCGAGCCTGCAAAAATCATCTTTGAAAGGATGCGTACGCGACGCTTCGCGTTTGATGTCGAGATGATTGCCATGGCGCGGGATCTGGGCTACAACGTGGCAGAGGTGCCGGTGCGCTGGGACTACAGCGGGCACTCTACGGTGAAGGTGTTTTCGAGTGGCAGTCGCATGTTGATTGACCTGTTGCGCCTGGCCGTGCGGCGATGGATATTCGGGCGGACGAAAGCGCGGCGCGCGGAACGCTGAGACGCGCGGGGCGCGATTTGGGATTTAGGATTTAGGAGTTAGGAGTTTAACGCAGAGACGCAGAGATTTTTGGGAGGGTGCTGCTCGGTTGTTTCACGCGATGGAAAACTTTGTGGCCTTCGTGGCCTTTGTGTGAGATTGAATTGGGTTGCGGGCTGCGCCCGCGTTGGTTGTCAACACGCAATCGGGAGGGACGAAGAAGAGTATGAAGAAATGCTTGGTGTGGAGTGCTGTTTTTTTGGCCGGGATCGCAAGTGCGGCCGGTATCGTTGAGGGAGAGAAGTCGCTGCCGCTCGTCCAGGATGTGGATGTGGTGGTGATCGGCGGTTCGTCCGGTGCCGTGGCGGCGGCGCTCAAAGCGGCGGAGGCCGGTGCCAAGGTTTTTGTGGCCGCGCCGCGGCCCTATCTCGGTGAGGATATGGCGGGTAAGCTCAGGTTGCGGCTCGCCAGTGACGATGACACCCGTTGTGGGCTGATCACGAAGATGTTCATGCCGGAAAAGCGCCGTCCTGAGTCGTTGCCCTTCACGTACAAGGCCGACAAGGTATCGGCCGCAGCGCACAAGGATATCGACGGCAAGATGTTGGCGGACGGCAAGTGGACTGACGCGCCTATCCACAGTGTGCAGTTTGAGGAGGATGTCTCGTTCGAGCTGGATCTAGGGGCTGTGGTTGAACTGGGTTCATTTGTCGCTGCGGTTTTTCATCGCGAGTGGGGGTCGGGCTTTGCGACCGCCAAAATCCGCGTGTCTGGTAGTCAGGATAAACAAAGCTGGAAGGTGCTGGGCGAGACAACGGAGCGCGTGAGAGAGTTGGAGCCGGAGTGTGCGACTTTCACCCTGCCGCTGGTCGGCAAACACCGCTACCTTAAGGTCGATGCGATACTCGACGCCAGCATGAAGCGGCAGTTGCTCG
Source organism: Lentisphaerota bacterium (assembly GCA_012838435.1). Taxonomy (GTDB): domain Bacteria; phylum Verrucomicrobiota; class Kiritimatiellia; order RFP12; family UBA1067; genus DUPH01. The sequence continues at coordinate 7,832 of DUPH01000433.1, read as the reverse complement.
GTGAGTTCTACGTGTATCCGGCCAAGGAGTCGGCGGCCGGCCAAGGAATCGCCGATCAGACGTCGCCGTTGAAAGTCAAGAAGACGTTGGATACGGCGCTGCTGAAGGCTGGTGTGCCCTTCCTTACCGGTACGCACGCGACCGAACCGCTGATCGACAGCGCCGGCAAGCTGTCGGGGGTGGTGATCGCAAACCGCAGCGGACGCCAAGCGATCAAAGCCAAAGTGGTGATCGATGCCACGGAGCGCGGTCTAATGGCGCGGGCGGCGGGTGGTCAGGCAACGCCTTTCCCAGCCGGCACCTACACCTTCAAGCGCGTTGTGGTGGCGGGCGAGGCCCCGCGTGCCGAGGGTCTGCGCGTCAAAGAGCTGTTCGGTCTCTACGATGCGCGCATTACCGGCATTAAGCCGCCCAAAGGCTCACCTGAGTCAATTGCGGGCCGAATGTTCGAGTGCGAGATTGATCTGCCGATGAAGGATGGTTCTGCTCGTTCGTTTGCCGAGGCGGAGCAGAAGGCGCGTGACCTGACCTTCGTGCCAAGCCAGTTGGAGTCGGCCGATACGCTGTCGCTGGTGCACCCCGACCGCATCCAGGGTCAGGCGTCATCGCAGGCGCCTTGGCCTGGTGCCGATGCGATTGACCTGAAGGCCTTTCAGCCGGCGGGTACGGAGTTCCTGTTTGTGCTGAGTGCCATGGCCGATCTGTCGCGGCAGGCGGCCGAGCAACTGATGAAGCCCGGCAACCTGATGGCCGTGGGTGAGCGTCTGGGAACGGAAGCCGCCAAGCTGGCGGCGCGCCGCCCGGCTCTGGGCAACGTGCGTGTGGCTGGCGGGAAGCTGTCCGCGCCGCGTACCGCCGTGAAAGTTGGCGAACACTCTAGAACCCTGCCGCCCTACCTGTCGAACACCTCCGGTTCTGTCACGGCGGAAGCGCGCGAGCTGCCGGTGCTGGCCGAGTGCGATGTTATGGTGGCCGGTGCCGGCACCGGCGGAGGGCCGGCGGGTATCGCCGCCGCGCGCCACGGTGCACGTACGATCGTGTGCGAATACATCTACCAGATGGGTGGCGTGCAGACCGATGGCCTGATCGGCATCTACTACTGGGGCAACCGCGTGGGCTTCACCAGCGTGATTGATCAGGGCGTGAAGGAGACAGGTCTTGTTTTTTCGCAGAGCAAGTCCGAGTGGTACCGCAGTCAGAACCGCAAGGCCGGCGCCGAAATCTGGTACGGCACGATGGTGACCGGCGTGGTGGTCGAGAACGGCGCGGTGACCGGCGTGGTGGTGGTGACGCCGGATGGCGAGCGTGGTGTGATCCGCTGCAAGGTGGCGATCGACGGTACCGGCAACGCCGAGTTGGCTGCGCTGGCGGGCGAGGAGACGGAGTTTATCACGGCCGACGAACTCGTGCTGCAAGGGGTGGGAATGACACCGCGCCTGATGGGCGCCAGTTACACGAATACCGACATCGGTTTCGTGGACGACACTGACGCCGCCGACCTCTGCTTCTTTGCGCTGCGCTCTCGTTACAGCATGCGCGAGGGGATCTGGGACCAGGCGCAGGTCATCAACAGCCGCGAGCGCCGCCGCCTGATCGGCGCGTTCTACATGACGCCGCTCGACGTCGTGAACGAGCGCACCTACCCCGATGTGATCGTGCAGCCGTACAGTAACTTTGACTCGCACGGCCACACCGTGCACGAGCAGTTTTTCATTGAAGATCCGGGGCACCACGGTATGCGGGTCAACCTGCCCTATCGCTGTCTGCTGCCGAAGAAACTGGAGGGCCTGCTGGTGACGGGGCTCGGCATCAGCGCCCACCGCGATGCCATGCCGATCCTGCGTATGCAGCCGGACGTGCAGAATCAGGGTTACGCGGCTGGCACCGCCGCCGCGATGGCCATCAAGGCCGGCGTCACGGTGCGCAAGGTGGATATGAAGGCGCTGCAGCGGCATCTGGTCGAGATGAAGATCGTGCCGTCGGAGGTGCTGACCATGAAGGACTCTTTCCCGCTGCCGGATTCGCGTTTTGCGGAAGCGGTGAAGAGCCTGCCCGACGCCTATCAAGGGCTCGGCGTGGTGATGACCGATGCCGCGCGTAGCGTGCCGCTGATGAAGGCGGCCTTCAAACAGGCGAGCAAGCCCGAGGAGCGTTTCGTCTATGCCCACGTTTTGGCCATGATGGGACATGCGGACGGCGAGCGTGACCTGATCGAAAAGGTGGAGGCGATCGAGTGGGACAAGGGCTGGAACTTCCGCGGCATGGGGCAGTTCAACCGTAGCGTGAGCTGGGTGGACAGCTACATTATCGCGCTGGGTCGCGCCCGTTCCAAGCAGGCGGTTGCCGCGATCATTCGGAAGGCGAATGCGCTCGACGCTTCCCACGAGTTTTCTCACTTCCGTGCCGTGGCTATGGCGCTGGAGGCGATCGGTGACCGTTCGGCGGCGCCTGTGCTGGGTGCGCTGCTCGCCAAAGAGGGCGTGGGCGGCTACTCATTTACGATGCAGGCCGACCTGCCGGTGATCAAGAACTACTCGAACCGTGAAGGCGACATCGAGCGCTCCAATTGTCTGCGTGAACTCTCGGTGGCGCGCGCCTTGTACCGTTTGGGTGATCATCAGGGCCTAGGCGAAAAGACGCTGCGCGCCTATGCGCATGATCCGCGTGGCGCGTACGCGACGCACGCGACGCTTGTGTTGGAAGAGGGGAGAAAATAGTGGCGAAACCCTATTCGGACTCGACCAGCACGCGGAACCCGACATCGTAGACCCGTTGCCACGGAGCATACGGCACGCGCGCCGCGAAGGTGGCGTAGCGCGGGCGTTTCCACCATGAACCGCCGCGAGCGATTGCGCGCCCATCCGGCAACCGGTCTGTGGTCCACTCCCAGACGTTGCCGTGTACGTCGCGCAGGCCCCAGGCGTTGGGAGCGAAGCGGCCAACCGGCGACGAGACGCGGAAGCCGTCCGACACGTTGGTGATGGCCGGTCGCCATGCCGGGATGGCTGCGCCGGGCATGTTGCCGCGCAGCCGTTCCATCTTGTGGAACACGGCGTCGGCCAAGTTGGCGTGTGCGCTGAAGTCTGCGTCAACCGCGCCGTATGACATCGGTGTGGCGGCGCCCGCGCGCGCGGCCCACTCCCATTCGTCGCCGCTCGGCAAGCGCACGCGCAAACCGCTGCGCTGCGCGGCGAAACGACAGAAGGCGGAGGCGGCATCGAACGACACGCGGCAGACTGGCTGCGTCGGTGTGTTGAGCGGATAGCCGCGCTCTTCCTGCGTGAACTGCATGTATTCGCCCCGCTCCAGGAAGCTGTCGTGATGCGGGTCAAAGCGCGCGTACTGTTCGTTGGTCACTTCGTCTACACTGATCCAGAATGGTTGCTTGATCGTGACATGGCGTCCGTCGGCGGCGGCGTAGGCGCCGGCCGGGATGCGCGTCAGCGTGAGTGAGACGCCGTCGCCCAAATCGAGCGTGCGCGTGACCGCGCCAAGCGCTTGTTGCTTGGCGCGAGCGGCGGCCGCGTCGAAGGGCCACCCCGGCACGGCAGGTGCAGGCGGAGGCGGGGGCGGCGGATCTCCAGGCGGCAACGCCGGAGCGGCCAATTTAGCGACGCCGTACGTGACTTCGTGTGCCTCGTCCAAGTTGGCGTAGCGGCGCTGCATTTCCGCGCGGCGTTCGGCGACCCGTCCCATGCGCTTGGCACCGACGTTCTCGCTCCATGTGCCGTGATTGGGACGGTTCATGTCGATCCAGGTGGTCAGCCGGTCCCACGATTCTGCGTCTAGGCGCACGCCGTGGTGATTGGCCTCAAGGATCTGAAACAGTTCGGTCGTTGACACATGGAAGTTGCAGGGCGTCTGCAAGTGGTTGTCGCCTTCCTGAGTCTGACTGCGGATGTAGGCGCAGAGCGCTAGGTAAGCCGGCGGGAAAAGATTGTTCGCGTTGATGTAGTAGACCTCCTTGGTCTTGATGGAGACGCCGGGACGCAACGTGAAATCGGGGCGGCCGGCACGACCGTCGTGGCAACGCACGCAATAGCGGTCCAGCACGGGTTGCACCTCACGGTTGAAGGCGACGCCGCGTTCGGGGCCGTACCACGGCTGGATCTGCGAGGGCGGCCGCTCCATGGCCTGCATGCGACGCGTCGAGCCGATGCTGCTGTTTTGCGGCTCGTGGCAGCCGGAGCAGGATTGCAGTTCGCCGGGCATGACCGTCAGCCAACTCCGCATCAGTTGTAGCGCGCGTCCCTGTTCGTCGAGCGGTTGGAGTGAGATCGGCGTGTTTGCCGGCACCTCGAAATAGGCCGATCCGTCTGACTCGACCGGCACGGTGCCCATGATGCGCACTACATCCCACGGACCGTCGAAGCCGACGCGGTCGGTCTCGGAGCCCATGCCGCGGTAGGCGTAGGAGTAGGTCATCAACCGCAGTGATTTGACGGTGCCGCGCGGCACACCGGCAAGGCCGGGGCCTTCGTAGATGTCCACGATTTTGACCCGCCCGTGTTTTTCCGCAAGATTCACATGGTCTTGCAACACGACTGGTCGCGGAATCGGCTGGACTGGAATCGGCTCGAAGAGGGCTTGCCCCGGCTCCTCATGGATGAGCGTGATGTTGTCGAAGGTATCAACGAGATACAAGCCCCACAGCGCATCGGGCTCCGGTTTGCAAGCGGTGAGGATGTAACCGCCGCCTAACGGCCAAGGGTGCAGAAACTTGGGCCATGAGTCATCGACCAATTCGTCCTTGACTCGGTTTTCGACCGGCTGACCGCGACCGGGGATGCGCTGAATCACGCCTTGTGTTTCGCGCCGTCCCATTGCGGGGTCGAACATCACCAGTTCGCCCATGCGTGGCACGCCATGGTGACCCGAAACGATGGCGGTGAAGCGACGAGGGTCTCCGGGAACGGGGCGCGCGTAGAAGAGCGCGTTGGGCCAGTAGCAGTTACTGCCGTACAGTTCGCGCTGGCCGGTGCCGTCGGGATTTAGGGTGAAGAGCAGACGCGAGACATAGTGCACGATGCCGCTGTACTCCCAGCGCAGGTACATGATGCGCCCGTCCGGCATCTGCGTGGGATACCAGTTGTGGTCTTGGTCGAAGGTCAGCCGACGGATCGAGCCGTCAGCAGGCATCCAGCGGTAGAGCGCAGCAACGTACGAGGAGCCGACCACACACGGCACACCGATAAACGTGGCGTTGGAGAGAAAGATCACCGAGTCGTCGGCCAGCCAGCAACCGGCGTAGTTGTCGACATCATCGTCCGGAATGAAGGGGAACATCTTGGGCTGTGCTGGCGCGGCGAGGTCCAACTCATAGACGCGGTGCAGGCGCTTTTCATTTTCGCCGGTGAACATCAAACGGTGCGCGTCCCAGTGGAGTTGCAGATCGCCGATGTAGGTGCCGGGCTCGGCACGATGCAGCGAGGTCACCGTTGGTGTGTCGCGCAGACCGGTAAGAAATGCGATTTCGTTGGTGAGTCCTCTGCGGTTGACATCGCGTTGCTGCTGCCAATTCTGCGGCAGAGCCAGATTGTTGGCCCCGCGACGTATCAGCAAGAACCGGTCGGCATCCAGCAACGGATTGGCCAGCAGTGCGGAGCGGACCTGCCGCACCAGTGCGTCGGCTTCTGCAACTGCGGCGGGGTCCTGCTTGTCAAGGCGCTCCATGAACGCATCGCGGCGCGTGCCGAGAGTTGCGCACCATGCGCGGTCCGTCTGACCGCAACGTTGCGGCCAGCGAGCAGCCATGTCCTCCAGCGCCAGCCGTACTGCTTCCGGTTGGATGCGGGCGAGACGGCGACGCACCTCTGCCGGTTGGATGACGGGTTCAGCCGCATGGCACGCGAATGCGGTCAGCATGACCAAAAGTGGCGGGATGCGTTTCACGAGAGTCCCCTTTTTAAGTGTAGTGTCCATGCTCGTTGAAAGTTAATCATTTAAGCAGGTAAGCCGCCGAAAAATCCGTCCTCGATCCAGATTGGTTTATAACCGCGGTCCAGCAGGAAGCGGAACGCGGTAGCGTAGCGCTCATAGATGTCCGGGACGAAATTCTTGTAGAACGGCCACCAGTACTGCTCGTGTCCGGCGATGTTGACAAGATGGCTCTTGGCGGGGATCTCGATGCGTTTCAAGATGTTGGGCACGATCTTGTCCACCGGCGTCCAATCACAGCCGCCGACAGAGGCACTGTAAAAGATGAGGCCGCTTTCAAAATGCATCCAGCCTTGGTAATCGTGCAGATATGCGAGAATCTCGTCCGGCAGATGGAAGTCGCAGATCTTCTTGTCTTTGGCGTCAGGCTTGCGCCCGCGCGTCGGCAGCATTTTGACGCCGCGGTCAGCCAGAACCTTATAGCAGTCCGGCGGCACATCGGCCCAGTGTATTTGCAAACCGGCGGTGTAGGCGCGGCCGGCGATCCTCTTCAGTTCACCGGCGACCAGATCGAAATCGGCGGCAAGCTGTTCAGGCGTGGCGTTCAGATACGGGATGTCAGGAAACTCATTCTCGGAGTGAAACGCGAGACGGAGCCAGTCTGCATTGTCCTCGAACTCGGACTTGTAGGTGTCGGGAAACATCGACAGACTGAAGTCGCGCTCGGGCGTGGTATTGAAGCAGTTGAGGTTGATCTTGACCCCGAAGTTCCGGTGCAGCTCGCGGAGCTTGGCAAGGTAGAAACAGTCGAACAGGCTTTTGTATTTGTTGCGGGCGATGTCCCTGAAGAAAAAGCTGTGGTCGTCGATATAGCAGCGGAATCGCGGAAATGAGTTTTGAGCCCAGACCGGGCGGGTACGTATTTCTCGGCGTACACCGTTGATGGTCGCACGGCACCGGATCTCGGTGACGCGGTCACGCAATAGAGCGACGCCCTGAAACGTATTGTTGCCTTGCCGCACCTGAATGTTTCTGCCGTCGGCAGTGAACAGTTTGAGTTTCGCGGAATCGGGCGCGACGCCGGAGACTTTAACCTTCAGCATGTGTCCGCCACCGGTGTTGTTCGGCACGGTTCCGAGTACCGGGAAGCCGCTTTGCTCGTGGATGATGCCGCCGTCAAAGGGCTCTATGAAGCGGAAGTCCTCCGAAGCTCCCAGCACCCCTGCTTCCGCGCATGCGGGGGCATTTGTGCGCGACGAGCAGCATCCGCCTGCGAACGCCCCAACCGCCAAACCGCAACACGCCGTTTCAAGAAACTCTCTTCTGGATGTTTTCCGTTTCATGGTTGTCTCCCTTTTCGTTCCGCCAGTATAGCAGTTTTGAAAAAGTGTAGTTGAATTATTGCGACCACCCAGTGGTCGCAATGATGAGTGTAAAAACGGGCGGGAGGATGGGCACCGGGCGCGCACAGGGCATGCAATGAGGGGTGCGCGCGGGAAGACAGCCCAGGAAAACGCCCGAAATGCTGTGAATGGTCACGGGCGGGGCGGGGCTACGTGGTTCAAGGTTTTAACCTCACCTTTGTGACCACTGGGTGGTCACAAAAAGTGGCTCGCAATGACGGGCGTAAAAATGGCGGCGTGAGCATCGTAAAAAATCTCTGCGTCTCCGCGTCTCTGCGTTAAATAAAACGATTTGTGGCCGGTTTAGTAGTGGACTTTAGTGGATTCGCCGGGTTTTACGGTTATGTTTTTGGCCTTGCCTTTGTAGGACAGGCGGAGCTTTCCGGTGGCGTTGGGGCCTGCGAAAATGTGGGCTTCCGTCAGTGCGCCATTGTTCCAAGCTGCGTTGACGGTGTAATCGCCGCGTGCGCGCAATCCGGCGAAACTTCCCTGCGGCCAGTTTTTGGGCAGCGCCGGTAGCAACGTGATCTGATCGCCGTGGCTGTGCAGGAG